>CAYYQQ010000095.1:0-10576 GCA_964473595.1 uncultured Steroidobacteraceae bacterium | reverse complement strand
CGGCCGCGAAAACCGTCTGAAGTTGCAGGGTCCTCTCTACCGGGTCGGCCCGGACGACACATTCTGGATAACATTTGCATGGCCCACCTGATCGAAGTCACATCCGTCATTCCCGCATCGCTGCAACGCCTGAGCGAGTTGGCGGGCAATCTGTTTTTCAGCTGGCATCGACCGACGCGTGCGTTGTTTGAAGATCTCGATCCGGAATTGTGGGAGCAGGTCAACGGCAACCCGCGCCTGCTGCTGCGTTGTGTCGACCAGCAGCATCTCGATTGGGCCGCGGCCGATGCCGACTATCTGGAGCGCTATCAGCGCGTGGTGACCGCCTTCGATACCTATGTTACCGCGCCGGCGCCGCGCACCGATGCGCCGTTAGTGGCCTACTTCTGCGCCGAATACGGATTCCATGAAAGCTTTCCCATCTACTCGGGGGGCCTGGGAATTCTGGCCGGCGATTACTGCAAGGCGGCGGGCGACGAACAGCTGAACTTCGTGGCGGTCGGTTTGTTGTATCGGCAGGGTTACTTCTCGCAGTCAGTGGACAATGATGGCGCGCAGCATGCGCACTACGCCGACAGCGATCCACGCGATTTGCCGGTGGAACCAGTGCGTGACCCGCACGGTACGTGGCTCACGGTGAAGATCCCGATCGCCGCCAAGGAAGTGACCGCACGCGTGTGGCGAGCACAGGTCGGCCGCGTGGCGGTCTATCTGCTCGATTCCGACTTCGCCGACAATTCGCCGATGGATCGTGACATCACGCACCGCCTCTATGGTGGGGATGAAAGCCTGCGTATCCGCCAGGAGATGATTCTGGGAATGGGCGGCGTGCGCACGCTGCGCGCATTGGGACTGGCGCCTGCGGTCTGGCATGTCAATGAAGGGCACGCGGCCTTCCTGATCTTTGAGTTACTGCGCGAAAATCTGGCAAGGGGTCTGGACTTCAACGCGGCGCTGGAGCTGGCCGCGGCGGCTTGCGTGTTTACCACGCACACGCCGGTCGCTGCCGGTCACGATGCGTTCAGAGATGATTTGTTCGCGAGTTGCTTTGCAAACTTCGCCAAGTCGCTGGGCGTCCCTGTGGAACGGCTGCTGCAACTGGGTCTGGCTCCCGATGTGCCGAACTGGTTCAACATGACGCGCCTGGCGCTCGCCGGCTCGCGCTACGTGAATGGCGTAAGTCGCATTCACGGTGGCGTTTCGGCGCAACTGTGCGCGGATCGCTGGCCGGAAGTCAGCGCGGCGGAAAATCCGGTCGGCTATGTCACCAATGGTGTGCACGTGCCGACCTTTCTTGCGCAGAGCTGGCATGCGTTCTTCGACAGTCATATTGGCCCGGAATGGCGCGAGCGCTTGTCCGACTCCAGCTACTGGCAGGCGCTCGAAGCGGTGCCTGATGAGATTTTCTGGGAAGTGGCACAGAACACCAAGTCACGCATGCTGGCCGGAGTACGCGAGCGGCTGCGGCGCGAGTTCGCGCGCAAGTCCCTAAGCGCCGCGCAACTGCGCCACGTCACGCGACTCCTCGATCCTGAGCAACCTGACGTGTTGACGCTGGGCTTCGCGCGACGTTTCGCGACTTATAAGCGCGCCGGGCTGCTGTTGCGTGATCGCGCGCGGCTGGCGCGCCTGATAAATGGTTCACAACGCCCGGTGTTGTTCCTGTTCGCCGGCAAGGCGCATCCGGCCGATCAACCCGGCCAGCAGGTATTGCGCGAAATCAAGCAGCTGATGCTCACACCCGAGTTTGCCGGCAACGTCGTGTTTCTCGAAGATTACGACATGCAGCTGGGGCGCTGGCTGGTGTCGGGTGTCGATGTGTGGCTCAACAATCCGATCGCGCCCCTCGAAGCCAGCGGCACTTCCGGCATCAAGGCGGCCATCAACGGCCGCTTGAATCTGAGCATTCTCGACGGCTGGTGGGCAGAGGGCTTCGATGGCAGCAATGGATGGGGCATTCCACCAGGGCAGGCGCAAGACCCGGAGCGGCGCGATGCGCTCGACAGCGAGTTGATCCTCGACACGCTGGAAAGTGAAGTGGTGCCGCTGTATTACGAACGCGGCGGTGCCGGGCTGTCGCACGAATGGGTGCATTACTGCAAGCGCGCGATGATGACCGTGATTCCACAGTTCAACATGCGCCGCATGGTCGCCGATTACGCGCGTGGCATGTATCGGCCGGCGGCTGCGCATGGAGCAGCGCTGCTGGCCAACGAGGCGGCGGGGGCGCGCGACCTGGCGCAATGGAAACAAAGCGTAGTGCGTGCCTGGCCGGGCGTGACGCTGCGCGGTTTGTCGGATGCGCCGCGCGAGCTGGCGCACGCCGGCCGCCTGCAGTTGCGCGTGGCCGCGGCGCTGAACGGACTCACGCCAACGGACGTTGCCGTTGAATTCCGCGGCCAGCGCCTGCTACCACGTGGCGGTCATGAGCTGCCGCCATTGTGCTCGTTCGACCACGAGCAGGACAGTGATACCTGGCGCGCGACGCTGACGGCGACTGGTGAGACCGACAGCGACGGCTCGCAGATTTACGCGCTCGACTCGCCGCCACCGAGCGCCGGTCAGTTCAGCACCGAGGTCCGCATTCGCCCGACGCACGCGCTGTTGTCGCATCCTCTCGAACTCGGTTTGCTCAAGCGTTTGTAACGGCGCCTATTCCGGCGCGAGGATCAGCGCGCCGAGCGGCGGCAACGTGATTGTCAGCGAATACGGCCGCCCCTGGTGCGGGTGCGAGCTGGCCTGTACGCACTCGGAGTTGCCGAGATTGCTGCCGCCATAATGGCTGGAGTCGGAGTTGAATACTTCGCGGTAATACCCGCCATGGGGCGCACCGACGCGATAGCCGTAACGCGGCACGGGCGTGAAGTTCAGCGCCACGATCAGGTGGCGGTCGTGGCTGTGGCGCAGATAGCTCAGGATGGAGCTTGCCGCGTCATCGCAATCAAGCCAGCTGAAGCCGCGCGGTTCGAATTCAAGCCCATGCAGCGCGGGCTCGTTTCGATAGAGATGATTCAGGTCAGTGACCGTACGCTGCACGCCGCGATGCTCGGCATGATCCAGCAGCCACCAAGGCAGTGACTGGCGAAAATCCCACTCCCAGGGCTGCGCCAGTTCACCGCCCATGAACAGCAGCTTCTTGCCCGGAAACGTCCACATGTAGGAGTACAGCAGGCGAAGGTTAGCGAACTGCTGCCAGCGATCGCCCGGCATGCGGCCAAACAGCGAGCGCTTCAGATGCACCACTTCATCATGTGACAGCGGTAGCACGAAGTTCTCCGTGTAAGCGTACATCATGGCAAACGTCAGTTTGTGGTGGTGATGCCGGCGATTCACGGGGTCCTCCGTGAAATAGCCCAGCGTGTCGTGCATCCAGCCCATGTTCCACTTCATCGAGAACCCGAGACCCCCACCATCGGTAGGTCGACTGACCTGCGGCCAATCGGTCGATTCTTCGGCGATCACCACGGTGCCGGGGAAACGCGTGTGAGTGGTCGCATTCAGCGCGCGCAGAAAATCGATTGCCTCGAGATTGTGGCGTCCGCCGTACCGGTTTGGCACGTAATCATGCTGCCGCCCGAAATCCAGGTAGAGCATGGAAGCGACGGCATCGACGCGCAGGCCGTCGAAGTGGAATTCCTCCAGCCAGTAACAGGCACTGGAAATCAGAAAGGCGCGCACTTCGTGCCGCTCATAGTTGAAAATCAGCGTGCCCCAGTCGCGGTGTTCTGCCTTGCGCGGATCGTGATACTCATACAGTGCGGCCCCATCGAAATTTGCCAGCCCATGTGCGTCGCGCGGGAAATGTCCGGGCACCCAGTCGAGCAATACGCCGATGCCGGACTGGTGACACTGATCGATGAACTGGCGCAGCTCATCCGGGGAACCGTGGCGGCTGGTGGGCGCGAAAAAGCCGGTGGTCTGATAGCCCCACGAGTCATCCAGCGGGTGCTCGGTGATCGGCAACAGTTCAATATGGGTGAAGCCGGCATCGCGGACATACGGGATCAATTCGGAGGCGAGCTCGCTCCAGGAGTAAAAGCGCCCGTCGTCGTGTCGTCGCCACGAGCCGCTATGCACCTCGTAGATGCTCATCGGTGCGTGCAGCCAGTTGCGCTGTGCGCGCGCTGCGAGCCAGTCGCCATCGCGCCACAGGTGACCGGACTGCACGACAAGCGAGGCGGTACCGGGGCGTTGCTCGGCGGCCCGGCCGTAGGGATCGGTCTTGAGCCTGACGGCGCCGGTGGCACGATTCCGGAATTCGAATTTATAGAGTTCACCGGTCTCCAGACCGGGGATGAATATCTCCCATACGCCGCTCGCGCCCAACACGCGCATCGGAAAGCGCCGGCCATCCCAGTCGCAAAAAGGGCCGACCACGCTGACGCGTTCGGCATTGGGCGCCCAGGTGGAAAAGCGCACGCCATCGATGCCGTCGACGTTCATGCGCTGGGCGCCCAGCAGCTGCCAGGCGCTGGTGTGATGGCCTTGCGAGAAAGCCGCCAGATGGTTGGTGTCGATAGCGGGGGCGAAGCTGTAGGGATCAACCCGTGCCCGCGGGACGCCGTGGCTGTCGGTCCAATTCAGCAGGTAGTGTGCCGGCAATTGGCCCGGGGTGCCCTGCCAGCAGAAGAAATCGCTGTCCGGGAGCCGCTCGAGTTCACAGGCCGCGGCCCGCACCGACCGCACGGCGGGCAGGTACGCCAGCAGGGTCAACGCGCCCTGGCGCTGGTGCGCCCCAAGCACCGCATGCGGATCGTGGTGACGGCCGGATGCGATGCGGTGCAGATCCTGCTGCAGCGGTTCCAGCCAGCCGAAGACCGTTTTGATGACAGGCGGGACCATGGCTGCTCCGGTCACGGTACTATACTTTACTTACACATCATGCCGAAGACCCCAAAACGCACCTCGTCAGGTCGCTACGTCAGCCGGCTCACCAGCGGCGCGCTGGCGGTCGTCATGGCCGGCGGGCGTGGCGAGCGCCTGCACGATCTGACGGCGCACCGTTGCAAACCGGCCACGCCGTTCGGCGGCAAGTTCCGCATCATAGATTTCGTGCTCTCGAATTGCGTCAATTCCGGCATCCGCCAGATCTTCCTGATGACGCAGTACAAGGGGCAATCTCTGATCCAGCATGTGCAGCGCGGCTGGAGTTATCTGCGCGGTGAATTCGGCGAGTTCATCGACGTGGTGCCGGCGCAGCAGCAGATCGGCACGCACTGGTATCAGGGCACTGCGGACTGCGTGTACCAGAATCTGGAGCTGATCCGTTCGCACCGGCCGCGGTATGTGCTGGTGCTGGCCGGGGATCACATCTACAAGATGGACTATGGCCCGATGATTGCCTCGCACGTCGAGAAGGGCGCCGACATCACGGTCGGCGTGGTACAGGTGCCGCTGGCGAAAGCGCGCAAATTCGGCGTCCTGTCGGTGACCGATTTGAACCGTGTGACGAATTTCTACGAAAAGCCGGCCAGCCCGGATCCGATGCCCGGTAATCCGGAAGTAGCGCTGGCGTCGATGGGCATCTACGTGTTCAGTATCCGGCTGCTGGACCAGCTGCTGAATGAAGATGCCCAGGATCAGAATTCGGCGCACGACTTTGGCAAGAACATCATACCGGCGTCGATCGACAAGCTGAAGGTGTTCGCCTATCCATTCTCCGATGTGAAGACGCGTGCGCAGTACTATTGGCGCGACGTGGGTACCGTCGACGCGTACTACGACGCCAATATCGAACTGGTGCATATTGCGCCGGAACTGAATCTGTATGACGAGCTTTGGCCGATCTGGACCTACCAGCCGCATCAGCCGCCGGCCAAGTTCGTGCTGGATGAAGACGGCCGGCGCGGAATCGCCATCAATTCGATGGTCTCAGGCGGTTGCATCATCTCGGGTGCACGCGTCGAGCAGTCGCTGCTGTTCTCGGACGTGCGTGTCGACGAACGCTCGAACATCTTTCGTTCAGTGGTATTGCCGAACGTGAGGATCAGCGCCGACTGCAAAATTCGTCATGCCATCCTGGATGAAGGCTGCGAAGTGCCGCCGGGCATGGAGATCGGTGTCGACCGCACCGCCGATTCACGGCGCTTTCATGTCACCGGCAACGGCGTGGTGCTGGTCACCGTCGACATGCTGCATGCGATTGTGCCCGCTCAGGCATGAACATAGCGTGCCGCCATCCGGTGGTGCTGCTGTGGCACATGCACCAGCCGCAATATCGGGATCCGCTGACCGGCGAATACATCCTGCCCTGGGTGTACCTGCACGCCATCAAGGACTATGTGGACATGGCCGCGCACCTGGAAGCCAACCCGGCGGCGCGCGCAGTGTTCAATTTCACGCCGGTATTGCTCGAACAGCTGGAAGACCTGGCGGAGCGCGTTGCGGCGCATCTGCATGATGGCTGCAGACTGCCCGATCCGGTGCTGGAAATGCTGGCCGAGGTGCCATTGCCGACCGATGCGGAGCCGCGGCTGCAGTTGCTACAGGCCTGCCTGCGGGCACATCGCCAGCACTTGATCGGGCGTTATCCCCGCTACGCGGAACTGGTCGAAATGGCGGGCACACTGGCGACGCTCGACCGCGTGGCTTTTGCGTCGGACCAATACCTGCGCGATCTGGCCACCTGGTTCCACATCGCCTGGCTGGGCGAAACCGTCAAACGTTCCGACCTGCGGGTCGCCGCGTTGCTTGAACGTGGGCGCAATTTCATGGCACCGCATCGCCGCACGCTGTTGGAGCTGATCGGCGAGCTCTTGAGCAGTGTGGTGCCGCGTTTCCGTGCCTTGCAGGAACAGGGGCGGGTAGAACTGGCCACCTCGCCCTATGCACATCCGTTGATGCCGCTGCTGGTGGATTTCAACAGCGCCAAAGACGCCATGCCGGGGGTAACGCTGCCGCATGCCGATGCCTACCCCGGTGGCACCGAACGTGCGCTGTGGCATATGCGTGCCGCCACGCAGGTGTTCGAAGAGGTGTTCAAAGTCCGCCCTGCCGGCTGCTGGCCATCCGAGGGTGCCATCAGCGCGATGACGCTCGAGATCATCGAGAGCTGCGGCTATCGCTGGACGGCGAGCGGTGGCAACGTACTGCGCGGCTGCCTCAATGCGCAACCCGAAGTGTCGTGGAACGACGCGGCACCGGGAGGGCTCGGCCGCGCCTGGCAAGTGCCGGATCATCGGCTGCAATGTTTCTTCAGGAACGACGAGTTGTCCGACTTGATCGGCTTCACCTATGCGACCTGGCACGGTGACGATGCCGTAAGCAACCTTGTTGGCGAGCTTGAACGCGCAGCGCGGGAGAACTCAGGGCAGCATGGGCGCTTGACGCTGATTGCGCTCGATGGCGAGAACGCCTGGGAGCACTATCCATTCAATGGTTACTATTTTCTCAATGGCCTGTACGCGGCGCTGGCCAATCACGCCGAGCTCGAGCTGATGACGCTGTCGGCATTTCTCGATCGCGAACACGAACCTTCTCCGCTCACCAGGATAATTGCCGGTAGCTGGGTGCATGGCACGCTCGGCACGTGGATTGGCGAGCGTGACAAGAACGCTGCCTGGGACTTGCTGGTTGAAGCGAAGCGCGCTGCCGATTCGGTGCTGGCACAACCGGATCTCGCGGCGGCGGCGCGCGCACGCATCGAGCAACATCTGGCCCTGTGCGAAAGTTCCGACTGGTTCTGGTGGCTGGGGGAATACAACCCGGCCGAATCGGTGCACGAGTTCGATGCGTTGTTCCGGCATCGGCTGATGCGATTGTACGATGCCCTCGGACAGCCCGCGCCGTCAATGCTGGGGCAACCATTGTCGGTGGGACGCGGGCAGCCGGTGACAGGCGGCGTGATGCGCCGCGCCGGCGAGTCCGGCAGAGAGACCTGATTCATGGGCGTCATCGGTCGTCGGCTGCCGGTGTTTGATCGACGGCGCGCCGGTGTGCTGCTTCATCCCTCGGCCTTGCCGGGGGAGTGCGGTGCCTTCGGCGCGGCCGGACGTGCGTTCATCGACTGGCTGTCCCGCGCTGGCTTCTCAGTCTGGCAGGTGTTGCCGCTCGGGCCGGTGTCGGAGAGCCGTTCACCCTACTGGACACGCTCCGATTTCGCGTTGGATGCGCAGTTCATCGACAGCGCGGAGGCCGCCGATCCGCAGCAGCAGCGCGGCGCATTCAACGCCTTCCGCGAGGGCAACGAGGACTGGCTCGAGGACCATGTGCTGTTCGTGGCGCTGGGCGAAGAATGCGGTGGCGCGGCCTGGTGGGACTGGCCGGCGCCACTGCGGGGCCGGGAGCGCGCTGCGCTCGAGGCCGCGCGCCAGCGGCTCGCGCTGCGACTGGAGCAGCTGCGCACCATACAGTGGCAAGCTGCGCGGCAGCTGGCGGCGTTGCACGAATACGCACAGCAGCGCGCGGTGCGCCTGGTCGGCGATCTGCCGTTCTACGTAGCACCGGATTCGGCGACTGCCTGGGCACACCAGGAACAATTGCAGCTGACTGCGACCGGCAAGCCGGCGCTACTCGCGGGCGTGCCACCGGACTATTTTTCCGCTGATGGTCAGCTGTGGGGCTACCCGCTGTATGACTGGAAACAGGCACAACGCGATGATTTTTCCTTCTGGCGCATGCGGCTGCGCGTGCAGCTCGCGCGTTTCGATGTGTTGCGCATCGATCATTTTCGCGGCCTGGTCGATTTCTGGGCGGTGCCGCCGGATGCCGCCAATGCTCGCACTGGTACCTGGCACATGGCGCCGGGCCGCGCGCTACTCGAGACGCTGAGGCGCGACTGGCCGGATCTGCCGCTCGTGGCGGAGGACCTGGGTGACGTCACCGAGGCGGTCGAAGCGCTGCGCCGCGAGTTCGGGCTACCGGGCATGCGCGTGCTGCAATTTGCCTTCGATGGTTCGCCGGGCAACCCGCATCTGCCGCACCACATCGATCGGGACGCGGTGGCCTATACCGGCACGCATGACAATGACACGACGCTCGGCTGGTATCGCGCGCTTGATGAAGCAGCGCGTCAGCGCGTCGATTTCCTGCTGCGCAGCGACCTGCTGCCAATGCCGGAAGCATTGTTGCGCGCGGCGCTGGCGTCGGCGGCCAGACTGACGGTGATACCGATTCAGGATCTGCTGGGACTTGGCTCCGAAGCGCGGTTTAACACGCCGGGAACCATGGCTGGTAATTGGTGCTGGAAGCTCTGGCACGGCGCGCTTGACGATGGCCTCGCCGGCTGGTGCCGCGCACTCAACCAGGCATATGGCCGCGACATCCGTACGTCGGCATAGCGGATCATTCCTGTACCAGTTGCTGGTACATCTCGCTGTATTGTTGAACCTGCCGTTGCCACGAGAAGTCCTGCGCCATCCCGTTCTGCATCAGGCGGCGCCAGTTGCCGCGCTGCAGGTATAGATCAAACGTGGTGTTCATGGCCCAGGTGAGCGCCTCAACGTTGTAATCATTGAAGACCACGCCTGTGCCAGTGCCGGTCGCGGCGTCAAAGTGCCTGACCGTATCTGCGAGCCCACCGGTGCGGCGTACGACCGGCACTGTTCCATAGCGCAGGCTGTAAAGCTGATTCAGTCCGCAAGGCTCGTAGTGCGAGGGCATCAGGAACATGTCGCTGCCGGCCTCGATCCAGTGCGCCAGCTCGTCGCTGTAGCCGCGATGGAAATGCACGCGCCCGGGATGCTGCCGCTGCAGCCGCATGAAGAATCTTTCATATCGCGGTTCACCGGTGCCCAGCACCGCGAGATTGAAGTCGCGTGTTGCAAGCAACGGTGGCAACGCGTCGATCAACAGGTCAAAGCCTTTTTGTATTGCGAGCCGGCTAATGATGCCCACGAGCGGGCAGCGCGGCGCATCCCGCAGTTTGAGACGCGCCAGCAGCTGTTGCTTGAGGTCAGCCTTGGTGCGCAGCTGATTGGCCCCGTAGTGGCGCGGCAGGTACCGGTCGCGGCGTGGGTCCCACTCGTCGTAATCCACGCCATTCAGAATGCCGATGAGTGCGCTGCTGCGCGCCTGCAGTGTGTCTTCCAGTCCCATGCCGTACTCGGCGGTCAGAATCTCACGTGCGTAGCGGGGACTGACGGTGGTAACCCGATCGGCATATTGCACACCGGTACGCAACATGTTGATGCGGCCGGCATGCAGGTCCGGTTGGTGCAACAGGCTGTCTTCGGCGCCGGCCAGCAGCTCGGCGCCGTGGGTGGCGCTGACAATGCCCTGGTAGCCCATGTTGTGGATCGTCAGCACGCTGCGCGTGTGCGCAAACAATTTGTCCCAGCGGTATATCGTTCGCAGCCACAACGGCGCCAGCGCCGTGTGCCAGTCATTGCAATGCAGTATCTGAGGCGCAAAGCCCATGCGCTGGCAGCACATGAAGGCGGCATGCGTCAGCAGCAGAAAGCGCCGATACTCGTCCGCTTCAGAGGTATAGATGCCGGAACGGGCGAAACAGGCCGGGCAATCGACCAGATAGAAGTAGACACTACTGCCCGGCAGGCGCGCGGTCAGCACCGAGTACGGGAAATTCTGCGCGCCGATTTTCACGAGCATGTGCTGCATGAATTCGACCGGATGGATG
>CAYYQQ010000094.1:0-10629 GCA_964473595.1 uncultured Steroidobacteraceae bacterium | reverse complement strand
TGATGCGCATATGGCTTGGGGTTTGACGGCCCCGCCGCTGCCGCCAGCAGCAGTACCGCCAGCACGCGCTCCAGTTGCAACAAGTACTTCTTCATTGGTAATAATAGTAGTCACGACCCCGGGTTTCCGTAGACCGATTCAGGATCAGGCCCGCAATGTGAAAATCGCTCAGCAGGTTGAGCGTCCGCGTCAGGGAATCTCGACGCGTCAGGCCTTCGCTGACAACCAGGAACATGGCGTCGACTCGTGGCGCAACCTGCAGCGCCTCGTCCGTGCTGGTGACCGGCGGCAAATCGATCAGGACCAATGAGCTGGGCGACACCCGACGGATGTAGGCCAGCAGGTCCGGGAGCCTATGGGTAGCCAGCAATTCGGAAGCGCCCTCGACTGGCTCGCGGTTGCCTGCGATCAGGAGGTTGTCCACGCCGGTTGCGAGCAGCACCTGCTCTGGACCGGCGGTGCCCTTCAAGTACTCGGAAATTTCGACCGCTGGCCTCGCGCCGAGGTATTTCAGGACGCTCGGGTTGCGCATATCGAGATCGAGAACGAAAACCTCACGCTGTTTTTCACGAGCGATGCTGAGAGCGAGATTCAGCGTCGTCACCGTCTTGCCTTCACCGGGTCCCGGACTCGTGATGCCAACGCAGGTCCAGTTCCCCGTATTGATGGCATGCTGCGCGCGACTGCGAAGCAGCCGGTAAGCTGGCTCAGCCCGCCCGAGATCGTTCTTTTCGTCGACCGTGAGCACGATACGGTTGCGCTCACATTCCACGGGATCGATATCAATCCGGGTGAAATCCGGGCGAACTTCGCTTAACTGCTGTGCGGATCTGCGATCCACCCGTGGCCGGGCAGCTACAAGTGCGTGGGATGCGACAGCGGAGTCCTGGTCGTCAGCCTTCCGACTCTCTGCCTGCCGCTTTTCCTGCATTTGCCTGGCTAATTCAATAGCCCGTTCAATAATCACTGCCGTTCCTCTAATTAACCAGCACAGTCAACGCCACAAGGACGATCGCCGCCAGCAGCACGCTCGCGTATGAGGTCCACCATACCCGCTGCCGCCTGTGGTCGGCCTCATTCACCAGGACCGGTATGGCGGCAAGGACAGGGATGGTGGTGATCTCATGCAGGTTCCTGGTGCTTCGCACCGAGGGATCAGACGATTCCGCAAGTGCAGCCAGACCTGCGGCCAGCCCACCCCCAAGGACGATTCCCAGCAGGATGATGCCCAGACGGTTCGGCTCAAAAGGAGTCTCAGGGATGGACGGAGCACGGATCTCCGTGAAGCGGCTGCCCATCTGCTGCGTTTCAAGGGTCCGCGCGACATCCGCCTCACGCAACTTGCTCTGGATATCCTTGAATTGCAGGAGCAGGACATCACGGACGCGTGTGAGCTCGGAGTACTCGCGCTCCACGGCCGGCGCGACCGACAGTCGCGATTCGTAGTTCGAGATTTGACTGCGCGCGCGGCTTGCGGTCGCGCCAAGCGCCGCAAGTTCATGCTGTGCGCTTTCCAGCTGGCTCTGCACGACGAGGTAATCCGGGTTGTCAGGTACGACGGCAGCCGCCGCCGGTTCACTCGCAATTTGCGCCGCCAGCGCTTCTATCTGACGTTGTAAGCGCTTCACGTCGGGGTGGTCAGGTGTGTAGCGCACGCGTGCTTCCGCCAGCTGGGCCTGCAGCGCGGCGAGCTCCGTGCGCCAATTTCCCGCAGTGCCCACGAGCGTCGGACTGAGGCGACTTAACTGGACGTTGAGCAGAGCCTGCTGTTCTTCGGCAGCGCGAATCCGGGTCTCGGTGTCACGCAACTCACGATCGACGCGTTCGATCGCGGCGATACTGCGCGCCTGCGTCTCGGGAAGAGCATCGCCATGCCGGACCTTGAACTGCGCAATATGCTGCTCTGCTTCTTCGATCTTTTTTTCAACGTCCTTGGCCTGCACGAACATGAATTCGTAGGTCCCGGACGCACGCTCGCTGCGGCTCAGTCGATTATAGGCAAGGAACAGGTCCGCTATCCGCTGCGAGATAACCTGGGCCCGCTTAGGATCCGAATTAAGGTAATGGATCGAAAACGCGTTAGAGGCTTTGAGAACCTCGAACGTGATCGGGTCAACACGCTCGATGAGCGTATCCCTGGCCAATTGCAGCGCTTTTTCCCGAGCCGACAGCTCCGGCATGTCCGGATAGGGATTGAGCTCGGCAACCAGCGTCTCGAGCCGATCCGGCGTCATCAGCTGCCTCTGCAAAAGCTCGATCTGCTGATCCGCGTAGTCCGTTACCGTGGTCTGAACCAGCTCCGCCGGGATCGAGGATGGCTCCAGCAGGATGGTCGAGGACGCACGATAGCGCGGCGGCAAGGCATAGGCGAGGTAGATCGCGATCAGCAGCACCGCAGGAATGATCGTGAGGAGATAGATGCGACGCCGGTGAAGGATATCGAGATAGTCAGCGAGCGTCGGGGAGGTGTCTACCGTATCCATGGTCTGTTCAGCGTCTCTGAGGTTCGAGGCCGAGATAACCAACACTGATGAAGAATTTGTTGTCGTCCGCAGCCCCGGGGTCGCTTACGCGGTCCTGGTAGGTGTATGTGTACCCGCCTTTGACAAACCACGTCGGCGCCATTTCCCATCGCAGGTATGATTCCAGTCGGGCGTAGTCGCGGTCGCCGCTCTCGCCAATCTGGTTGATCGACTCGTCCCTCAGCACTCGAACGGCGCCCCTGAACTGCCATCTGGCGCTCAGGTCGCGATCGTATTGCACGCGCGCCTGGTACGCTGTGCTCTTGCCGCCACGGCCGGTCGGCGTAAATGTTTTTCCGGCCGAGAATTGCCATTTGCTGACCTCGCCTTGCCAGTAACTGGTAGCGACGGCCCCCCAGTCGGAGGTGCTTTCATCAATCATATCCGGCTCATTGATCACGTCATTCCGTTCAAAGATCACCTCGACGGTCGCACCGGCGGTCTCGGACCACTGCCGCTCAAACGCAACAGTACCGCCATAGGCATCGGTCTGGTTCACCTCGTTTTTGGCGTCGTATCGGGAGACATAGCCCCCCGCCCTGATGTTGCTGCGCGAATTGATCGCCCAGCGGACAAAACCATTCGTTATGGCAAAGTCATAATTCACGCGATCCTGCGCCGCTTCCTCCGAGTAACGCACCGTCTGGTAAAGAACTTCAGCGCCGACGGATGTGCGCTCGTTGACTTTGTAGGTGTAAGTTGGGCGGACCTCCACCCGATCGCGCGTCAGACCAATTTGGCTGTTGCCCGTCTCGGGCGTGGTCGGGTCACCAGGGTTATTCTCATCGATCACCGCGTTCGGGAACTCCGCGGTGTAGGTGTCGCGCCGATCGTAGCCGGCCCATAAGTCCAACTCGCTGCGCAAGGAGCTATAATGCGAGCGCAGGTCGAGGAATGCCTCAACCGGTTCGTGATCGCGTTCTGTGTAATTCTGCAGCTTGATCCGCGGCTCGATCCATGTCTCGCCACGGGGCGTATTGATTCGTATGAAGGCCGCAAAGTCCGCAATGCCTCCGTAACTGTCGAAGGCGTCGGTCGTGACCGGATTCAGGCCCAGATTGCTGCTTGACTCCGCACGCAGTTCGACCGACGGCTGCACGGTGACGTCGGCGGCCTGAGCCGGACCTGCCGGCAACACCGCAACCGCCACGATCGCCACGATCGCTGTCGACCGCCTAAGGCACAATGATGACATCGCCACTCTCCAGCAAGATGTTCTGATCGAGATCGCCGCCCTCGGCCACTCGGCTGTACCGGAAGGGCAGACTCCGTTGTTTGCCGCCCATCGTGCGTATCACGACGATGTCGTCCAGCTTCGCGAATGGCGTCCCGCCTTCTGCCAGACTCAGTGCCTGCAGGACGCTCAGCTGCGGATTCATCACGAAAGAACCGGGATTGTGGACCTGGCCTATCACGTAGATTCGATTGCCATCGACATGCTGTACGCTCACCGTCACGACCGGTTCCGGGATGTACACCTTGAGTCGGTTTTCTATTTCGATCCGGATCTCGTCCGGTGTCTGCCCGGCAGCCTGCATATCGCCGGCCAGTGGCAGCGAGAACTTCCCGTCCGGCCGCACGATGAGAACGCGCTGCAAGTCCACCTCTTTCCAGACTGACACTTCTATGGTGTCTCCCGCGTGCAAGCGATAGTCGCCGGGGGCGTCGTCGGCCAGCGCCTGCGTCAACGGTATCCCGCTGAAGCCGCCGGCAAGCAGCGACCAGGTAACAAAGAATATTCCCATCGACCTGATCATTCTTGATTGACCTCCGAATCGGACACCGGGCGATGCGAAGCGTACCGACACCCGCCCGAGCAACCCCGCAGCGGCCAGGTTGCTCACTGTCAATAACATAATCTAACGGTTGCGATGCGGCTCGTGTCGGAACTGTATCACAGAAGAAAATTCTCGCCGCTGATAGCTAAGTATCTGTAATTCCTGCCTTTAGCAAGGCAGGTTTCGCCCGGCAGGACGCCACCGAATCCGCGATTTCGTTGGTCAGCGCTGCCGATATTTCGTCGCTACAATCGCCGGATGAGATAAGCGGTCCCGGAAACCGAATTCCAGCCAGCGGTTGAGGAATTCGCAGCTGCCGGTTCCGAAATCACCGCAACCGCGCCGATCGAATCGAATGCCGCAAGCACCTCTTTTCGAACGTCGTTGCCTGCGTCCAGAACCCCTCGAATTCCTCCGGGCGTACCTCGGCGATGATCCGGTATCGCCCGAGCTTCGCCCAGTAGGCGGAATAGGAGTATCCGATGAATGTCACGGGCGCACCGGGCTCGAGTCCGAAATTTGCGCGCAAGGCCTCAGCAATGGGCGGATGATCGGCCCTGCCGCAATCGCCGAGGCTGCGCCTCGTCAGGCTCGTGGCTTGCTCCCCGTGGCGCTGCGATGCATAACCGATGAGTCCGCCAAGCCCTTCCAGATTAAGCGCCGCGAGATTGACCCACACGAAAAGCCCCATCAGGCTGCCGCCGGCGGCGAGCGCGCGCCTTGGCCACTCGCCCGCCGGCAAGCGGACATGGGCCAGGGGGCCGGCCCACAACAGCAGCACGAACGGCGCGACATAACGCGATTCGGCGCACACGAGGGCATAGAGCCCGATTGCGGCCAACGCCCATAGGCTGAGGGGCACTGGCGCGTCCAGGCGCGGCGCGCGACGCCACCGGGGCCAGGCGGAGCACCCTTAATAGCGCCAGGACCACCAGGAAGCCTCCCTGGTGGCGCAGGAAGAGGTCGAAGTAATAGACCATGTTGTCCACGATTACCTGCGACTGGGGCCGCAGGGCGACCGTGGGCTTCAGGCCCTGCATCCACCAGGCCGGGTCGTAGGCAAGCGAATAGCTACCGCGAATCGGCGTCGCGAACTCCCAGGCCGCCGGGTCTTCATGGAACTGCTGCGGCGGGTGGACGAGCGCGCCTTTGAGCTCCGCGGCCTCCTTGCCATTGCGGCCAGGGCATGCCGTTCACGTGCTTCAGGTACGTGAAGCGGCCTACGTCGCCGGAACACGGATGGCCCACGGAGATGAACATGGCAGCCACCATCGGCGCCGCCACGATCAGGAAGCCCGCGAGCGCACGGCCGAGGCGAGCCCAGCGCCTGTCCGCGTTGCCGGCGAGCAGGGCCGTGAGCGCGATGTCCACGATCCCGAGAGGAACAGCGCGGACTTGGTGAGGTAGGCGAAGCCAAGCGTGAGCCCCAGCAGCCAGCCGGCCGAGCGTGGCCCATCGCCCTCCCCGGCAGGCATCGCCACGCCGCAATGCCGCGAAACGCCCGCTGGCGCCGCCGTACTAATAGGCCTTGCGGTCGGTGAAAAGCTGGAGGGCCGTCTGAACGAGAATTTTGAGATCCAGTGTCGGCGACCAGTGCCGAAGATAATCAAGGTCGTATTCGATCCGGCGCTGCATGTCGCCGAGGCGGCTGGTCTCGCCGCGACAGCCATTCACCTGGGCAAGGCCGGTGATTCCCGGTAGTACCTTGTGACGCACCATGTAGCCTTTGATCAAGCGCCGGTATTCTTCATTATGCGCCACCGCATGCGGCCGCGGGCCGACCAGGCTCATCGTGCCACGCAGCACATTGAAGAACTGCGGAAACTCGTCGATGGAGTAGCGGCGCAGCACCCGCCCGATCGGCGTGATGCGATTGTCATTGACGGTCGCCTGTAACACGATCGGCCCGTCCTCGGTGACGGTCATCGTGCGAAACTTGAGCACATCGATGACCTGGCCGTCGAGTCCATAGCGACGCTGCCGGAATATGACGGGGCCCGGTGAACTGAGCTTGATCAGCAAGGCCACCAGCACGAGGAACGGAGACAGGACGATCAGTGCAAGCAGACTGAAGACGATATCCATGCCGCGCTTGACCAGGCCGCTGGTTCCCTGGAATGGCGTCTCGCACATGGCCACGATCGGCACACCCTGGATCTCTGTCGTGCGCGACTGGATCAGGTCAATCACGAAGATATCGGGCACGTAGTAAATCGAGGCGGTCGTGTCGCGCAACTCCTCCAGCAAGTCCACGACGCGCTGCACCTGCCGCATCGGCAGGGCGATGAAAATGACATCGATGCCATTCGCATTGACATAGGCCGTGAGGTCGGTGAGCCCGCCGAGCAGCATCTTGCCTTCCGGCAGACCGAGCCGTTCCGAGTTGCGGTCGTCGAAGTAGCCCTTGACCACGATCCCGAGCTCACGGCTGTCGCGGATGCGCTCCACCAGCATACGACTGACGTCACTGAAGCCCGCCACAACCGCCTTGCGTGCATTGGTGGGCGAGTGCATGAACTGCCGAATGAATTCGTTCAACGCAACGCTGATGATGATCAGCGGTATTGGAGTCAAGACGGCCCATGTCAGGACCACCCGGCGCGAAAACTCGGTGGAGGTCTTGGTCACGTAGCCGATCGCGAACAGGACCGCGAGCAGCAGGAACCAGCGCATCACCAGGCTTGAGGCGATGAGCCACGAGCGCGGCAGGATGGCTATCGAATCGCCGCTCGGGCGCCGGATCACGATGGGAGCAAGGATGGCGACCAGTACGGCGAGCGTCCGGAACTCTTCGTCGAACCGGGCACCGTACAGCACCGAAATCCCGTACAGCATGCCGATCGCGAAGAGCGGAGGGATCATCAGCTGGACCAGCACCAACTGCCCGATCAGGACACTGCGCTTGAATACGATTGGTTCGTTCATGGCTGCTTGCCGGCCCGGCCTGCCCGGGCGAATTTCTTGTTCCTGTCGTTGACTCGCGTATCCCCTGCCGGACATTCATTTTCCCTGTTCGGCACGCATCATTGTGTGACCTGCGTCACGCGCCGCTTATGTCAAGCGGCAGGTGAAACCAGGCTGCGAAACCGGCACGCAGAGTATAGGCGAAGCCTGCCCAGGCGCCCGCTCCTGGGACAATCAGTCACTTCAATATTTCTGGCGGTGGCTCAGCCGACCGTCTTGCTCGCGGTCGTCGAACGGTTGCTCTCGACGCCCTGGGAGTTGTAGGAGGTCATCGCAAAGTACCAGGTCGCTGGCGACAGGTTTTCGATGACATATCGGCTAAGCCCAGGATTGTCGAGCGTCACTATCTGGTCCAGCGCGCCGGCGCTGCGGCCATAGTAGACCTTGTATCCGCTGAGGTCGGTGAGCACAGTTCCGTCGGCGTTTTGAGTCGGCGGCATCCATGACAGGGTCGCGGAGCCCAGCGAGATCTGGTTCACCGTAATGGAGAAACGGTCTAGCGCCACCTGGTCCATGCCGTCGGACACCGTGATCCGGACGTCTGCGGTCATGCCCACGTCGCCGTCTTGTGGAGTTCCCGTCAGCCTTCCGTTCGCGGCATTGAAGTTGGCCCAGCCCGGCTTGTTGGCGATGCTGAAGCTGAGTGCATCCCCGTCGGGATCGCTCGCGCTCGGCCGGAAATCATAGGTCTCGCCGACCCGGATCAGCGTCGGCGGCGCGCCCGAGATTGTTGGCTTTCCGTTTAGCTGGGTTGCCACTGGATCGGTCGCGACCTTTTGATCGCCGAACAAGCAGCCGCCTAGAATCAACGTCGCGAACGCGAGAGCCAGCCAGCCGTATCGAAATTGCATGTCCGCCCCCGTTGCCTGTGCAAACAAGGGACGACGCGCTGGCACTGCAGAGGTCCGCTGCGAACCTGCATTTGCCTGATGCCGGCAACCCCGCTGGCATGGACTGAATTCAGTCGGTAGCCCGGAAGCTTTGCGTCCCCACCTTTCGATGGGTTTGCCCTTGTACGAGGAACGAGTTTAGAGCGATTGGCGGAGCAGCACTGAGAACCGCATCACGAGATTCTGTTCAATGCGCCGGCCCGGCGGTGCCCGCGAAGATTTCCATTTAACGAAATGCAATCAGCACAGGCCCGCCGCGGATTGCAGGGAGCCGTACGCACACGGATTCACTATCGCCGTCATGATTCCAGCACGCCCGGGCACTTTATGTGACATACGGAATGGATCGCCCAGGCGCGGTGCTACGATGTCAGCCGACCAGACAGCGTCTGGCGAAATGGCACACCCGCCGCGAGGCGGGGTCGCAAAGCCACGGGTCTCCTGCTCCAGGACGACCGCCGGGTTACCGAACCAGCTTCAAGTTCTTGCGAT
Organism: uncultured Steroidobacteraceae bacterium; assembly: GCA_964473595.1. Taxonomy (GTDB): domain Bacteria; phylum Pseudomonadota; class Gammaproteobacteria; order Steroidobacterales; family Steroidobacteraceae; genus SCUD01. Next base: position 1,983 of record CAYYQQ010000094.1, on the reverse strand, counting down.
ATTGGTCGACGTCGGCCAGGTCGCCATCATCGCCTGACGAAGAAGGGTATGGAAGACCGCAACGATTAGAAGACTGGACGATATCGCTAGGGATGAGGGGCGGCCATGGCCGCCCCTTTTTTCTCGCGCGACTCAGCCTAGCACTTGACCGCCCGACGTCGCCTGGCGGCCAGGGCGACCAGACCAGCAAGCAGCTCCGCTATGCCCATGGCACCGCCACCGCCGCGATTTGGAGGTGGCTCTGCACTCGTCGTTGACGTGAAGGTCACTGAAGCGGTGCCCACCGTCAGTGTCGTCACCCTCGCCGTGCTGAACGTCGCGTCCGTGAAATGCCGGACACACACGGTCTCGTCATTGATGATCGTGCCGTCGCTGGACGTAAAAGTGTCGTCGCTGCCGCAACCTATGGAGTACTTGCCTTTGTCGATGGTGATATTGACCGAATGCCCGACCTCGACGCCCGAAATGGTGACGGTGTTGGACGTAACCGCTCTATTAGGTTTCACACCCGTTTGATTCGTGAAACTGAATGGATCCGGCGTGGTATCACAATCCCTACGCGAGAACGTGGCGCTCCCCGGCAGCGGCTGGCCGGCTACAGTGACCTGCATAATGTGCGGTTCGCAGTCGGTGATGCCATCACTGATGGCAGACGGGATTGTCAGCAGGTATTCGTTGTTCAGCAACAAGGAGACGGTCGCATAGGCCGCCGAGATATCGGCAGGCACTGGCGCGAGGATGGGGTCGCCGCTACCGGTCTGATTCGCCAGATCAGTCAGAAGTTTCAGGCCATGCGTAACGATGTTGCCGATGCCGATGGCGAATATAGGAATGCCGCTGCCGTTGGCATCGGCGATAACAGTACTCTGGCTGACCGTGGAGACGTTGTCGTCGCCATCCGTGGTCATAATGATTGCCCACGGCCCGGACGGGAGCGGGAAGGGAGGCATGAGGAACAGATTGATCCCCTTCTCGATAGCATCCAGCAGGTTGGTGTTGCCGCCGCCTATGTGATCTGTGCTCGCTGCAGTTTTCAGTGCGATGTTGCATGCGGTGCCGCATAATGCGGGATCGTCAATCGGGGTGAAATCTGCAACGACTTCGACCTTTTCCGCGTTCCCGTCATTGAACTTGATGATGGCCGCGTTGTCCCCGACCTTCATCGCGCCGATGAAGGTTATCACCGCGTCCTCCATCGCAGTCTTCTCCGCATCATCGATACTGCCGCTGTAGTCCATAACGAAGACCACCGAAACCTTCTGGTCTGGATCCTGGGCCGGCGGCTGGGCCAAGTCTGACGGTTGTATCGCTACCGTGTGTTCGTCCAATATCACGACGAAATCGCTGGCATCAAGCACGACCCCCACCGGGTCACCGTTCGCATCACTAACGGTAATAAAGGTCTGGATCCGGTCGCTGATCGGCCTTGCCTCGACGCGGAGAGACACGTCTGCCCGCACGGGGCCTGCCAATAGCGCGGCCGCCAGCAGCAGCACCGCCGGCAGCCACCGCGGCAAACTTTGGGAAAGCGCGAAATTACGAAAATCCTGCCGCGTCATGTGAATTCCCCTGTCTGTATCCCTAATTAGATTTGCTTGATTATCGTATAGCTAAACGTCACTTGCGCAAGGAATAGAGGACTCCGCGAAAAAACTGTGACGCACGTCCATATTGTGGAAAAAAGCCGGGCCGAACAGCGCCGCGGTATGCGCTGCGGCGTGGTCGATCAGTTTGCCCAGAGTCCCCATGGGGGGTGCCCGGGCCTGACGGGCGCTGACCTTCGCGACATTGCCGATTGTGGCGTCCCCACGGGGATTCGAACCCCGGTCGCCGCCGTGAAAGGGCGGTGTCCTAGGCCTCTAGACGATGGGGACCCGGGATATTGGTGGAGCCAGACGGGATCGAACCGTCGACCTCTTGCATGCCATGCAAGCGCTCTCCCAGCTGAGCTATGGCCCCACTCAGAGGGGGCGCATTCTCCGG
>CAYYQQ010000093.1:3465-10783 GCA_964473595.1 uncultured Steroidobacteraceae bacterium | reverse complement strand
TTCGCTGCAGGCCCGCGAACGCAGCCCCCGCGATACCGGCCAGCACCGCGAAAAGGCCTGCGGTGGCCAACAACGCGGGATATTCCGCGCCGATCGCGGGTTGCGCGCCCGACGACAGGGCGAAAATGACAACCACCATCGCGAGCACCAGGGCGATCGAGGCGGCGGATCCCAGCACGACGCCGGTCAGGAAGCCCAGTGGACCCATCGGCAATTCTCCCGCTGGCGGCGTGATGCCGGTACTTGCTACCGTGGCCTGGCGCCTCTACCTTCTTGACTTCGGTGCAGCCCGCCGGGGGCCGCACGAGGCAGTTTACCAGCCCATGACGTCACCGATCGCCAAGGCCACCTCGTCCCGCCTCCGCCAGTTGTTGCTGGCGGCGCTGCTGGTCACGGCCGTCATCGCGCTGGGCGGCTCGGGAGCGCAACGCGCCGTCGCAGTCGCCCCGGCAATCGCCTCGTCCGGTGACCTGGCCGCCAGCGAGCGCCAGCGGCGCGTCATGCGCCTGGTCGCAGACGTGGTCGAGCACCAGCATTACCGGCAGGCCGCGCTGGACGACGACATGTCCACGCAGATCTACGAGCGCTACCTCGAGGCGCTGGACGGCAGCCGCAGCTATCTGCTGGCATCAGACATCGCGGAATTCGAGCACTTGCGCTACCAGCTCGATGAAGCGATCAAGAATGCAGACACCGCGCCCGCATTCGAGATATTCGCGCGTTACCGCCAGCGCAACCGCGAATTGTTGCGGCACGCGATTTCGCTCCTCGACACCGAACCGGATTTCACGCTCGACGAGAGTCTCCGATTCGACCGCAGCGACGAGGGCTGGCCGGCCTCGGAAGACGAACTGAATGAGCTCTGGCGCAAGCGGGTCAAGAACGACGCGCTTTCGCTGTTGCTGGCGGGCAAGAGCTGGCCTGAGGCCAGTGACATCCTGCGCAAGCGCTACGAGCGGGTCGGCAAGCGCATCGAGCAGATCACCGCGGACGACGTCTTCGAGACATTCATGAATGCGTATGCGCACGTCTACGACCCGCATTCCAATTACCTGTCACCACGCAACTCCGATGAATACAACATCGCGATGAGCCTGTCCTACGAGGGCATCGGCGCATCGCTGCAGCTGGTCGACGACAACGTGACGATCATGAATGTACTGCCGGGCGGCCCGGCTGCGGCCTCCGCGCAGCTCAAGGCCGGCGATCGCATCACAGCCGTTGGCCAGGGCAGCGACGGACCGCTGACCGATGTCGTCGGCTGGCGCCTGGACGATGTCGTGCAATTGATCCGCGGCCCGGTAAAAACCGTGGTACGGCTGCAGATCCTGCCGGATGGCGCAAATCCAGGCGGCAAGGAGACGCTGCTGGTGCTGACCCGCAACAAGGTCACGCTCGAGGGTCAGGCAGCGCAGAAACAGGTCAATCGGATCCGCCGCGGCGATCGTGAGTTCAAGATCGGCGTCATCGAAGTGCCGAGCTTCTACCAGGACTTCCAGGCCCGGGTCGCAGGTGACGAGGATTACCGCAGCACCACACGCGACGTACACCGCCTGATCGTAGAGCTGCGAACCGAAGGCATCGACTCGCTGGTCATCGATCTGCGCGACAACGGTGGCGGCCACTTGTCGGAGGCCACCGGCCTGGTCGGCCTGTTCGTCGAGAACGGACCGATCGTGCAGCTGCGCGAGACGAGTGGCCGCATCGAAGTGCTCGATGACCCGGAGCCCGGTATTGCCTGGGAAGGCCCGCTGGTCGTGCTGGTCAATCGCGCGAGTGCGTCCGCATCGGAGATCTTTGCGGGCGCCATCCAGGATTATCATCGCGGGCTCATCGTCGGTCAGCAGACCTACGGCAAGGGATCGGTCCAGAACCTCTACCCGCTCGATCGATACGCGCTCGGACCGAAGGCTGGCTTCGGGCAGCTGACTGTCACGATCGGCAAGTACTACCGCGTCACCGGCGACAGTACCCAGCATCGCGGCGTCGAACCTGACATCACGCTACCGTCGCTGCTCAGCATCGCCGATGTCGGCGAGAGCACGCAAGAAAGCGCGCTGCCCTGGGATCGGATCGACGCGGCCAAGTTCACACCTGAGCAGGCCGCAATGCCCGCGCTGCCGTTGCTGTCGCGAGAACACGGCGAGCGCGTCGCCCAGAATCCCGACTTCGTCGCGCTGGAAGGCGATGTCGATGCGATGGAACGCCTGCGTACGCAACGCGACGTCTCGCTGAACCTCGTCAAGCGTCGCGCCGAGCGCGACGCCTTCGAAGCCGAGCGCCTGGCGCGTGAAAATGCGCGGCGCGTAGCGCACGGTCTGGAACCGCTCCCGACCATCGCGGCGCTCGACGAGGCCAAAGCGCCGGACACCGTGCTCGATGAGGCCATTGAGATTGCGACCGACGCAGTGCAATTGCCGGCTCCCAAGGATCCGGCTCGCCTGACCTCGCTCGATCCGCACTGAAAATTATAATTGTCATTAAATTCAATGACTTGAACGTTTTAGTATTATTTTACTGTTATACTTGACTACAACACTAAGGGACCGTAGCATAGCCTACAATTGAACGGGAGGAGCCCGCAGTGACCCGCCGCAATTGCAGGATCGAGACCAACCTCACACAAACCGCGCGAATCTGGCTGATGGCGATGCTGATCGCCTCGGCTGTGATACTTCCGGCCTGCGACCTGGCCAATGGCGGCGGCACTGGAAAGGATGGCAAGGACGAAGTGCCGGCTGTTCCCGTCGAAGTGGCAGCGACGCGGCGCGCCGAAATGGCGGCGGTCTACACCGGCACGGCGCCGATCGAATCCGAGCGCAAGGCCTTCGTGATGCCGAAGGTCAAGGGAGAGATCCGCCAGGTACTCGCGGACGAGGGCCAGCGCGTCCGCGAAGGCCAACTGCTGGTGCGTCTCGACGGTGACCAGTTGCGCCTGGAGGTCGCGCTCGCCGAGGCGACGATGCGCAAGCTAGAGCGCGACTACGCGCGCAATACCGAGCTTCAGACCAAGGGCCTGGTCAGCGCTGTCTCGATCGACAATCTCAAGTACGAACTCGAAGCAGCCAAAGCCTCCTGGGAGTTGGCGCGGCTGCAGTTCTCCTACACCGACATCCGCTCGCCGATCGGCGGCACCGTTACCCAGCGCCTCGACGTGGTCAAGGTCGGCAATACCGTCAAGCCCATGGGCGAAGTCATCGAAAGTGCCGACCGCGCGCTGTTCGTCGTCGAGGACCTGGACACGCTGATGCTGCGCATCAACGTTCCGGAGCGCGAGCTGGCCAAGCTCGAAGTAGGCCAGGTCGCCGAGCTCGGTTTCGATGCCGTTCCCGGCCGGGCGTTTGCCGGCAAGATTGCCCTGATCAGCCCCTATGTCGACGCCTCGACCGCGACCTTTCCGGTGCGTATCCGTATCACGGACACCGGCGGCCTGCTGCGTCCAGGCATGTTCGCCCGCGTCGCGATCATCTACGAGCGCAAGACGGATGCGCTGCAGATTCCGCGCACGGCGCTGCTGGATGGCGACGGCCCGCCCAAGGTCTTCGTTGTGAAGGACGGCAAAGCTGTCGAGCGGCCCGTGCAGCTCGGCCTGAGCAATGGCGCCTACGTCGAGATCGTCACGGGACTCAAGGACGGCGAACAGGTCGTGGTTGTGGGTCAGGCCGCGGTCAAGCCAGGCGCCACGGTCCGCATCGTCAACACGCCAGCGCGCCCCGCCGCGCGCAGCCAGCCCGCCGTCGCGGCCGGCTGACCGCGCGGAGGCACGCGCATGCAGATCGTAGACTTCGCCACGCGGCGGCGTGTGACCATCCTGATGGTGACCCTCGCGGTCATCCTGTTCGGATTCGTATCGCTCACCCGCCTGAAGCTCAACCTGCTCCCGGATCTTTCGTATCCCACGCTGACGGTCCGCACCGACCTGCCAGGGGCCGCGCCACTCGAACTCGAGACGCTGATCACTCGGCCGATCGAGGAAGCGGTCGGCATCATTCGAAACGTACGCCAGGTGCGATCGGTGTCGCGCGCCGGCCAGGCCGACGTGATACTGGAGTTCGCCTGGGGCACGGACATGGATCTCTCGGGCATCGACGTGCGCGAGAAGATCGACCTCCTGCAGCTGCCGCTTGAAGCAAGCCGGCCGATCCTGCTGCGGTTTGACCCGTCCACCGAGCCGGTCATGCGCCTCGCCTTCGTCGACACGCGGGACTATGCCGACGCTGCGGGCAGCGACGCCGGGACGGTGGACCGGCTCAAGTCCCTGCGCCGCTTTGCGGATGATCGCCTGAAGCCCGACCTTGAGTCCGTAGACGGCTCGGCGGCGGTCAAGGTGAGTGGCGGCTACGAAGACGAGATCCAGATCTTCGTGGACCAGGGCAAACTCGCCCAGCTCAATCTTTCCATCGAGACGGTCGCTCGACGGCTGCGCGAGGAAAACGTCAATCTCTCCGGCGGGCGGCTCGAACAGGGCACGCAACGCTTCCTGGTGCGGACGTTGAATGAGTTCACGTCAGTGCAAGAAATGGCCGATGCGATCATCGCGACAGTCGGCGGGAAACCGGTGTACCTGCGCGATGTCGCCAGTGTGACCAGCGGCTACAAGGATCGCGAGGCGATTACCCGCGTTGACGGGCGCGAGTCCGTCGAGCTCGCCGTCTACAAGGAAGGTGATGCCAACACGGTGCAACTTGCGGCCGGAATCCGCACGCGCATCGAGGAACTCGGCAAGTCGCTGCCGACCGGCAGCGAGCTGCGGCTGGTCTACGACCAGTCCCGATTCATCACTTCGGCGATCGGCGAGGTCCGCGACGCAGCCCTGATCGGCGGCATCCTCGCAATCCTGGTCCTGTACCTGTTCCTGCGCGATGCGCATGCGACCATGATCACGGGCATCGCGATCCCGGTCTCGGTCATCGGCACCTTCGTGCTGATGTACGCCTTTGACCTGTCGCTCAACATCATGTCGCTGGGCGGCATTGCGCTCGCGGTCGGCATGCTCGTGGACAATGCGGTCGTGGTGCTCGAGAACATCGTGCGTCACCGGGAACGCGGGCTGCCGCGGCTCGAGGCGGCGCGGCTCGGGACCAAAGAGGTCTCGACCGCGATCACCGCGGCGACGCTGACCTCGGTCGCCGTGTTCTTTCCGATGGTGTTCATCACCGGCATCGCGGGCCAGCTCTTCAAGGACCAGGCGCTGACCGTCAGCTTTGCGCTGCTGTTCTCGCTGATCGTCGCGATGACGCTGGTGCCGATGCTGGCAGCCGGCCGCGAAGTGCCGCCGATTGCCGACCCCGAGCGGCCACCCGGCCGTGCCGGCCGCGTCATCGGCAAGGTCACGCGCAACACGCGCCGAGGCTTTGCGTGGATTTCGAATTTCATGGCCCGGCTGCTTTCCTGGCCGGTGCGACTGACCCAGGCAGGCTTCGCCGCCATAGTGCGCGCCTACGTGCCCGCGCTCGCCTGGTCGCTGCAGCACCGCGGCCGCGTATTGCTGATCTCGCTCTCGGTCCTGTTGGCAACTGCAGCGCTCGTCCCGCGACTCGGGTCGGAACTGATCCCGCAGCTTTCCCAGGGAGAATTCATCGCCGATCTGCGTCTCGCGCCCGGCACGCCGCTGCAGCAGACCGACCGCGCGATTGCGGCCGCGCAGACCTATGCGATGGAACTGCCGGAGGTCGCGCTGACCTATGCGGTCACCGGCACCGGCAACCGCCTCGACGCCAGCCCGACCGATGCCGGCGAGAATGCCGGACGGCTTTCGGTCAGCCTCAAGCCGGAAACCAGCCCCGATGACGAGCCAGCTGTGATCGGCGCCCTGCGCGGCAAGTTCGACGACCTGGCCGGCGTCCAATACCAGTTCAGCCGGCCTGCATTGTTCAGTTTCGCATCGCCCCTCGAGGTCACGATCACGGGCTACGAACTGGAGCGGCTGCGTGTGGTGGCCGAGCAGATCCGTCTCGGCATGCAGGCGAGCCCGACATTCAGTGACATCAAATCGACGGTCGAGGCCGGCAATCCTGAAATCCAGATCATCTTCGACCAGGAGCGCGCGGCGCAGCTCGGCATCACCGTGCGTGAATTCGCCGATCGCGTCGTCTCGAGCGTACGCGGCGATGTGGCGACCCGCTACAAGCTGCGCGAGAAGAAGATCGACGTGCTGGTGCGAAGCGTGGACACACGCGCCTCGTCGATCGAGGAAATCCGCTCGCTGATCGTCAATCCGGGTAGTGCCAGACCAGTGCCGTTGACTGCTGTAGCGAACATCATCGTTGCGACCGGGCCTGCCGAGATCCGTCGCACGCGGCAGCAGCGTGTCGCAATCGTGACCGCGAATCTTGCGTCTGGCGACCTTGGCACTGCGGTCGCGGAGCTTCAGAGCATCGTCGCCGGCATCGAAATGCCGGTCGGCACGACAGCTTCGGTCAGCGGCCAGAGCGACGACATGAGCGACTCGTTCCGCTCGCTGCAATTTACGATGCTGCTCGCAGTATTCCTGGTGTACCTGGTCATGGCTTCGCAGTTCGAGTCGCTGCTGCATCCATTCGTGATTCTGATGACGATTCCACTCGCGCTCACCGGCTCGGTCTGGGCGATGTTCCTGACCGGGACTACGGTCAACGTGGTCGCCTACATCGGCCTGATCATGCTGGCGGGCATCGTCGTCAACCAGTCCATCGTGCTGATCGACGCTGTCAATCAGGCGCGGGAACGCGGCCTGCCCAAGCACGAGGCGATCATGGAGGCAGCGCGCATGCGCCTGCGCCCGATCGTCATCACCAAGCTGACGACGATCCTCGGCCTGCTGCCGATGGCAATCGGACTCGGTGAAGGCGCCGAGATCCGCAAGCCCATGGCGATCACCGTAATCGGCGGTGTCGCGGTCGCGAGCTTCTTCACATTGCTCGTGATCCCGGTCGTCTATTCCCTGCTCGACCGCAAGCGTTTCCCGGCGACCGCTGCAGGCGCGATGTCACGCGTTGCGACGGTGCCCGACGGAGGCTGAGTCATGCTGCACACCCGATTTGCGCTGCGCCGCCCGGTCACGACCCTGATGACATTCGTCGCGGTATCGCTGATTGGCCTCATATCCACGTGGATGCTGCCGCTCGAACTTTTTCCGGACATCCGCTTCCCGGGCCTGCAGGTCAACATCCCCTATGATGGTTCCACGCCAGAGGAAGTCGAGCAGCTGATCACGCGACCCGCCGAAGAAGCCATCGCGACGCTTTCCGGCATCAAGGAAATGCGCTCGACCTCATCGGAAAACGGCGCGGAACTCGTGGTGCTGTTCGAATGGGGGCGTGACCCCGCCGCGATCGGC
>CAYYQQ010000093.1:0-3455 GCA_964473595.1 uncultured Steroidobacteraceae bacterium | reverse complement strand
AGTGCGCACCAAGCTCGAGTCCATCCGTCACGAGTTTCCACCCAGCGCGAACCGGATCCTGACCAACATGTTCGCCGCCGGGGATGACCGCGTCGTCGTGGTGCGTATCTCGAGCCAGGAAGACCTGTCACGGCAGTACGACATGCTGGATCGGTACCTCAAGAAGCCGCTCGAGAGACTCGACGGCGTCGCGCGCGTGTCGCTGGAAGGCGTCGAACCGCTGGAATTGCGCATCCTGATCGACCCGGTGCGGCTCACGGCCCATGGCGTGGACATTGCGCGTCTGCGCGATGCGCTGGAGGGCGCGAATTTTTCGGTCAGCGCAGGCGAAATGACCGGCGGCCAGCAGCGATTCCTGGTGCGGCCGATCGGCGAGTTTCGCTCCCTCGATGACGTCCGCGATTTCATCGTGACCGGCAATGTCCGTCTGCGCGACATCGCCGACGTGCGCCTGGTCACCCCGGCGCTGGCTGTAGGGCGCCACCTGAATGGACGGCCGGGCGTCGGTCTGGACGTATTCAAAGCCACCGGCGCCAATATCGTCGATGTCGCGGACCGCGTGATGGCGGTCATCGAAGAGGCGCAGAAACTGCCGCAACTGCAGGGCATCGACGTCATCGTGCTCAGCAACCAGTCCGAGAGCATCCGCGACTCACTCGGCGATCTGCGCAACGCCGGCCTGATCGGCGCCGCGCTCGCACTGGTCGTTCTGTTCCTGTTCCTGGGCGATTGGCGGACCACGTTGATCGTCAGTCTCGCCGTGCCTTTCTCGCTGCTGGTCACACTGGCCGCGATGTATTTCCTCGGCTTCTCGCTGAATATCCTGACAATGATGGGCATGATGCTCGCGATCGGGCTGCTGGTGGACAACGCGGTCGTCGTGACGGAGAGCATCTTCCGCCACCGTCAGGTGCCAGGGTCCGATCCGATTCAGTCGACATTCGCGGGGGTCGATGAGGTCGGGCTCGCGGTGCTCGCCGGCACGTTGTCAACCGTCATCGTGTTCCTGCCGATCGTGTTCGGCCAGGAAAGCGAGATGTCGATCTTCATGGTCCATGTCGCAGTGCCGATCATCGTCGCGATGATCGCATCGCTCCTTGTCGCGCAGACCATCATTCCGACGCTGACCGCGCGCTTCCCGTCACCGCCGCCGATCAAGGCGGGCTCGCGCTTTGCACGATTCCAGGACTGGTACCTGCGACGCCTCGATTGGTTGTTCAATCACAAGTGGTGGGCAGCCCTGATCGTTGTTGGAACGGTCGCTTCCGCGGCCGTACCGTTCGTGACGGGGTTATTGAAGGTCGACATGTTTCCGCAGGACGCGTCCGACCGGCTGTTCCTTCCGTATCACATCGAGGGCACCTACCCGCTGGCGCGGATGGAGGAAGCGGTTACGCGCATCGAGGCCTATCTCGACGAGAACCGGGAGCGCTTCGGCATTGATCTCGTCTACAGTTACTTCACGGCCGATGATGCTTCCAGCGTGATCAAGCTAAAGCCGCGCAAGAAGCTCCCGATGGAGCCACGCGAGCTGATGAAGGAACTCGAAAAGGGCCTGCCGGAGATCATCATCGGCAAGCCGAGCTTCCGCTTTGATGAGGACCAGGACGGGACCGGCGGGTTCAGCATGCACCTGACCGGTGAGTCGACCGAAGAACTGGTCGCTCTGTCCCGCGACGTCGTCCGGCGGCTGCGTGACGTGCCCGGCTTCGATTCGGTGCGCACGACAGCCAAAGCCGGCGAGCACGAGGTCCAGGTTATCGTCGATCGCGAACGCGCTGCGCGGCTCGGCCTGAATCCCCAGAGCATTGCCCAGACGGTGGCGATCGCGATGCGCGGCGACAGACTGAAGGATTTTCGCGCCGATGACCGCGAGATCCAGATGCGCCTCGCATTCCGGGCGGATGACCGCCAGACCCTCGAGGACCTCGCGGCGGCGCCCTTGTACTTGCCCGACGGAACGCGCGGCACGCTGGGCGCTGTCGCGAGTTTCCGGATCGACCAGAGCGAGCGGTCCATCGACAGGGTCGACCGGCTGACCTCGGTCGCCATCGAAGGCATCGTGTCCCGCGATTCGACACTCGACGAGGTCAAGAAAGGCGTCGAGGCGGCCATGGAGCAATTCCCGCTGCCGCCCGGGGTTGCCTGGAAGTACGGTCGCAGCGTCGAGGACAGTGACGATACGGCGCGCGACATGACGATCAACATCCTGCTCGCGGTCGTGCTGATCTACCTGGTCATGGCTTCGCTGTTCGAGTCACTGCTGTTCCCGGTGTCCATCATCACATCGATCATCTTCGCGATCGTCGGCGTGTTCTGGGGGTTGACGATCAGCCAGACGCCAATGACCTTCATGGCCATGCTCGGCATCATGATCCTGATCGGTGTCATCGTGAATATCGGGATCGTGCTGATCGCGCATGTCATCGATTTGCGCAATGAGGGCATGAACCGCCATGACGCGATCCTCGAGGCGGCACGTCACCGACTGCGGCCCATCCTGATGACGACATTGGTGACGCTGCTCGCGATGCTGCCACTCGCGGCCGGCAACACCCAGATCGGCGGTGACGGACCGGCGTACTACCCAATGGCGCGCGCGCTGATGTCGGGGCTTTTCTTTGGCGGCATCACATCGCTGTTTTTCGTGCCGCTCTTTTACGTGTGGCTTGACGATCTCAACAGCTGGCGCCGCCGGATCGGATTATTCTCGCGCAGTCAGATGCCCGCGCCGGCGAAGTCCTAACGCAGCAGGACCTTGTAGACGTCCCAGTAGTCGTCGACCAGGACATTGGCGTCGGGCACGCCGCCACTGGCGGCGGGTGACAGCGAGGCTGGTTGGGGAACGGTCTCATTCTGCGAGCGCCAGGTGGCGCCGGACCCCATCTTGTCGGTGCGCTTCTTGATCTCGGCCGCGATGCCGTCCTGTGACTTGATCTGCACAAGGGCCGCCAAGATCTCTTTCAGCCGGGCCAGGCAGGACTCGAGACTGCCGTGCCTCGCACTTTCAACGCTGCGGTTGTTTGCGAGCCGCGAATCAACCGCGAGCCCCGAGACCGCCAGGCGCGCGTACAGAATCTGCGCGTAGGCGATGACCGCGAGATTGACCATTCGACGCCCCTCGATCGTCAGGCCCGGGAATTCCGGCCAGGGCTCCTTTTCGATCGTGCGATGCGCTTCGCACATGTCGGCGAGTTGCCTTTCGGCAACCACGCAGCGTTGGCGCTGCGCCAGGATTTCCGTTGCCAGCTCCCGGCGCCGGAAATAATTCCAGAACCCCCTGAGCTTCGCCATGCGCTCCTCGCGCTGGCGCAGGCGCTCGCGCTCGGCGTCGGCGACTTCCTGCGTCTGGCGCAGGCGCTCGTCCGCGACTTTGAGCCGCTCAGAACGGTCCTGCTGAAACTCCTCCAGTTGCTTCTTGCGCTCACGATCCTGCTTCTGGCGCTTGAGATCCG
>CAYYQQ010000092.1:0-10843 GCA_964473595.1 uncultured Steroidobacteraceae bacterium | reverse complement strand
CCGGCTCCAATGGCTCGCCGCTCGCGGCATCGCGCGCCAGTTCGAGGCCGTAACCCAGTTCCTCGAGAAGTATCAGCTCGAAGACCCGCAGCGGCCGATGGTCAGCGCTGCCTGCCAGCTGGCCGATCGCGTCCGCGTAAGCGTCGAAGACGCGATCATGCCGGTCCTCTCGCGGCAGCAGCCGCAGCAGCAGCTCGTTCAGATAAAAGCCGCACATCAATTGCCCAGGAGGCAGTGGGCGGAGCGCACCGCCGATCTCCGCCCCGGTCAGCGTTCCGCCATCCGCGCGACCGGACCATGAGACCAGCAGCGGCACGAATGGCTGCAGCACGCCACGCAGCGCCGAACCGGGACGGCGCACGCCGCGCGCGAACAGCGTCACGCGACCATGACTCCTGGTCATCAGTTCGAGGATCCTGCTGGTATCGCTCCAGGGCCGGTGGTGAAGCAGGTAGGCCGGCTCCAGCAGCACGCGTCGCGGCGCGCTCATGGCGGATCATGGCCAAGCCGGCGCAGCATGCCGGCATCGTCGGTCCAGTCTTCGCGAAGCTTGACCCAGGTCGACAAATGCACGCGCCGGCCGAGCAGTTCATTCAGCTCCATCCGCGCCGCGCGTCCGATGGCCTTGAGGCCCTCGCCCTTGGACCCGATGACGATTTTCCTTTGTCCCTCACGCTCGACCCAGATGACGGCGTCGATCTCGACCCGCCCGTCCGGCGTGTCCTCGAAGCGTTCGATCTCAACTGCGATGCGGTACGGCAATTCGTCGTGCAGCGCGAGCATCAGCTTCTCGCGCACGACTTCCGCCGCCATGAACCGCTCGTTGCGATCGGTCACCTGGTCTCCCGGATACATCGGCGCAGCTTCAGGCACGAGCGATACAACCGCGTCCACGAGCCTTGCAAGATTCTCGCCGCGCAAGGCCGAGACCGGCACGATGGCCGCGAATGAATGCCGTCCGGAAAGCGCCTCCAGGTAGGGCAGCAGCCGTTCCTTCGGCCGCACGCGGTCGATCTTGTTGACCGCAACGACAATCGGTGTGCCGGCGGACGTGAGCTGCGCCAGCACCGCGTCGTCCTCGGAAGTCCATCGTGTTGCCGCCGTGATCAGGATTGCCGCATCCGCGGTCGCAATGGCGGCGACCGCCTCGCGGTGCATCGCCTGGTTCAGGCGCCTGCCGGCGGGCGCGCCAAAGCCCGGGGTATCCTGCAGAATGAGTTGGAATTCCGGCCGCGTCAGCACCCCGGCGACGCGCTGGCGTGTGGTCTGCGCCTTGGGCGTGACGATGCTGAGTTTCTGGCCGACCAGCGCGTTCAGCAGGCTCGACTTGCCGACATTGGGCCGGCCGGCCAACACGACCGTGCCGCAACGGTGACCGATCGCTGCGCTCACCGCCGCGCCCGCAGGGCCGGATTTTCGAGCACCAGCGACGCAGCTTCCTGCTCCGCACGCCGGCGGCTGCTGCCCTGCGCCTCGGCCGCAATCGCGAGCTCGCCGATGTCGCAGCGTATCCGGAACAGCTGCTCGTGCGGCTCCCCGGTAATCTCAAGCACCTTGTATTCCGGCAACCCGAGACCGCGACCCTGCAACCACTCCTGCAGGCGCGTCTTGGCGTCCTTCAGTTCACAGGCCCCCGGCAGCTCCTCCAGGCGTCGTTGCAACAGGCGCGCGGCAACCGCACGTGCGGCATCGAGTCCCTGGTCAAGATAGACAGCGCCGATCAGGGCCTCGAGCGCGTCCGCGAGTATCGAGGCACGCCGCTTGCCGCCCGACTTCCGCTCCCCCTCGCCAAGGTTCAGAAGCTCGCCGAGACCAAGCTCGAGCGCGACCGCGCCAAGCGCATCGCCGCTGACGAGGCTGGCGCGATAACGCGAGAGCTCGCCTTCGCTTGCTTCGGGGTGGGCTTCAAACAGCATTTCGGCGACGACGAAGGACAGCACGGCATCGCCGAGATACTCGAGCCGCTCGTTGTTGTCCGACCCGACGCTGCGGTGCGTCAGGGCGCGAATCAGGAGCCCGTCGTCGGCGAATCTGCAGCCAAGGCGCTGTTGCAGCCAGTCCGCGGGATCCACGCCTCGCGCGCAGCGCGGCTCAGCGCGCAGCGACCTCGACGGTCTTGTCGAATGTCAGCAGAAACGACACGTTGGAAACGAGCGGCACGGTAGCCTCATAGTTCACGTGCATCAAGAATGACCCGGCATCTTTCGTGATCTCGATGTCCTTCGAATCGATGGCGGTCACGCTTTCGATGTCGAAGTGGCGCTCGATAGCCTTGCGTAACATGAACTCGGTTGATTCCGGGTTCGACGAGAATTCGTCGCGGACCTTCTCGAGTGTCGCTGCCACGCGCATGTATTCGAGATATTTCGGCACAAGCCTTATCCCGGCATAGACCCAGGCGCCGACCACGATGACGATCACGAGGATGCCGAGGAATGTCATGCCACGTTGTCTGTCTTGCATACGATGCCTCCTTACCGAATCCCGGTTCCGATACGTCCCCAAAGCAGGATCGAGCCCGGCTCGGGGTTGAATGACAGCCATATCGCCTCCGCCTTGCCGATGACGTTCTCTGCCGGCACGAAGCCGACTTCCGGAAAGCGACTGTCACGGCTGTTGTTGCGATTGTCGCCCATCATGAAGAAATGGCCATCCGGAACGCGCCACTCGCCCTCCATGCCGGGTCTCATGGGGTCCAGCATGATGGCGTGTCCTGCGCCGTCGAACTGCTCTTCGCCCACCCGCGAGAATGGATACTGCTCGTTCTTGGGCCCTGAATACAACTCGCCTGGCACGATCTGCGACGGCGTACCGTTCACGTAGACCTGCGTGCCGGCCACCCGAACCGTATCGCCGGGCAGTCCGACGAGCCGCTTGATGAACACCAGCGAAGGCTCCGAAGGCTTGCGGAACACCATCACGTCGCCACGCGCGGGTTCGCTTATGCCGAGCACCTTCCAGTTCGCGACCGGGAGGCGCAAGCCATAACGCCACTTGTTGACGAAAATGAAATCGCCCTGGATCAGCGTCGGCATCATTGAGTCCGACGGGATCCGGAATGGCTCGTACAGGAACGAACGGAGCACCAGGACGATCACGATCACCGGGAAAAACGAGCGCGAGTAATCGACCAGCAGCGGTTCCTTCGCATTGCCGCGCGCGGCCCGACGCGGCGCGAGTAACCAGCGGTCCAGGCCCCAGACCAGGCCTGTGATCAACGCCAGAAACACCAGCACGAATGAAAAATCGAACACCATCGTCATCCCCCCGCTATTCACTTCTTGCCAACCTGCAGCACCGCCAGGAATGCTTCCTGCGGGATCTCGACCGTGCCGAGCTGCTTCATGCGCTTCTTGCCCGCCTTCTGCTTCTCGAGAAGCTTGCGTTTGCGCGTCACGTCCCCGCCATAGCACTTTGCCAGCACATTCTTGCGCAGTGCCTTGACTGACGCGCGGGCGATAACCTGGCCGCCGATCGCAGCCTGGATCGCCACTTCGAACATCTGGCGCGGAATCAGCTCCTGCATCTTGTCCACGAGTTCGCGCCCGCGATGATAGGCGCTTTCGCGATGCACGATCATCGAGAGTGCGTCCACGCGATCCCCATTGATCAGCAGGTCCAGCCTGGCGAGCGGTGCACGCTGGAAGTGGCTGAACTCATAGTCGAATGACGCATAGCCGCGGCTCGCCGACTTGAGCCGGTCGAAGAAGTCGAGCACGACTTCGGCCAGCGGCAATTCGTATTGCAGTGACATCTGCGTGCCGAGCTGCAGCATCTTCTTCTGGGAACCGCGCTTCTCCTGGCACAGCCTGATCACCGGGCCGACATGCTCGGGCGGCACCAGGATATTTGCGAGGATAATCGGTTCGCGCAGCTCCGCGACCGAGCCCGGCAACTTCGACGGATTGTCCACCAGAGTCACCTTGCCGCCGGGCTCGAGGACTTCATAGATGACGGTCGGTGCGCTGGTGATCAATTCGAGGCTGTACTCGCGTTCGAGGCGCTCGCGCACGATATCCATGTGCAGCAAGCCGAGAAAGCCGCAGCGAAAACCGAAGCCGAGCGCCGTGGACACCTCCGGCTCGAAATGCAGGGAAGAGTCATTCAGCTTCAGTTTCTGCAGCGCGTCGCGGAATGCCTCGTACTGGTCGGACTGGATCGGGAACAGACCCGCGAATACGCGCGGCTGCACGGTCTTGAATCCGGGTAGTGCTATATGGCAGGGCCGCGATTCATGCGTGATCGTGTCCCCGACCGGCGCGCCGTCGATTTCCTTGATGCCCGCGACCATCCAGCCGACCTCGCCGGTCTCGAGTACCTCCGCCTCCACGCGCTTCGGCGTAAAGCGGCCGACCTGGTCGACCTGCCAGCTGCGGCCCGTGGACATGATGCGGATCCGGTCATTGCGCTTGAGCGAGCCATTGACGACCCGAACGAGCGACACGACACCGACGTAGTTGTCGAACCACGAATCCACGATCAGCGCCTGCAAGGGCGCGCCGGCGTCGCCGCGCGGCGGCGGAATGCGGCGCACCAGTTCCTCGAGCAACAGGCCGACATTTTCGCCGGTCTTGGCGCTGACCCGCACCGCGTCACGCGCCTCGATGCCGATGATCTCCTCGATCTCCGCGATCACGCGCTCGGGGTCCGCCGAAGGCAAGTCGATCTTGTTGATGACCGGGAGCACCTCGAGGCCCTGCTCGAGAGCCGTATTGCAATTGGCGACGCTTTGCGCCTCGACACCCTGCGCGGCATCGACCACGAGCAGCGCGCCCTCGCAGGCAGCAAGCGAGCGCGACACCTCGTAGGAGAAATCAACGTGACCCGGCGTATCGATGAAATTGAGCTGATATTCGACCCCGTCGGCGGCGCGGTAATGCAGCATCACCGATTGCGCCTTGATCGTGATGCCGCGCTCGCGCTCGAGGTCCATCGAGTCGAGCACCTGTTCCTGCATCTCGCGTGCCTCGAGACCTCCACAAACCTGGATCAGCCGGTCGGCCAGCGTGGACTTGCCATGATCGATGTGCGCGATGATGGAAAAATTGCGGATCTTCTGCATCAAGGGGTGCCGGCCGCTCTGTTGCCGGACAAGCGGTCCGGGGAACAGCCGATTATAGCAGTGCCTGACGCACGGACCGTTCAGTCCGCGAGCAATCGCGCGACCGCCGCGGTGTCGAGCTGGCCATGGCAAACCGGACTGCCATCCACGGTGAGCACTGGAATCTTCAGGCCATAGCGTCGCCGTGTCAGCGGATCGGCATCGACGTCGCGCACCTCAACGCGTTCGGCGCAGGGCGCGAGCTGAAGCGCCAGCTCGGCGATGAACTCGTCGCATAGCGGGCAATTCGCGCGACTGTAAACCACGAACCGCGGCCTGGACATCGCGGCGGTCTGGGCGCTCAGCGGCTGGGTTCCGGCGCGGTGGGCGTGAGACCGGTGGCGATGTACTTCAGCGTGTCCGGTGGCACTTCGCCAACCACCGTGACCTGATGACCCTGGACGATCGTCGAAAATGCAGAGGCGACGCCGGAACGCCCGGATCCGGTGACCGGCACCGTGCCTGGCGCGGGCGTTTCAATGAACACCGACACCGACGCAAGACCGTCGGAAAAGACCAGATGGCTGACCGGTGAGCTGGTGCCGGCCATGGATTGAAGTCCGCTGACCGAGAGGCGAAAGCCGGGGGGCATTTGCGCCGCGCGCCAGGCGGGCGCTACACCCGTCGCCTGCGGCGACTGGCGAACCCAGCGCAGCTTCGCGCGGTCGAGCTGTGGTTCGAACGCGGCATCTGAAATGGCATCGTCGAACTCGAGGCGCGTGAAGCGCACGCGTTCAATCACGCGACTGGCGGCATCCGACAATTCGCTTCGCACCGGCATGTGGGTCGCTTCATCGATCCACAGTCGATAGCCGAATCGGTAGCCGTCCCGCGGCCGGACCACGACGACTGCTGCGGGACCGAGCAGCGCAGCCTCGCGGCCGACATAACTGACTTCATACCAGGGCCGGAATTCGCCGCCAAATTGCGGCAGGGTGCCCATCAGCTCGCTGTCTGCGGGTCGCCGCTCGATGATCGCGAGCTTCTGGTCGGGAAGATAGACGACGACCTCATCGTCGTCCCGGATCAGTTCGCGCCCGTTGCCGGACAACGAAACCAGGCGCTCCGCAACGGCCCCGTCCCGGACCCGGTGCACGATGCGCAACCGTTCTGCGCGTCCGGCCGATTCGCAGACGAATTCGCCGGCATAACTGGTGTCCGCCAGCGCGCCGGCCATGCGGTCTAGCCATTCCTGGCCTTCGTCCGCCGCGGCGGGCAGTGCGACGAGCAGCGCAACCGACGTCACTGCATGCCGGATATTCACTGATTGGCCCGCGGAATCTCCGCCGCCGGCATGTCACCGCCCGCCACTTCCTGCGGGGCGACGATCAGGCCGGTCACGACGCTGCGCCGCACCAGCGGCGAGGCATAACTGCTATGCGCCACGAGATAGTTGGCGAACTGGGCCGCCGGCAGGCTGCCCGGTCCAGCGGCCGCGGCAGGCGTCGTGTAAGCGCGGGATGGCGATTCAGCCGGATCCGCCGCGACCGATACCGGCTCGACTGGCGTATCCGCAACCTGCGCCAGGATCGGCTCAGGCTGCCCAGGATCCTGCGCGTCGATCCGCTGCATCAGCAACAGCGCGAGCGCTGCGATCCCCGCGGCCACCGCGAGCCCGGCCAGTGGCCGCAATAGCGCCGCAGACCGGAATGTGGCAACTGCCATGCGGCCCGCTGGTTCACGCGCGATGGCTGCGCTGACGCGCGCGGCAACCTGGCGCGCAGCGGGCACGTCTCCATCGCTGCGCAGTACCGCGCCGATCAGCGAGTAGCGCGACAGGGCGCCGCGCAAGTCGTCGTCGCGCTCCAGCCGCTTCAGCAACAGCGCCGATTCCGGCTCCGGCAGTTCGCCGTCCAGAAACGCCGAAAGTTGTTCCTTGATCCGTTCACTCATTCAGGAATCTCCGATCCGGCCCAGACCGCCGTCGAATACCTCGCGCAGGCTGCGATCGATCGCTTCGCGCGCCCGGAAGATCCGCGACCTGACGGTTCCGACTGGGCATTCCATCGTCTTCGCAATGTCTTCGTAGCTCAGGCCCTCGAGTTCACGCAGCACGATCGCAAGCCGCAGATCGTCCGGCAGGGCTTCGATGGCTTCATTGACCGTCCGGCGGATCTCTTCGGTCAGTGCGAGTGCCTCCGGTGTCTCCGCATCGGCCAGCCGGGCATGCGCCTGGACCTGCGATCCGTCCTGCGGATCGAGGTCGTAGGAGATCGGCCGGCGCCGGTTTGCGACCAGCGCGTTCTTGGCCGTATTGATCGCGATCCGGTAGAGCCAGGTGTAGAAAGCGCTGTCGCCGCGAAACGCGGGCAGTGCGCGATAGGCCTTGATGAAGGCCTCCTGGGTGATGTCCTCGGCGTCCGCTGGATTGCGCACGTAGCGTTGCACCAGCTTCAGCACCTTGTGCTGATACTTCAGCACCAGCGCATCGAAGGCTGACTTGTCACCCTTCTGCACCCGACGGACAAGCGCAATATCGCCTGCTTCAGCCCGCATTGGCTCGACGATCAACGCTATCCCAACCGCCGTCACGCCGGGTAAGACCGGCAGGCCCCCCATTAGTTCGACGGGGCCAGCAGCTGGCGAGCGCCAATGACCTCCTTCTGTGATCCAGCCTGTGGATTCTATCAAGCCAGGCGCAGTCGGGCCTTGAGGCGACGGAATTGGCAGGAATCCATCGCCCGGCGCGTCATCAGCCACCCCAGGCGCCTGCGCCCGACGACCAGGTCGAGCACGATC
Organism: uncultured Steroidobacteraceae bacterium; assembly: GCA_964473595.1. Taxonomy (GTDB): domain Bacteria; phylum Pseudomonadota; class Gammaproteobacteria; order Steroidobacterales; family Steroidobacteraceae; genus SCUD01. The sequence continues at coordinate 3,003 of CAYYQQ010000092.1, read as the reverse complement.
AGCCCGGCATAGACCCGGGTGCCCGGCCCGACCCGGGCGGGCCTCGCGCAGGCGTCACCGTCATGCCTCACCCGCCAGTCGTCACCGCTGACTGCAAGACCCTGAAGGCGGCAATGCCGACCCGGAAGCCTGCCGAGCGTCAGCGCCAGGGAAGCGCAGGCGAACAGCGACAACGAGGCTGCGAGCCAGGCCGGGCAGCGCGTGGCCCAAGGCAACGCGGCAGCCGAGATATGCAGCAACAAGGCTGCTGAAGCCAGGCGCGGCTCGGGCCGTGGCTCAAGTTCGACTAGAAATGATGTCATCGAGGAGCGCCGCGGTCGGCAGGTCTGCCGGGCGCTGCCCGTGCAGCAGCCAGTCGGCCAATTGTGGATCTGGCTCCTCGAGCATCCGCAGGAAGGCAGCACGCCGGCTGGCGTCGGCCACCGCCCAGCCACGATCGAGCCAGCGGCCTAGCAGCAGGTCTAGCTCCCGCATGCCACGGCGGCAGCGCCACCGGAGGAAACCCTGCGTGACGTCCTGCAAGCCGGCTTCAGCCGCCACGGCTGGCCAGCCGGCGCTTGATGGCCGCGATCGCCCGCGCGGGATTGAGATCCTTCGGACAGGCCTCGACGCAATTCATGATCGTGTGACAACGATAGAGCCGGAATGAATCCTGCAGCTGATCCAGGCGCTCGCCCGCGGCCTGATCGCGCGTATCCACGATCCAGCGGTAGGCGGCCAGCAGTGCCGCGGGGCCGAGGTAGCGGTCACTGTTCCACCAGTAACTCGGGCAGCTGGTGGAGCAGCAGGCGCAGAGGATGCAGGCCGACGGTCGGTCGATGAGTGCCTGATCGGCAGGCGATTGGGTCCGTTCGCGCCCGGCAGGTGCAGGCTCGCGGGTCTGCAGCCAGGGGCGAATCGACGCGTATTGCTCATAAAATTGCGTCAGGTCCGGAACCAGGTCCCTGATGACCGGCAGGTGCGGAAGCGGAAAGATCCGGGATTCACCACCCTTCGATTCGATCGGGCAGGTGCAGGCGAGCGTGTTGAGGCCGTCGATGTTCATCGCACAGGAGCCGCAGATCCCTTCGCGGCAGGAACGGCGGAATGTCAGCGTCGAATCGATCTCGTTCTTGATCTTGATGAGCGCGTCGAGAACCATCGGCCCGCAGTTGTCGAGATCGACATCGAAGGTGTCGACACACGGCGGCTGGCCGGAATCGGGATCGAAGCGATAAATGCGGAATCGCCGCACGCGCTTCGCCGCCGCCGGCGCCGGGAAATGGCGACCGGGCCGGTCCGCGTAGCGGGAGTTCGCGGGCAAACGGAACTGGGCCATCCGGTGTGCTCCAATGCGTCCTAGTAGGTTCTCGCGCGTGGCGGTATTGCGTCCACGTCGCCAGTCAGTGTGTTCAGGTGCACCGGGCGATAGTTAAATCGCACCGCACCATCGTCCGCGACCCAGGCAAGGGAGTGCTTCAACCAGTTGGCGTCGTCGCGCTTGGGGAAGTCCTCACGCGCATGCGCGCCGCGGCTTTCGGTGCGATTCGCCGCCGAGTGGATCGTCGCCAGCGCCTGCCGCAGGAGGTTGTCCAGCTCGAGCGCCTCGATCAGGTCAGTGTTGAACACGAGTGAGCGGTCGGAAATTCGCAGTTCCGAGAATGACTCGAAGGTCTGCGCGAGGCGCTTGCAGCCATCAGCGAGGCTTTCACCGCTACGGAAGACTGCGGCGTCGAGCTGCATGCCGCGCTGCATCGAATTGCGGATCACGGCGGTAGGCAGGCTGCCATTGGCGTTGCGCAGGCAATCGAAGCGTGCCAGCAGCGAATCAGTCGCGGCGGCAGCTGGTTTGCCGCGGGTCGCGCCCGGTTTCAGCAGGGCCGCACAGCGCGCCGCCGCCGCCCGTCCGAATATGACCAGGTCCAGCAGTGAATTCGAGCCGAGCCGGTTTGCACCGTGGACCGAAACGCAGGCGGCTTCGCCGATCGCCATCAGACCGGGCACGACGGCCTCCGGATCGCCATTCCGGACCGTCAGCGCTTCCCCATGAATATTGCTGGGAATCCCACCCATGGTGTAATGCACCGTCGGCATCACGGGGATCGGCGCGCGTGTCACATCCACTCCTGCAAAAACCATCGCAGTCTCGGCTATGCCAGGAAGCCGCTTCAGGATCACTTCGGCGCCGAGATGCTCAAGGTGCAGGTACAGGTGATCGCGCGCCGGACCGACCCCACGCCCCTCGCGCACCTCGAGCGTCATCGCACGGCTGACCACATCGCGCGATGCCAGATCCTTGGCATTCGGTGCGTAACGTTCCATGAATCGCTCACCCCCGGAATTCCGCAGGATGCCGCCCTCGCCGCGCACGCCCTCGGTGATCAGGCAACCAGCGCCATACATGCCGGTCGGGTGAAACTGCACGAATTCCATGTCCTGAAGCGGTAGTCCGGCGCGCAGTGCCATGGCGCCGCCGTCGCCGGTGCAGGTGTGCGCCGAGGTGCTGGTCAGGTAGGCGCGGCCGTATCCGCCAGTCGCAAGGATCGTCGTCTGCGCCAGGAAGCGGTGCAGCGTCCCGGTCGCCATGTCGAGCGCCAGCACGCCGCGGCATTCGCCGCGTTCCATGATCAGGTCGATCGCGAAGAACTCGATGAAGAACTTCGCTTCGTGCCGGAGACATTGCTGGTAGAGCGTGTGCAGCATCGCGTGGCCGGTGCGATCCGCGGCGGCGCAGGTGCGCTGCGCGATTCCCTTGCCGTAATTCGTGGTCATGCCGCCGAATGGCCGCTGGTAGATCCGTCCGTCCTCGGTTCGCGAGAATGGCAATCCGAAGTGCTCGAGCTCGATGACGGCCGCCGCCGCCTCTTTGCACATGAACTCGATTGCGTCCTGGTCCCCCAGCCAGTCCGAACCCTTGATGGTGTCGTAAAAATGGAATCGCCAGTCGTCCTCGCCCATGTTGCCGAGTGCTGCACTGATGCCACCCTGCGCTGCCACTGTGTGGCTGCGGGTCGGGAACACCTT
>CAYYQQ010000091.1:0-10916 GCA_964473595.1 uncultured Steroidobacteraceae bacterium | reverse complement strand
ACTCCTGGTCCTTCTTCTCGCTCATGTCCGCGAAGGGCAGGACCGCAATCGACTTATCCGGGATCGCGGGCGTCACCGCCACTGAAGGCTTGTCGTCCATCACCTGCTTCGACAGCCAGAACTGATCGACGACAAAGTATGCGAGAGCGCCCGCGGTGATGGCAGCCAACGCGGCGAGCAGCAGTTTCGGTCGTTGGCGCGCCTGTGTCGCTACGGAAGCGTGCGGTTCGGTACGCGCCGTCGGTCGTGCAGCACCGCCGGAATGACCCGGCACCGGGTCGGATGCGTGCGCTACGCCGCGTTGCACTGCATCAACCAGCTTGGGCAATGCACGCTCGACCCCGGTGGCGCTCGCATCAAGCCACTGTGAGGTGTTCAGGAAATACTCGAGAGCGGCCGGTATCGGCGCGAGGTCAATACGAAACGACACCACGGGGTGGCGTTTCGAACTCGCACGTTCCACTTCCCTGAGTACGTGCTGGGACACGGCGCCGTTCTGCGACAGGACGAGCACAACCACCGTGGCCGAATCCATGGCGTGAACGATTGCCTCGGAATAAAGCTCGCCGGGCGTCACGTCACGCGGCGCGATCCAGCACGTCACTCCCGCGCGTTCCAGGGCGGTACAAACAGAGTCTGCAACGGCACGATCGGACGAGGCGTAGCTTATGAAGACCTTGTGGGTGCCGGATTGGCTGTGCACAGCTCCCGGCGCCGCCAGCGCGGCGTCAGGTGCCTGTTCTCTGTCGTGGCCTTCGGGCATGTCGGGAATCCCCACTTGCCGGCCGAGAATGGTCGCGGATACTCACCGGGTTGGCAACCAGCCCGGATTGCCGGGCTGCGTCACCACGGCTTTGGGGATTCAGCTCGCCGCGATCGAGGTGGCGGGGTGTCTCCGAGCGGAGCATAAAGTTCCGGCGAAGCGAGGAGACACCCCGCCGGATCCCGATCGCGGCGAGCTAGAGGCTGAATGCGCCGCGCGGATGATCCGGCGGCGTTTGCCGGCGGTGATGCTTGCCGCGCCGCCGCCAAACTGGTCGCCCGCGCGGTAGCGGACTTCGACAATCGCGAGCGCGAAACCGGCCAGGGCATGCTCTTCCAGGACGAGACCGACGCGACCCCACCGCCACCCATAACACCTAATCCCGACGACTCCGGCAGCCGCCCGAAACTCCGCGTCGTCAAGTGACCTCGGCTCCGGTAGTGCCTTGGCCTGAGCGTCGGCTTCCGGCCCGTTCCCGCCTGTCGCGACCGGCTGCTATCGGGTAGGCCAGTGAGGATTGCGGGCGCGACGTAGAAGGGCCTCGCAGTTGCCATTCGAATTCGTCGCCAGATACTGCCCGTGATAGTCGGCGCTGAAGCGGAATTTCTGTTGGAGACCACGGAGTTCTCCGGTCGCGGCCCCGCGATCGGTAGACTTTCGGCAGACGTTGCAGTCGATTCAACGGTAGGGGTGCGAGCATGCACATGAATTGCGTTCTGAACTCTGGCCGATTGGACAGCGCTCTAAACGCCCCGGCGACCCCCGTCATCAAGGTATCCACGAAACCAGTCACCTGTGAACATGAACAGCCGCAAATGACTGCCCGGCCCCGTTTACCGCTACAGTATCCTCACAAGGCCAACAAGCGATGCCATGAAAACAAGCCTCACCACCACCCTGGTTGCCCTTTTCTTCACGGCCAGCAGCGGCCTTTGCGCCGAAGATGCGCCCAAGCCCCTTTACCCGCAGTACCCCAGCGAAACTCCGACCAACTTCACTCCTGTCAGCGACACCTGGGACTACGACCTTCGCGACGTCATGATCGCCATGCGCGATGGCGTGAAGCTCCACACGATCATCCTGGTGCCCAAGGGCGCATCGCATGCCGGCATGCTGCTCACGCGCACACCGTATGAAGCCAAGGCACTTACCAGCCACACGCACAGCGGGCACTTGGGCCCCATGCTTCAGGGCTACGACAACGCCACCGATGTGATTCTCGAGGACGGCTACATCCGCGTCATGCAGGACGTGCGCGGGAAGTACGGCTCGGAGGGCGACTACGTGATGAACCGCCCCGTGTACGGTCTGCAGAACCCGACGCCGGTGGACGATGCCACCGACACCTACGACACCATCGACTGGCTGGTCAAGAACGTGCCCGAGAGCAATGGCAAGGTGGGAACGCTGGGCATTTCCTATGACGGCTTCGAGCCGTTGATGGCCCTGATCAATCCGCACCCGGCGCTGAAAGTTTCCGTGCCCATGAACCCGATGGTGGATGGCTGGATGGGCGATGACTGGTTCCACTTCGGCGCCTTCCGGCAGCAGAACGCGCAGTACATCTACGAGCAGGTGGCGAGCCGCGACAACAGCATCGAGTGGTGGTCGAACTATCACGACGACTACGACCTGTTTCTGCAGGCGGGCTCGGCCGGTGAGCTGGGGCGCAGCCATGGCATGCAGCAGATCGGCTTCTGGAGCAAGATCGTGGCGCATCCGGACTACGACGCCTTCTGGAGCGACCAGGCTGTGGACAAGCTCCTGGCCACACAGCCGCTCAAGGTCCCGGTCATGCTGGTTCACAGTTTGTGGGATGCCGAGGACAGCTACGGCGCCATCGCTGTGTACAAGGCAATCAAGCCCAAGGACGTAAACGGCAGCATGGTCAAGCTGGTGCTGGGGCCGTGGTATCACGGCCAGGCCATCGATGAGGGCAGCAGCCTGGGGAATTTGCGCTTCGGCAGCGACACCTCGCGCTGGTTCCGCGAACACGTGCTGCGGCCGTTCCTCGCACAATATCTCAAGGACGGTGCGCCCGCGGCGGATGTGGCCACGGTGACGGCGTTCGAGACCGGCACCAATGAGTGGCGCCGCTTCGACCGCTGGCCGGTTAGCTGCGAGTCCGGCTGTGCCCACTCCACCAAAGCGCTATACCTGCAGTCAGGCAACATACTGGGGTTCGAGGCGCCGGCCGGCGGGGAGGCCTTCACCGAATACGTCTCGGATCCTGCGCACCCCGTGCCCTTCCGCGCACGGCCCATTCAGCAGATCGGCTACGCGCCGGGGCAGACCTGGCAGCAATGGCTGACCGATGATCAGCGCGAGGCATCGGGCCGCACCGATGTCATCACCTTCACCTCGGCCGTGCTGACCAAGCCCCTGAGAATTAGCGGCCAGCCGATGGTGCACCTGGTGGCTTCCACCAGCGGCACGGACAGCGACTGGGTGGTCAAGCTGATCGATGTGTATCCAGACGAGGTGTACGCGCAACCGGAGATGGGCGGCTACCAGCTCGCCGTGGGCATGGACATTCTGCGGGGGCGCTATAGGGAAGGCTTCGTCACGCCCAGGCCCATCAAGGCAAACGAGCCGCTCGCCTATGAATTCAGGCTCCCGCCGAACAATCACGTGTTCCTGCCGGGCCACCGCCTGATGGTGCAGGTGCAGTCGAGTTGGTTCCCGCTGTACGACCGCAATCCGCAGACCTTTGTGCCCAACATCTTCTTGGCCAAGCCTGAGGACTACCGCAAGGCCACGCAGCGCGTGTATCACTCGGCCAAGGAAGCTTCCTACATCGCGCTGCCCGTGGTGGAGAACTGATGTGCATGATCACTGTCGGCCTCACCACGACGACAAATCAGAATTCGCATCGGTAGAGGTACTGGGACGCCCGTCCGCAATTAGCTCAGCGTTCGCGCGCGGTACGCCGTGCTGAGCTTGCTGCAGCACACATTCACCGCAGATGTGGGCGCCTAGATCTTAAGCTGATCTCCTATCGGCAACTGTCGTATGCGCTTGCCTGTTGCCGCAAAGATCGCGTTGCACAGCGCCGGCAGCACCGGCGGCACACCCGGTTCGCCCACGCCGCCCAGTGGCTTGCTGTAATCGCCGGGCACGATATGAACCCGGATCTCGCGCGGCGCCGCGGGCAGACGCGTGACTTCGTACTGGTGGAAATTATCCTGCTGCGCGCGACCTGCCTTGAAGGTGATCGCTCCCGACGTGGCTGCGCTTACGCCCATGACGCAGGCCCCCTCTAATTGTGCGCGCACGCGGTCCGGATTGATCGTCGCCCCGCAGTCGATCGCGATATCCACGCGCGGAATGGTCAGCTCGCCCTTGGCGTCAACCGCGACCTCTACGACCGCCGCGACGTAGCTGACGAAACTGTAGTGCGCGGCGATGCCGAGCCCGCTTCCTTTGGGCAGCGACCTGCCCCAGCCCGCCTCTTTCGCGGCGAGCTCCACAACGCCCCGCAGACGTCCGATATTCACGGGATAGCGCTCGGGTGATTCGCCATCGTTGTAGGTATCGCTCAGCATCTGTGGCGTCACCATGCGCGCGGGACCGATCACCTCGAGCAGAAAATCTTTCGGGTCGCGCCCTGCGGCTGCAGCCAGCTCGGCGACGAACGACTGCACCGCGAATGCGTGAGGAATATTCGTTACCGAACGGAACCAGCCGATCCGCGTGTGCGCGATCGCTTCCGGATTCTCGATGCGAATGTTGGGAATGGCGAAGGGCACGTTGATGACGCCCATGCCGAGTTCATAAGTCGCCTGCTGCCTGGCACCTGCGTCGAACGTGGAGTCGATCGTCGGCGAGACGCTGCGGTGCAGCCACGCCACCGGTAGTCCCCTGGCATCGACGCCGGCTTCCAGGTGCTCGACGGATACGGTGTGGAAATAGTCGTTGTGAAGATCGTCGTCGCGCGTCCAGACGACCTTGACCGGCTTGCCATCCATTGCTTTGGACAGCACGGCCGCCTCGATGCCGAAGTCGCCCATGGACTTGCGGCCAAATCCGCCGCCGAGCAAGGTGACGTGCACGGTGACATCTTCAACCGGCATGCCGAGCCGCTTGGCGACCAGGTCGCGCGTGCCCTGGGGCGACTGAAAACCGCCCCAGACCTCGCATTTGCCTTGCGCAATCCGGGCGCTCGCCACGGGGGGTTCCATCGACGCATGCGCGAGGTGCGGAAGGTAGTATTCCGCCGTGATTCGTTGTGCGGCAGCGGCCGCTGCGGCGGTGAAGTCCCCGTCATTGCGCACGACCTTGCCGGGCTTGCGTGCAGCTTCTTCGAGCGTGGCCTTGTAGGCAACAGAGTCGTAGCCGGCATTTGGGCCATCGTCCCACACGATCTTCAGCGCATTGCGCCCCTGTATCGCCGCCCAGGTGTTGCGTGCGATGACCGCGATCCCACCCAGGGGATTGAACTCGGGTGGTCCCGGAGTGGGTTCGATTGGTACGACGCGCACAACGCCGGGCAGCTTGAGCGCCGCGGCGTCGTCGTAGCTCACAACCTTGCCGCCGAACACCTGCGGTCGCGCGACGACGGCATAGAGCATGCCGGGCAAGCGCGTATCAATGCCGTATTGCGCCTTGCCGGTGGCGATGTCCTGCGCATCGACGAGCTTCAGCTTGCCGGTGCCGATGTAGCGAAATTGCGAAGGATCCTTGAGCCGGATTGCATCCGGCGCAGGCAGTGGCATGCTCGATGCTGCCTTGGCGAGCGCTCCGTAGCCGAGGCGCCGGCCGCTTGGACCATGCACGACCTCGCCGTTTTGCGCCTGCACTTCACCAATGGGCACCATCCAGCTTGCAGCCGCCGCCGCTTCCAGCATCTGGCGCGCGGCCGCGCCGCACCGGCGCATGGGCATGAAGAAATGACGCGTGCTGCGCGAGCCGTCGGTGTCCTGGTTGCCGTAACGCGCCTCATCGCCGGGAGCCTGCACGACGCGCACCCGCGTCCAGTCGGCTTCGAGCTCGTCGGCCACGATCATCGGCATGCCGGTGCGCACGCCCTGGCCCATTTCGGAGCGATGGCAAACGATGCTGACGATGCCATCCTCACCGATCGCAACGAACACCAGCGGGCTGTCGATCCAGCCGTGCGGCATGGAATCTGCGCCGTACTTGGGCGGGTCCTCGGCGCGCAATGCACCAGGATATCCAACGGCGAGCACCAGCCCGCCGAGCGCGGAGGCACCCTGGAGAAACTTGCGCCGGCTGACATTGGCGATCATCAACGGTGTTTCGGGTGACGTTGCGTCCATGGCCATTGCCTTGTTCAAGTCGAAGGGCGCGTTCATGGCGTCGCTCCTTTCTCACCAGCTGCCTGCTTGATGGCGGCGCGGATTCGCCCATAGGTGCCGCAGCGGCAAACGTTGCCGGTCATGGCCGAGTCAATATCGGCGTCGGTCGGATTGGGTTTCTGCTTGAGGAGCGCCGTCGCGGACATGATCTGCCCCGCCTGGCAATAACCGCATTGCGGGACACCCAAGTCTGTCCACGCCGTCTGCACTGCCTCGCCGATCTTGTCCTCGCCGATCGCCTCGATGGTGACGACCTTCTTGTCAGCGAGCGCGGAAATCGGGGTCACGCACGCGCGTCCCGGCTGGCCGTCGATATGCACCGTACAGGCACCACACAGCGCCATGCCGCAGCCAAACTTGGTCCCGGTAAGACCGATCTCGTCGCGCAGCACCCACAGCAATGGGGTATCCGCGGGCAGGTCGATGTCGTATTGCTTGCCGTTGACGTTCAGTTTGGTCACCTTGATCTCCTTCTGTGCCAAAGGTGCTCCGTGACACCGCTACTCCGGTAGCTTCATCTTGCGCAGGAATGCCTTGAAGCGGGGGTCATCGGCCAGATTCTTGAACAGAGGCTCGCCGACGATTTCGTCAAGGGAAGCATCCTTCTGCTGGTAGGCGCGTTCGAGCCATTCTAGCGCGGGATCGTGATCACCGCGATACGCGTAGGTCATGGCCACAAAAAACGCACCGGTGTCGGCCCATTGCGCAATTTGCGCTTGCAGCGCCTCGTCCGCCTCAACCTGGCGGCCGGCTGCCTGCAAGACGATTGGAAGGAACCACAAGCGAGTTGCCTGGTCAGCTTCCTGCTGCACCATGGCAAGCGCCGCATCCGGCTTGCCCTGCGCCAGCAGCGTCTTGCCGAGGTACGAGCGAGTCCACAGGAAATCCGGCTCCAACTCGAGCAACTTTCGGTACAGGCCTTCGGACTCTGCGAATCGACCCGCGCGGTAATAGGTAAATCCGAGATTCCAGATCAGATAAGTGTTCAACGGATCACGGACCAGCGCCGCGCGAAGCTGCCTCTCCGAGTCGTCCCAACGGCCGAGCGTCGCGGAGAGCCTTCCGGCGGCCATCAGCGCACTCGGATTCGTTGGATCAATGGCAAGAGCCTGCCGCCCTTCGGCCTCCGCGGCCGGCCAATCCCAGTCCAACGACATATGCGCCCACTGGAGGCGGGCATGTGCCTCGGCAAGATCGGGACTCAACTGCAACGCGTGCTGCGCCAGCTGCCGCACGCGTTCCCAGCCTTCCGTCGGGGCTAGCCAGACATTGTCCGTCTTCATCGAAACGACAGTCGCCAGCGAGTACCACGCCATTCCATAGCCCGGGTCGAGCTTGATCGCTTGTTCCAGATAGCCGCCTGCGGCGTCCAGGGACTCCTTGGTGTTCTGATTCACAGCACTCATGGCCCGCAGGTACAACTGGTATGCCTCGAGATTCAGCGTGCCACCTTTCCGGCGACTTACCTCTCCACCCGCAAGCCGGATTTGCAGCGCCTGCACGATGGCATTCGCAATCTCGTCTTGCACTTTGAAGATGTCGTCGAGCGGGCGGTCGTAAGTCTCTGACCACAGATGCGTGCTGTCGGCGGTGCGGATCAGCTGTGCGGAGATGCGCAGCGTGTTGCCGGATTTGCGGATGCTGCCTTCCAGCACATGGGCGACGTTTAGCTTCTTCGCGATCTCCGCGATCTCGATCTTCTCGCCCTTGAAAGCAAATGAGGAGGTGCGGGCTATCACCTTCAGTTCGGGGACCTGCGCCAGCAAGTTCAGCAGTTCCTCGGCGATGCCGTCGGACATGTACTCCTGGTCCTTCTTCTCGCTCATGTCGACAAATGGCAGAACCGCGACCGATTTATCCGAAATCGCGGGCGTCGCCGGAGCGCTGACCGGCTGGGCAGGCGCCACCGTGGCAGCGGGCTCGTCACCATGCTCCGTCCTGCTGTCCCGCCACAGGAAGGTGCCGCCCAAGGCCAGCAGGATGGCGATGATCATCAGTTCCGTGCCGCTCACGCGCTGCTGCCCACGCGCGCCGTGATACCACGAGAGAGTGATGACGACGGGCACTCCCAGGATCAGCAGCAGCGTAAACAAACGCAGCAGGCCGTGTGACCAACCCAACGAGTTGCCGAGCATCTCGGCGCCGTGCAGCAGGGTATAGGCGATCGCCAGATAGGCGAGCGTCCACTGCACAACCTTGTGATGTTTGATCCGATCCCAAACGGCGCCAGTCGGCACAGCCGTCCGCAGTGCATTATCAGCCGCCGCCGGTGATGGATTTCCCGGTGAAGTGTTCGGTGGCTCTGGGCTGTCCAGCGGCGACTCAGTCATCGGTTGGGCTCTTGCGGCACAGGCCTGCGGCACTCTTATCGATTGCGGCGGTGCGTCGTGTCAAGAGATCTATCGCGCCAGTTCAAAGTGCGGCACTACCGCGGCGCCGGGTTCCGTCGCCGCGATCGAGGTGGCGGGGTGTCCCCTCGCGGAGCATAAAGTTCTGGCGAAGCGAGGGGACACCCCGCCGGATCCCGATCGCGGCGCGCTAGAGGCTGAATGCCGCGCGGATCAGATTGCAATGCAGATTGTCGGCCGGGCCGGACACTTCGACGACGTCGAAGCGTGCCGGCAGTCGGGCGAGGAGGGGTTGCGTCGCAAGCAGCGCGCGTGCTGCGCGGATAATTCGGCGGCGCTTATCCAAGGTGATGCTGGCCGCGCCGCCGCCGAAGCGATCGCTCGCGCGGTAGCGGACCTCGACGATTGCGAGTGCCGCGCCGTCGATTGCGACGACATCGAGCTCGCCGCCGCGTGCGCGGAAATTGTTCTGCAGGATTTGGTAGCCGATGCGCTCCAGGTGACGCGCCGCTGCCGCTTCCGCGGCGCGGCCGATCTCGAGGTGCGGCGCCAGGCTCACGGGACCAGCGCCGTCGATCCTGCGGGCGGCAACAGCACAGGGTGGCCGTCGACCACCTGGGCCCAGTCGAGTTCGCGATGGACGCGGCCCTCGCTGTCAACGTCGAGCCGGCCCGTTAGTCCGGGCAATGGTGTCGACGTCCGTCCGCGCAAGCGCCGCAATTCACCGACGAGGCGGAAAGCGTCATAGCCGAATGCGTGCAGGCGGCCGCGTGGCCCGGCCCGGTCTGGCCAGACTTTCTCGGCAGTCGCGCGCGCCGCCATCGCCGGGCCATATGGGTCGAGGACCCACGGCATGTCGAGGAAAATCAGGCCGTCCAGATCCACATTGCTGGTCCCGGCCGGATCGTAGATATCCGAGGTCGCATAGACCGGCAGCGCGCTCGCGTAATTGAAGCGCAGTTGCGTGCGGATCAAGCGGCCAGCCAGGGGCTGGGCCGCGACAAATATGAATTGCGCATCTGCGCGCGGCGTGCTGCCGCGTTTGCCGTCGGTACGCAGCAATTTCTGCAGCAGCTCATTGAAATCGGCGGTGTCCGGCACATAGTCGGCCTGGTCCAGGAGCTGACCGCCGGCCGTCGCGAGTTCCGCGGCGAATGCAGTCTGCACGCGCCGTCCCCAGTCCGATTGTGGAACCAGCGTGAGCCCTGCCATGTGGCCGTCCCCGATGACGCGGCGTGCCACCTGCCGGGCCTCATCCTCGGGCGACAAGGCATATTGATAGAAACGTTCCGGCACGACGACGCCATCCGGCAGAAAATTCAGCGCGAGCGTCGTGGCACGCCCGTCGGCGAGCGACGCGAGACCCGCAACTTCTTCACGTGTCAGCGGGCCCACCACGAAATCGCTGCCGTCCGCAAGTGCCTGGAGGTAGCTGGAAGGCGCATCGCGGGCCGCAACATCGTAGATTTGCAGGCGCGGACGGTAGGCGGCGCCCTGCTCGTAATACGCACCGAGAAAACCGTCGCGCACCGCAATACCCGCGGCCTCGGCTCGCCCGGACAATGGCAGCAAAAGTGCAATCTGCCGCGGCAGATCGCTGCTCGCAGCGGGCTTGTCCAGCAGGTCGCGCCACAGCTTTTCGGAGGCCGGATGCGCCGGATAGCGCGAGCGCCAGGTCTGCACGCGCCGCTGCACGCCGAGCGCGCCTGCCCTGGCATCGGCCACGATGCGCCCGAGTTCGAGCCAGCCTGCGAGCACTGCATCGGCATCGGCTGGCGCCCGGATATCAGCGCCACGACCCAGCGCTTCGCGGATGCCGTCGAGGATCAGGCGCTGGTTGGCCTCGCGCCCCGCTGCGTCGGTGAGCAGGCGCTCGCGTGCAATAAGACTCGAGACTGCGTCAGGTACACGTTTCGTGTTGAACTGGATACGCGCGCGGGTCGCAAGCGCGGCCGCATCACCGGCGTCCGGAATATCGCGCATGAGTGTCAGTGCGCGCTGGGTCTCGCCACGCGCAAGTGCGATTTCCGCCTCGATGCGCACGCGCTCGCGCGCATCCGCCGTCGCGATGGGTGGCACGAGCATCCCGATGGCGGCCCCGGCGGCGGCCACGTCGTTTGCCGCCAGCCACTCGGTCGCGGCGGACAGCCACAAGGCGTTCCGTTCGGCCGCAGGCGCGGGGCGCGTCGCGGCTTCGTAGCTGCGAGCGGCAGCCGCATGATCACCCTGGCGGGCCTGGCGGCCCGCTCGCTCCGATCCGGCATCCGAGCCGCCCAGCCGGTCGGCGACCTGGCAGGCTGCGCACAGCCAGACTAGCGCGCAGGCCGCGATGAAATTCCTGAGGACGCTGACATTCACTTGCATCGGCGGCGGCCCTTGGCGAGGATCACCCGGCCGCGCGGTGCGGTCGGGGAGGGCATTATAGTGGCGCAAATGGGCGTCCTTTACGTGGTCGCGACGCCGATCGGCAACATGGGCGACATTTCG
>CAYYQQ010000090.1:0-10956 GCA_964473595.1 uncultured Steroidobacteraceae bacterium | reverse complement strand
TCGGTATCGCCCAGCACCCAGCCCTGGTTCGCATAACGCGTGCCCATGCCGTGGACCTGCAGGACGCCGCGCACATCTCCATAGCAACCGAGCCGGTCGGCCATCACGCCTTCCTCGCGCTCGGTTGCCTGCAGCACCACTGCGGCACAGCCGTCGCCGAACAGCACCGAGACATTGCGGTTGGTCCAGTCCATCATCGGCGAGGCCAGTTCGCCGCCAATCACGAGCGCATTGCGCACGACGCCGGTCTTGATCATCGAGCTTGCCGTCGTCAGGCCGTACAGGAAGCTGGTGCACGCGGTGTTGATGTCCATCGCGCCCGAACCATTGGCACCCAGGCGCTTCTGCACCCAGGACGCCATGTTTGGAACCTGTTCGTCCATGCTGCAGGTGCCGAACACGATCAGATCGAGATCGCCGGCAGTCAGTCCGGCTGCCGCCAGCGCCCGGCAGGCGGATACGTAGCCCAACTCGCCCAGTGACACATGCGAAACGCGCCGTTCGTGGATCCCGGTGCGTGACCGGATCCACTCGTCGTCGGTGTCCAGAAAAGTCGCCAGGTCGGCGTTGGAAAGGACGGCTGGCGGCATGCACTTGCCCCAGCCGGTGATCGTCGCAAATGGCAATGGTTTCCCCCGGGCGGCCCAGCGCCCGGATTGTACTACTGTCTGAATTCCAACCTTTCACGGCCCGGACTACTCTAAGTTCATGGAAGTTCAAGGGGGCGCGGTGACTGAACTGGCCAGGAATGCCATGGGCGACGAGACCGAGCGGGTCGCACGCGCCAGGAATGGCGATGTGGCTGCCTTTGAAGGGCTCTATCGGGACCACGTTGCTCGTGTCTACGGACTGTGCCTGCGCATGACCGGCAACGCGGCCACGGCGGAAGACCTGACCCAGGACACATTCGTGAGTGCCTGGCGCAGCCTGCCCGGATATGAAGGTCGCAGCCGATTCTCGACCTGGCTGCACCGGATCGCAGTCAACGCGGTGCTGGCGCAGAGGCGCGCGCCACCTGGGCGGAATGAAATCAGCATGACGGACGATGAGGGCGAGACGATGGAATTTGCGGCGCAACAGGCAATGGACGACGCGACACCGATCGACCTCGAACGGGCGATCGCAGCGCTTCCACCCGGCGCGCGCGACATCGTGGTGCTGCACGGCATCTATGGCTACAGCCACGAAGAGGCGGCTGGGATGCTCGATCTCGCCGTCGGCACATGCAAAGCGCAGTTGCACCGCGCGCGGCAGCTGATGCGCGCGCGCCTGCACGTGGAGCAACCCACATGACGACCATTCCATTCGGACGCCGGCCTCAAAAGGATCAGCTGCTGGCGCAGGCCTCTGGTCTGCCCCAGGAAATCGCGCCGCCACGCGATCTTTGGCCCGCGATCGCGGCAAGGCTTGCGGAACAGCCGCGCCCTGTATCGCGCCGCTTCAGCTGGCCTGCGGCGCTCGCGGCCGGTTTCCTGGTCGCGGCAGTATCGGCGCTGCTGACCTGGGGCCTGATGCGTGACCCGGACCTGGCGAGCGGCGAGAAACTGCTGCCGGTCAACTACGGGCCCAATTCGGCGCTCGGCGCGGTCCAGCTGAAAGCGCGCGACGATTTGCTCGTGCAATTCAGGCAGCGGCTCGATGAACTGGCGCCCGAGACCCGCGAGGCGGTCGTGAAGAATCTCGCGATCATCCAGCGCGCCGCCGACGAAATCGACACGGCGCTTACGCAGGACCCCGCGAGTGGCCTGCTGAATGGCCTGCTGCTCAGCACCTACCAGGAAGAACTGCAAATTTATTCGAAGGTCGTCACCTCCGGTGGCGCCCTCACGAGGAGGACCTGAGATGAATATCCGGATTTCCCTGGCCACCGCGGCCGTGCTGCTGGCTGCTGCTCCGCTCGCCGAGGCGGCCCAGAACCTGAGCAAGAGTGCGACGGTCGCTGCGGACGCGGCGATCGATGTCTCGAACGTCGAAGGTCGCGTCGACGTGACTGCCTGGGACCGCAACGAGGTCGAGTTGACCGCCGTCCTTGAGAGTGACAAGGACAGGCTCGAATTCGAGGCGACCGAGCGGCAGGTGCGCATCAAGGTCGTCAGGCCGGACGACCATTTCCGCGGTTCGGACGAGGCAATCCTGACGCTCAAGATTCCAAAAGGCGCGCGTATTTCGGCGGAGACTGTCAGCGCCGACATCATCGTCGCGGGCGTCCTCGGCGAGCAGCATCTCGAGTCCGTCAGCGGTGAAGTCCAAACACAGGCCTACGACGCTCCAGTCAAGTTGAGCACCGTCAGTGGCGACGGTACGATCATTGGCACCGGCGGCAAGGCGGCTGTGACGGTTGGGAGCGTCAGCGGCAGTCTCGCGATCAACCTGGCGGCTGCTGAGCGGCTGAATGCCAGGTCGATCTCGGGCGACATCGACGCCCACGTTGAACTGCTGCCGACTGCGCGTGTCGAGATGGAAACGGTCAGCGGCACGATCAAGTTGACGATGAAGCCACCCGTCCATGCCGAGTTCGACCTGGAATCGTTCAGCGGCGACATCGACAACTGCTTCGGTCAGAAGGCGCGCGACAAGAGCCGCTACGGTCCGGGGAGTGAACTGAGTTTCACGCAGGGCAGCGGCGGCGCCCGCGTCAGCATCAACTCGCTGAGTGGCGATATCACGATCTGCGATCGATAGGGATCCTCAGCTAGAATCCGGGGGTTCCACCGAACCCCCGGATTCATGCGCCTCAGCAAAAAAACCGTCGCGTTGACCCTGGCCGCCCTTGCGGCCGTCCTGCTGCTCGCCGTGGCGGCCTTGTGGATCGGTGTGCGTACCGATGCAGCGCGTCGCATCGTCGGCGACTACCTCGGAGAATTGACCGGCCTGCCGGTCACCGTTGAAAGGCTCTCGATCGGAGTCCTGCCGACGCCGGCGCTGGAACTTGAAGGGCTCGCGATCGCGCAGCCGCCCGGTTTCGGGACGGATCCGTTGCTCGAGGTCGGCTATGCCCGCGTTGCGCTGACCTGGGGCGCCGCATTCGGCGGTGATCCGGCATTGCGATCGATGGCGATCGCAGACTTGACCATCCGGCCCGAGTTCATCGCCGACGGCTCGGACAATTTTTCCGCGCTCATCGAACGGCTCTCGGAACTGGGCGGGGAAGGGGAGTCGCGCTGGTCCATCGGGAAGTTCGAACTGGAGCGCGGCGCGCTCGAATTCTACGACACGGCCGCAGACCTGAGCTTTCGCCTGACGGCGATCGGCATCGTCGCCGACTCCATCGCACCGGCCACGGATTTTCCCTTCGAGCTGCAGCTGGCGGGCGTCAGCGACGGCAACACGCTGCATTTTTCGCTGCAGGGACGAGGACGGATCGAACCGGATGTCAGCCGATATCTGGGCCAGGACCTCAGGTTCAAGGGATGGGTGGGTGGCGAGCCCTTGCCGCTTGCTGGCATTGAACTCGAAGGCGGTATCGGGGTCGCAAGCTACGATGGGAAATCCGGCGGAACCGAGATCAAGGCTGGAAAAATGACGCTCGCCGGCATCCGCAGCGAATTCGGGTTGCAGGCGATGGTTGGCGATCGAGGAACGAGCCTGGCATTCACGCTGGCAACCTCGCCGTTCTCGCCACGGTCCGCGGCGATCGCCTTCGGCAGTCCCCTGCCTGCGACCGCGGATCCGGAGGCCTTCAAGTCGACGGAATTCAGCGCGAAGGGCCGGCTCGATCAGGGTGTCCTGCAACTGGACTTCACCGAAGGCTGGCTGGACGACACGCAATGGAGCGGCAGCATCGTCCCGCAGTTCCGAAAGGTCCGGATCCGCGCCGACCGCGTCGATCTCGATCGCTACCTGCCGCTTGGCACGACGCCGCCCGGATTGAAGTCACGTGGGGAGAAGAAGGCCACGCTGGAGGAGTCGGTGGCGGCGCTCGGCAAGCTCGACATCGATGCCGAGATCCGGATCGACGAAGCGCGGGTCGCCGGAGCGAAGCTTCGCGACACGGTGCTGAAGGTCGAGCGCGACGGCGGAACGCCGCCGTGAGCCTGCCCATGCTGGCGCTCTTGTTGGCGATCCCGGCGCTCGCCGCCGCCGGTGCCGCGAATGCCATTGACGTGTCGAAGCTGCAGGTTGGCGAGCAGGGCCGGCGCTATGTCGTCGATTTCGAGGCGCAACTAGCCGCGGATCCCGGCGCGGTCATGCGCGTGCTGCTGGATTTTGCGAACTACCCGGCCCTTGACCCGAGGATTCTCCAGGCTCGGCGCAGCATGCGCAACGGCAAGCCCCTGCTATTCACGCAGCTGCGTGGCTGCCTGGGATCGGTATTCTGCCAAACAATGGATCGCTATGAGCTGCTGGACGAGCAGCCGGAGCTCCTGGTCGCGACCGCGATTCCGGGCGAGGGCGACGTGAAGTACGGATTGACCGTGATACGCGTCGAGTCGCGGGATGGCGGCACGTGGGTCCGGTACCGGAATGAATTCGATCCTTCGTTCTGGATGCCGCGCTGGCTGGTACGAAGGGCGATGTACACGACCCTTCGCAACGGAACGCTCGAAATGTTCCAGGCAATCGAAAAACGTGCAGGTCCTGGCGGCGAATGAAGCAGAGTCCGGAAACTGCTGTTCTTGCTGCGCGTTTATTGCCGTGGTTCGAACAGCACGGCCGCAGGCACCTGCCGTGGCAATCGGATCCGACGCCTTATCGTGTCTGGATCTCCGAAATCATGCTGCAGCAGACCCAGGTCGGAACGGTGATTCCGTACTTCGAGCGCTTCATCGCAAGATTCCCCGACGTCGGATCACTTGCGGCGGCGTCGCTGGATGAAGTCCTGCATCTGTGGTCGGGCCTCGGTTACTACGCGCGCGCCCGAAACCTGCATTGCGCGGCGGCTGAAATTGTCTCGCGACCGGATGGAATGTTGCCGGATACGCTGACCGAACTGACGGCGCTGCCCGGCATCGGGCGCTCAACAGCGGGGGCGATCCTTGCGCTCGCGCACGGCCAGCGGCATCCGATCCTGGATGGCAACGTCAAGCGCGTGCTGGCGCGCGTGTTCTGCATCCGCGATTGGCCGGGCAATGCAGAAACCTCGGCGCGGCTCTGGCAACTCGCGGAGGAATGCACGCCTGTCGAACTGGTCGCGGAGTACACGCAGGCGATCATGGATCTCGGCGCGACGGTCTGCACGCGCTCCAATCCCGGCTGTGAGCGCTGCCCGCTCAGCGCCGATTGCGGTGCGCTTGCCGCGGATTGCGTCGATGAACTGCCGGCGCGCCGCGCGCGGGAGCCACGACGGCTGCGCAACACGCAGATGGTCTTCGTACTGCGACACGGCAATGAAGTGCTGTTGCGGCAGCGCGCAGCTCAGGGCATCTGGGGCGGCTTGTGGGTGCCGCCGGAGTTTCCGGATTTGGCCGCGGCAGAGGCTTGGTGCCTGTCGGAGTTCTCGGCAGCGCCGCGGGAGCTGCGGCGCTTGCCGGCGCTGCGGCATTCATTCACGCATTTCGACCTCGACATCGAACCCTGGGTGCTGAAACTGCCGCACAACAGCGCGCGCGTGGAGGAGCCAGGATCGGTCTGGTATATATATGATGTGCCCATGTCCGTCGGGCTGCCGACGCCTGTATCCAGATTGATCAAGGCCTGCTTTACCAATGACAAGAATGGTCCAGTGCATATTGCTCGGCCGCGAAGCGGAAGGCCTCGCGCGCGTGCCCTATCCGGGTGAGCTCGGCCAGCGCATCTACGACAACGTCTCGAAGGAAGCCTGGCAGAAGTGGCTGGGCCACCAGACCATGCTGATCAATGAGTACCGGCTCGTGACCTTTGAGCCGAAGGCCCGGAAATTCCTGGTCGGGGAGATGGAGAAGTTCTTTTTCGGCGCGGGTTCGAAAGCGCCAGAGGGCTACGTCGAGCCACCCGGGACGTAATTCGCCGGTTCGGGGCGTTTTCTTGACGCCTGCCAGACGGCCCCTGTCTAATACGCAGCCCAACGATGGCCAGGTAGCTCAGTTGGTAGAGCAGCGGACTGAAAATCCGCGTGTCGGTGGTTCAATTCCACCCCTGGCCACCATTTCTCGCCCGCGCCTCGCGGCACCGGTCTCGGGGTCGCGGATCGGCGTGCTTGGTGCCCGAGACGTGCTCGTGCTGCACCTAGTCTCGCAGTTGTCCGAGGCTTGCGGGCATCACGGCAGTATCGAAACCAATTCACTCATGGTTTCAGCGCAGTCTGCGCGTCCTGAAAGCTTCCGGGGAAATAGGCCACGTTCTGGAACGCCTCGCGTACGAGCGCTTCGGCTACATACCGGGCCTCGGCGACATCTCGCCCGATGACAATAAGCCGGGTATTGTGGTCCTGCATGGGCAGTCTGCCATCGTCCTTCGCTCGTTTTATGTCCCCTACGTCCTTGCCCTCCAACACGCCGCTTCGCGGGATGTTTCGGGCGCTCGCAAGAGAACCACTGCGGAAGTCTTCGGCTTCGCGGACGTCGACGAACACTGCAGTTTGATCATTGGCGGCGACGTACTTCAGCCCATCCGGCTCTATCACCGTCACGCCACCCAGCGCGCGCCAGACTGGGATGCCGAGCTGGTAGCGACGAACATTAGTGTAGCCCGCGGCGAGTAGTTCCTCGGCAAGTCGCTTGCTCTTGCCGCAGTAGGGACCATTACAGTAAAGAACGAGCGGAGTCTGTTTCTTCCCCTCAAGCAATCGACCGACCTCCGCGACATCGGAAACGTAGGTCGACATGGGAACGCCAGGCTTGGCGGCGACGTTCATGGCACCCGGTATATGGCTGATCGCGTATTCCCGGAGGGGGCGCACGTCGAGAACTACCGCGCTGTTATCAGCGAGAATGCTCTTGAGCTGCTCGGTCGAAACCTCGACGGTTGGTTGCGCGGATTCACCCAGCGTCGCCTGAAAGATATTCCCGGCAGTCTGTCCATACGCGGCGGCCGATGATCCGAACATCATCAACGTACAAAGGATGGTTTGGTGTTTCATCTCTGCAATTCCTCCATGCAACTCGCTGCTCGAGCGCCTCGAGTACAGCATTCGGGCGTACGTTGCGCAACCACCAGGTGAATCGTTGCCGCTTGGGCGTCCGTGCTGAACATGGCGGCATCTGCTGCCGTCCGTCAGGTCGAATCTCGGCCAGGACACCCGAGCCACGCAACAAAAAAGCAACGACCCCGAGCCAACCGGACGGAAATCCTGCCAACTCGGGGCGGCGGTGATTTCCGGAAAATCAGTTCGTTAGGTCCTCTCGGGTTCGCTCAAGTCGGCTTCCGCGCCGCCTGAAAATCCGCGTGTCGGTGGTTCAATTCCACCCCTGGCCACCACTTTCGTTCCCGCGTCCCGAGCACCATTCCGGTGTTCTAACTCTGACTGGATTGGAAGTCACTGTCAGACTGTATTTAACCTTGATGGTCTCAGCTCGGCCCGGAGCGGGCAATCAGTGCATCGCAATGGCTGCCCGGAAGCGTCCCTTCAGAGGTAGCCACCGCGCCGCGTTGCAACCAGTCACAGACGGGAGCATCCTGCCGCCTAACGGCGCAGGGGCAGCAAGATCCGGTATGGCCGAAGACCAAGCTCCAGAGTCTCAGATACCGCCCAGCAGAGACGTATTCATCAGCTACGCCTCGCAGGACGCGGCCGTGGCTCATGCGATTGTCGAGGCCCTGGAGGCGCATGGGATCAAGTGCTGGATCGCACCGCGGGATGTAACGCCCGGCGCGCACTACGCGGACGCCATCATACTGGCGATCAGTGGGGCGAAGTGTGTGGTCCTGGTTCTGTCCGACAGCGCACTCGTCTCGAAGCACGTCGGGAAGGAGATTGAGCGCGCCTCGTCCAAGGGGCGACCCATCATCGCGCTTCGCACAGGTGCTGCACCACTACCACCGGCGTTTGAATATTTTCTGAGTGAGTCGCAGTGGATCGAGGCTCAATCGGGCTCGATGCAGGCCGCGTATGCCAAGTTGGTCGAGGCGATTCGCGAGTCTGCGCCGACGAACATGCCAGCTGCCACTCCCGCAACGCCAGTCGGTAAAGCCTCGGCGTTGCAATCGAAATCACGTCGTAACCGGATTCTCCTCGCGGCAGGACTCGCCGTCGTCGCGGTGACACTCGCCGCGCTATGGGCGGGTAATTTCTGGCCGGCGAAACAGGTCACGGCGGAACAACCGACGACGGCTGCTACGACCGCCGTCAGCGACAAGTCGATCGCCGTGCTCCCCTTCGTGAACATGAGTTCGGACAAGGAACAGGAATATTTTTCCGACGGATTGTCGGAAGAGCTGCTGAACCTGTTGGCGCAGGTTCCAGACTTGAAAGTGATCGCACGGACGTCCTCGTTCGCTTTTAAGGGCAAAGAAGCGAACATTGCGGAGATCGCGAAGATACTGAACGTCGCTCATGTGGTCGAAGGCAGCGTTCGCAAATCCGGCAATAAGCTGCGCATCACGGCCCAGCTGGTCCGCACGGCCGATAGCACGCACCTGTGGTCGGAGACCTACGACCGCCCGCTCGATGACATCTTCGCGGTGCAGGACGAGATCGCGAATGCCATCGTGCAGGCGCTGCAGATCCAGCTGGCGGGCGGAGAGTTGAGTCGCCGGAAAGGTGGCACTCAGAACCTCGAGGCCTACCAGTTGTACCTGCGGGCCGTGAGCGCTCATAACCAGAATACCCGATCGTCGATAGACGCCGAAGGCGAATACCTAGAACAGGCGATCAAACTCGATCCGAACTACGGCAGGGCATGGTCAGGCCTGGCGTTAAACGTCAATTCGAAGACGGACAATGGCGTTCTGGACCCGAATGTGGGTTATCCGCGCGTGCGGCAGCTGGCACAGCACGCATTGCAGTTGAGTCCGGATCTCGCTGCGGAGACACATTCCTGGCTGCAATACGTTCATCAGGTTTGGGACTGGGATTGGGACGCAGCGGAGGCCGAAGGGCGGCGGGCACTGGCCATTGATCCAACGAATCCGTTTGTGTTGCTGGTCGCCGGAATACTCGCCCGTACGCTCGGCCGCTGGGACGAGTCGGAGCGTTATCTACTCGCCGCGCTGGTCCGTGATCCACTCGATCCCTATGCGATCTGGAACCTCGGATTCACCTATTACGGCGCGGGACGATTTGCCGAGGCTGAATCCACGTATCGAAAGTTGCTCGAGATTGCGCCGGACTTTCTTTGGACTCGCGGCTACCTCGGCAAGACCCTATTGATGCAAGGCAAGCCGGAGGCGGCGCTTGCCATGGTGCAGCAGGAGGCTGACGAAGTGGAACGACAGGCCTATCTCGCCGTCATGCTGCAGGCGGTCGGCCGTCAGGTTGAGGCGGACGAAGCGCTGCAAGCGCAAATTGCGCAATGGGCTGACACGGGTGCGTTTTCTGTGGCCCAGACCTACGCGTATCGCGGTGATCACGAACGTGCACTCGAGTGGCTCGAACGCGCCTACCAACAAAAGGATGCTGCCCTTATTGAAATCGTCGGCGAGCACATGTTCAAGGGCATGGCCGGTGACCCCCGATTCAAGGCATTCCTGCGCAAGATGAAGCTACCAGGGTGAGGTACGAGTTAGCCAACCCCGGTGACAAAGAGGCAATCCCGATCTCGTCGGAAATACGGGGTGCGGCGGCCCGCAAAGGGATGTCGCGTGTTTCCAGTTTGTTTCCAACCCAGCATCAACTACCGTGATCCTGCGTTACCTACCGCACCGCGATCGCGGCTTATTTCGCGGGGTTCACGATGGTAGGTTCGCTAGGGTCATCGTCGACGGGTTCTGAAAATCCGCGTGTCGGTGGTTCAATTCCACCCCTGGCCACCATCTCCTTCAAGTACTTGGCTCGCAGCCGGTTGCTCCGGATACACTCCCTCGTAATCGCGACCAGCAAAGGGTGACGCGATGAACGAACCGGACGCGCCGAAGCAGTCTGCTGATCCTCCAATAAATACGCCCGAGCCGCCGGCGGAAACGCAGCCCTTCGTCGCAACGATTCAGGGCGTGTGGGCGCAGATCAAACATCACAAGGTGGTGCAGTGGACGCTCGCCTATCTGGCGATTGCGTACACCCTGCTGCACGGCGCCGAGATGTTGGCCGGTACTTTCAACTGGTCGCACGGCGTGGTTCGGATATTCACGCTCATCCTCATTCTTGGTGTCCCGCTAGTTGTCACGCTGGCCTGGTACCACGGCGCTCGCGGGTTGCAGCGCGTGAGCGGCACGGAATGCATGATCATCGCCATCCTGCTGGCGTTGGGTGGTGCATTCCTGTGGCGTGATTCCACCAACCACGAGCAAGCTACCGAGACGACAGCGGTGACGACGCCGACTGCGGCGTTGCCGGTAGTGCCTGTTGCACCCGACGACAAGTCGATCGCCGTGCTGCCCTTCGTGAACATGAGTCCGGACAAAGACCAGGATTATTTCGCCGATGGCATCTCGGAAGAGCTGCTCAATCTCCTGACACAGGTGCCGGAGTTGCGCGTCATCGCACGCACCTCGTCATTCTCCTTCAAGGGCAAGGAGGTGGACATTGCCGAGATCGCGCACAAGCTCAATGTCGCCAATGTTCTCGAAGGCAGTGTACGCAAATCGGGTGACATGCTGCGGATCACCGTACAGCTCGTCCGAGCGTCCGACAGCTCGCATCTGTGGTCGCAGACCTACGATCGACCGATGACAGACGTATTCAAGGTGCAGGACCAGATTGCTGCCACTGTGGTCGGGCAGCTCAAGATCCACCTGCTCAGCGCCGCGCCGAAACTTCGGGTGACCGATCCACGGGCCTACGCGCTGTTCCTGCAGGCCCGCGAGATTGGACGTCAGAACACAAAGTTAGGTTTCGAAAAATCGAACAATCTATATCAGCAAGTACTGGCCCTCGACCCAGGGTATGTTGACCTGCTGGCATTCCTCGGTCCATTGCTGGCTTAGGAAATGGCCGGCTCCAGG
>CAYYQQ010000089.1:0-11410 GCA_964473595.1 uncultured Steroidobacteraceae bacterium | reverse complement strand
GCAATCGCCGACCGGGCCGCCGATCACGAAGCGGCCGGTCGGATTGATGTGATACCGCGTGCGCCGGCTGAGGAGTCTCGCCGGCAGCACCGGCTTGATGATCTCCTCCATGACCGCTTCGCGCAGGTCCTTCTGGCGGAACTCCGGGGCATGCTGGGTCGACAGCACGACCGCCTCGATGCCAACCGGCTTGTCATTCTCGTAGCTGAATGTCAGCTGGCTCTTGGCGTCGGGCCGCAATAGCGGCAGCTTCGCATTGCGGCCCTTGCGGACCTGCGCCTGGCGCTGGACCAGCCTGTGCGCGTAGTGAATCGGGGCAGGCATCAGCGCGGCCGTCTCGTTTGTCGCATAGCCGAACATGAGCCCCTGGTCGCCGGCACCCTGGTCTTCCGGGTTCTTGCGGTCCACGCCGCGGGAAATGTCGCTCGATTGCTTGCCGATGACATTGACGACGCCACAAGTGCGGCCGTCGAAACCGACCGTGGAGGAGGTGTAGCCGATGTCGCAGATGACATCGCGCACCAGCTCCTCGAGCTCGATATAGGCGCGGGTCGTTATTTCGCCCGCGACGACCGCGACACCGGTCTTGACCAGGGTCTCGCAGGCCACTCGTGCGCGGGGATCACGCGCCAGCAGGGCGTCGAGTACTGCGTCCGAGATCTGGTCGGCGACCTTGTCTGGGTGGCCTTCGGAGACCGACTCGGAGGTGAATAGATAGCGCCCGGGCATCGAAAAATTATACCGCATCGGAGACAATGAACGGCTTTCCCACCAGGGGTACCTGATGCCCAGCCGCCGCGAGCTAGCCAACGCCATAAGAGCCCTCAGCATGGACGCGGTGCAGCGCGCCAATTCCGGCCATCCGGGGATGCCGATGGGCATGGCGGACATCGCGGAAGTGCTGTGGAGCGATTTCCTGAGGCACAACCCGGGCAATCCGCGTTGGGCCGACCGCGACCGCTTCGTGCTGTCCAACGGCCACGGCTCGATGCTGCTCTATTCCGTGCTGCACCTGACCGGCTACCCGCTGTCGCTGGATGAACTGCGTAATTTCCGCCAGCTCGGGTCGCGTGCCGCGGGGCACCCGGAGCACGAAATCGACATCGGCATCGAGACCACCACGGGCCCGCTGGGCCAGGGCCTCGCCAATGCGGTCGGTATGGCGCTTGCCGAGAAGCTGCTGGCTGCGGAGTTCAACCGTCCCGGCCACGAGATCGTCGATCACCACACCTGGGTGTTCCTCGGCGACGGCTGCCTGATGGAGGGCGTTTCGCACGAGGCCTGTTCGCTGGCCGGCACCTGGGGGCTCGGCAAGCTGATCTGCTTCTACGACGACAACGGCATCTCGATCGACGGCGAGGTTGCCGGCTGGTTCACCGACGACACGCCAAAGCGCTTTGAGGCCTATGGCTGGCAGGTGATCCGTGCCGTGGACGGCCACGGTGCCGACGCGATCGCGCGCGCGATCCGCAAGGCAAAGCGCGAGAAATCGAAGCCGACGCTGATCTGCTGCAAGACCGTGATCGGTTATGGCGCACCGAACAAGCAGGGCAAGGAGGAATGCCACGGCGCGGCGCTCGGTGCGGAGGAGGTGGCACTCGCCCGCAAGGCGCTCAACTGGCCGCACGAGGCATTCGTGATTCCCGAGGAGATCCGCGCGGGCTGGGATGCGCGTGCAGCGGGACGGCGCGCTGAAAATCGCTGGAAAAAGCGCTGGAAAGCATACAAGGCCGGATTTCCGGAGGTCGCCGCGGAATTCGAGCGCAGGAGCGCCGCCCGGTTGCCGGTGGGCTTCGAGGACCAGGTTGCGCAGGGAGCTGCGGCCGCACAGTTGGCCGGTCAGGCATTGGCGACGCGGCAGAGTTCGCAGGCGGTCCTGAATGCGCTCGGCGGTTTGTTGCCGGAATTGCTCGGCGGGTCCGCCGACCTGACCGGCTCGAACAACACGAAGATCAAAGGCACGACTGCCTTTACGAGTTCAAACAGCGCGGGCCGCTACCTTCACTACGGTGTGCGGGAATTCGGCATGGGCGCGATCATGAATGGCATCGCGTTGCACGGCGGATTCATTCCGTTCGGCGGCACATTCCTCGTGTTCTCGGACTACGCGCGCAATTCGCTGCGCATGGCGGCGATCATCGGCACCGGCAGCATTTTCGTGCTGACCCACGATTCAATCGGTCTCGGCGAGGACGGCCCGACCCACCAGCCGGTCGAGCACCTGGCATCGCTTCGAATGATCCCGCGCATGGAAGTCTGGCGGCCCTGCGATACGACCGAGACCTGGGTCGCCTGGGCCGCAGCGATCCGGTGCCGCACGGCACCAACGGTGCTGGCGCTGACGCGCCAGGCCCTGCCGCCGCAGCCGCGTGACGCGGCGCAGCTGGATGCGATCCGCCGCGGTGGTTACGTGCTCGTCGAATGCGCCGGCACGCCGCAATGCATACTGATCGCGAGCGGCTCCGAAGTTGCCATTGCGGTTGAGGCGGCGGCACTGCTCGGGCGCCGCGGCGTCGGCGCAGGGGTGGTCTCGATGCCCTGCACCAGCGTGTTCGATGCGCAGGATGCCTCCTGGCGCGCCGCGGTCCTGCCGCCCGCAATTGAGTGCCGGGTCGCAATTGAGGCGGGTGCCACCGACGGTTGGTGGCGCTACGTTGGCTCGCGCGGCCGCGTCATCGGCATGACGGGCTTCGGCGCCTCGGGCCAGGGCAAGGATCTGTTCCGGCATTTCGGCTTCACCGCCGAGGCCGTCGTCAGGACAGTGGAATCGATGTTGAATACGGGAGACAACTGACCATGGCGATCAAGGTGGGCATCAACGGCTATGGCCGCATCGGCCGGAATGTGTTGCGGGCGCTGTACGAGTCCAAGCGCAATGGCGAGATCCAGATCGTCGCGATCAACGACCTTGGTGACGCGAAGACCAATGCGCATTTGACGCGCCATGACACGGCGCATGGCCCGTTCCCGGGCAAGGTCGCCGTGGAAGGCGATTACATGATCGTCGATGGCGACCGCATCCGCGTGCTGGCCGAGCGCGATCCCTCGAAGCTTCCCTGGGGCCAGCTCGGCGCGGAAATCGTGCTGGAAAGCACCGGCCTCTTTGCCAGCAAGGAGAAGGCGTCAAAGCACCTCGCCGGCGGCGCAAAGAAAGTCGTGATCTCGGCGCCGGCCGACGGTGTCGATGCGACCATCGTTTATGGCGTCAATCACGGCGTCCTGCGCCACGACATGACCGTGATCTCGAATGCGTCGTGCACAACCAACTGTCTGGCGCCGCTCGTGAAGCCGCTGCACGAATCGCTCGGCCTCGTGGCAGGCATCATGACCACGATCCATGCCTACACCAACGACCAGGTGTTGACCGATGTCTATCACAGCGACCTGCGGCGCGCCCGCTCGGCGACAATGTCGATGATCCCGACCAAGACCGGCGCTGCGGCGGCGGTCGGGCTGGTATTGCCAGAACTGAAAGGCAAGCTCGACGGCTTCGCTGTGCGCGTGCCGACGATCAACGTGTCGCTCGTGGACCTCACATTCACTGCAAAGCGCGCGACGACGGTGGAGGAAGTGAATGGCATCCTGCGCGCGGCCGCGGACGGCGCACTCAAGGGAATCCTCGAGTACACCGAAGAGCCACTGGTGTCGGTGGATTTCAATCACAACCCGGCTTCCGGGACCGTGGATGGCCCGTTGACCAAGGTGGTGGGCGGCACGCTGGTCAAGGTCTGCGCCTGGTACGACAACGAATGGGGCTTCTCCAACCGGATGCTGGACACGACGCTGGCCTGGGCGCGCGCGTGAAACTGCTGCGCATGTCGGACCTCGACCTGGCCGGCAAGCGCGTCCTGATCCGCGAGGACCTCAATGTGCCGGTTGCGGACGGGCAGGTGACCAGTGACGCGCGGATTCGCGCCGCGCTACCGACATTGCGGCTCGCGATCGAGCGCGGGGCGCGCGTGCTCGTGATGTCGCACCTGGGACGGCCCAGGGAAAGCGCACGCGATCCCGCTTTGAGTCTCGCGCCGGTCGCGGCGCGCCTGTCGGAACTATTGGGAAGGACGGTGCGTCTGGCTGATGACTGGCTCGATGGCGTCGAGGCCGCACCCGGCGAAGTCGTATTGCTCGAGAATGTGCGATTCAACAAGGGCGAGAAGGGCGACGACGAGGCGCTTGCGCGCCGCATGGCCGCGCTTTGCGACGTGTTCGTGATGGATGCCTTCGGGACGGCGCATCGCGCAGAGGCCAGCACGCACGGCATCGCCCGGTTCGCCGGGGTTGCCTGCGCGGGGCCGCTGCTGATTGGCGAGCTCGAGGCGCTCGAGACTGCGCTCGAAAAGCCCGCGCGGCCGCTGGTAGCCGTGGTCGGCGGCTCGAAAGTCTCGACCAAGCTCAGCGTGCTCGAGAAACTGATCGAAAAGGTGGATCAGCTCGTGGTCGGCGGCGGCATCGCCAATACCTTTCTCGCGGCCGTGGGCATGCCGGTCGGCAAGTCCCTGCACGAGCCCGACATGATCGACGTGGCACGCCGGCTGCTGGCGCAGGCGCGCGAGCGCGGTGTGGCGATCCCGATCCCGGTGGATGTCGTCGTCGCCAGCGAGATTTCCGCCGCGGCCGAAGCCGACGTCAAACCCGTGTCTGACGTGGGAAGCGGTGACATGATCCTGGATATCGGCCCGGACACGGCCGAGCAGATCGCCGGAATCATCATGAAAGCCGGCACGGTGATCTGGAATGGCCCGCTCGGCGTGTTCGAGTTCGACCAGTTCGGCGAAGGCACGCGGGTGCTGGCGCAGGCGATCGCGCGCAGCAAGGCATTTTCGATCGCGGGCGGCGGCGACACGCTCGCCGCGATCGAAAAATACGATGTTGGCCGGGACATTTCATACATTTCGACGGGCGGCGGCGCGTTCCTCGAATTCGTCGAGGGCAGGGTGCTGCCAGCCGTCGCCATCCTGGAGCAGCGCGCGCTCGGCTGAGCGCGCCGGCAAACGAGGCCAACATGCCAAGGCGAACCAAGATCGTGGCGACACTCGGGCCGGCGACCGATTCCGATCGCGCGCTCACCGACCTGATCGTGGCCGGTACAGACCTCGTTCGGGTTAATTTTTCGCACGGTGTCTTTGACGACCACGCCCGTCGCATCGGCCGGGTGCGTGCCGCCGCGGCGCGCGTCGGCCGCGTGGTTGGCATCCTGGGCGATCTGCGTGGACCCAAAGTCCGCATCCAGCGCTTCGCCTCGGGCAAGGCGATGCTGGTCGACGGCGAATCGTTTGTGCTCGATCCGGCATTCGATCCCGACGCCGGGACCGACAAGATCGTCGGTGTGGCTTACGAATCACTGCCACGGGACGTGCGGCGTGGTGACACGCTGTTGCTCAATGACGGCCTGATTGCGCTCGAGGTCACGGGCATCGAGGGGACGCGGGTTCATACGCGCGTCACCATGGGCGGTGAGCTCACCGACATGAAGGGTCTCAACAAGCTGGGCGGTGGCCTGTCCGCCGGCGCGTTGACCGACAAGGACCGCGATGACATCCGCATGGCTGCGGAACTGGGTGTCGACTACCTGGCGGTGTCCTTCGTCCGCAATGGCGACGACGTGCGCGAGGCCTGGGACCTGTTGCGTGCCGCCGGCGGTGAAGGCCGTATCGTCGCGAAGATCGAGCGGCGCGATGCGATCGATCATCTCGAGGAGATCATCGACGCGAGCTCCGCCGTCATGGTCGCGCGCGGCGACCTTGGCGTCGAGGTCGGTTATGCGGAGCTGACCGGTCTGCAGAAGCGGATCATCGGGCTCGCTCGAGCGCGCAACCGGCTGGTAATCACCGCGACCCAGATGATGGAGTCGATGATCCATGCGCCCGTGCCGACGCGTGCCGAAGTATCCGACGTCGCCAACGCCGTGATGGATGACACCGATGCCGTGATGCTGTCCGCCGAAACGGCAGTCGGCAAGCACCCGGACAAGGTGGTGCGCGCGATGGCGCAGGTCATCGTGGGCGCCGAGAAGTGGCAGACCTCGAACCGCTCGGATATCCAGCGCACCGACGGCCACTTCACGCGTACCGACGAAGCCATTGCGGGCGCGGTAATGTACACGGCCAATCACATGGATGTCAGGGCGATCGTTGCGCTGACTGAGTCGGGCTCAACGGCTCTCTGGATGTCGCGTATCCGCTCCGACATCCCGATCTACGCATTCACGCGTCACGCCGCGACCCAGCGCCGCGTGACGCTGTATCGTGGGGTCTATCCGGTCGCCTTTGACGTCACCCACCCGGCGCCCGAACAGATGTACCCGGCGATATTCCAGCGCATGATCGACGACAATCTCGCGGCCGAGGGTGATCTGATCATCGTCACGAAGGGCGAGCTGTCGGGCGTCGCCGGCGGGACCAATACGATGAAGATCATCAAAGTCCAGCGCTCTCCCGCATGAAGCGAAATCTGCTGCGGATCCTTCGCTTTGGGCTGATTTCGATAGTCGGGCTCGTGGTGCTCGCGGTGGCGGGAGCCTGGCTCGCGCTACGGGCCAGTCTGCCGCGCATCGATGGGGAGATGAATCTCGCGGGCCTGAGCGCTCCGGTCGCGATCGAGCGCGACGCCTCGGGCGTGCCCGTGATCCGTGGTGTTACGCGCGAGGATGTGGCGCGCGCCACCGGCTACGCCCACGCCCAGGACCGCTGGTTCCAGATGGACCTGCTGCGCCGCACGTCGGCGGGCGAACTGGCGGAATTGCTCGGGCCCGCGCTGCTCGACACCGACCGGCGCATCCGCCTGCACCAGTTCCGCAAACGCGCGGCGCTCGCGTTCGCCGCACTCGACCCCGTCGCGCGTGGCGTGCTCGAAGCCTATGCCGCCGGCGTGAATGCGGCCATCAATGACAGCCGGATGCGTCCTTTCGAATACCTGCTGCTGCGGTCGAAGCCCGCGCCCTGGCATGCCGAGGACACATTCCTGGTCGTCTATGCGATGTGGATCGACCTGCAGGGACTCGAGGATCGAAGCGAGCAGCAGAATGGATTGCTCGCGGCGACGCTGCCGGAATCGCTCAGTCGTCTGCTGATCGATGGCGATCCCCAGTGGGATGCGCCGCTCGATGGCAGCGTGCTGCCGCCGGCACCGTTCCCGGATGCGGCGGACGTCGATCTGCGCAAATTCGACCCGGCACTTTTCAGCGCGAAGACCGCGATGGTCACCGAACGGGATCCGAAGGACATGGTCGGCAGCAACAACTGGGCCCTCGCTGGCAGTCACACCGCGAGCGGCCGCGCAATGGTCGCCAATGACATGCACCTGACCCTGCGCGTGCCGATCATCTGGTATCGCGCGCGGCTGGTCGTGGAATCAAGCCAGGTCGATATCAGCGGAGTGACATTACCGGGGGTGCCGGGAGTCGTCGCCGGCAGCAATGGTCACGTGGCCTGGGGTTTCACGAACAGCTACGGAGATTTCCAGGATCTCGTCGTGCTGATCCCGGCCGGGGACAGCGACAGCTATCTCACGGCTGGCGGTCCGCAGCGCATCGAGACCGATATCGAAGTGCTGCATGTTGCCGGCGGCGCCGACGAGCAGTTGCCGGTGCGCCGCACGATCTGGGGGCCGGTCGTTGCCAAGGACGCGGACGGCCGCGAGCTCGCGATGTCGTGGACCGCGCACGAACCCGAGGCGGCCGACATGTCCCTGCTCGGCCTGGAGGGCGCGAAGAATATCGATGAAGCGGCGGCGGTTATCGGCGGCGCCGGCATGCCGGGCCAGAATGTGATGATCGCGGATGCCGGTGGCCGCATCGGCTGGGTGCTGTCGGGCCGCCTGCCACGGCGCCACGGTTTCGATCCGGCGCGTCCCGCGGCCTGGAATGAAAAAGACACAGGCTGGGACGGCCTGGTGGCGAAGTCGGACTCACCACGATTGCTGGATCCGCCCGACGGTCGCGCCTGGAGCGCGAATGCGCGCGAGGTCGGCGGAGCAATGCTCGCCATGATCGGCGATGGCGGCTATGCGCCCGCAACGCGCGCGCGCCAGATCCGCGACCGGCTCGCGAAACTGCAGCAGGCGACCACGGCAGACTTTCTTGCGATCCAGCTCGACGATCACGCGGAATACCTCGCGCACTGGCAGCCGGTATTTCTTCACGCCTTGACGCAGGCCGGCGCAACGGAGGCCGAGGGCCTGGTCGCGACCTGGTCCGGCCACGCGGCAGTCGACGACGCCGGCTATCGCCTGCTGCGCGAATTTGAGGACAGTGTTACCAACCGCACCTATGAAATGCTGACGGTCCTGCCGCGCAAACGCTGGCCGGATTTTCGCTGGCATACGCCGGAGCGATTCACCGAGATCGCGCTGCGAATGGTCCAGGAGCAGCCGGCGAACCTGCTGGATCCGCGCTTTGCCGACTGGGACGCATGGCTCGCGGACGCTGCGATGCAGGCGGTCAAGAAACTGCCTGACGAATGCACGAGTCTCGCCCGCTGCACCTGGGGTCGCGTCAATGCGACGCGCATCCAGCATCCGCTCAGCAAGGCGCTGCCGTTTCTCGCGAGCTGGCTCGACATGACCTCGGAGCCGTTGCCCGGTGACTGGGCGATGCCACGCGTGCAGGGCCCGGCCTTCGGCGCTTCCGAGCGCTTCGCGGTTTCGCCGGGTCTCGAGCAGCAAGGTTACCTGCACATGCCGGGCGGGCAGAGCGGACACCCGCTCTCGCCGTTCTATCGCATCGGCTACGAAGCCTGGGCGCGCGGTGAGCCGACGCCATTTCTGCCGGGGGCGGCAGAACATGTGTTGAAGCTGATGCCGGCCGAGAGATAGCCATGCCACCGATGTGGCGGGGCAGGGCGCTTTAGATCATGTCGACCCCGAGCCTAGGCAAAGACTTGCAGTTGGCCGAGTGATTAACAGGCCGAAATGACGTAAAACAACCAGTCATTCATGACATCCAATTGTGGTTAGGCGGGCGAAGCTATGGCCGGAAGGCATGTGTGCTCTGACGAAGAGGCTATTCGCCGCGGGTTCGGTGGCGCGGACTGCGCGCGCAGGCGCCAAGTCCTGGGGGAGACGATTGCTGCATTCGGCCAATCCGATCCGCCTGATCGCTATCATCTTCTTGCAAGGGAGAATCTCGACCGCTGGCGAGCACAGAGTGGTGGCTCGGAGTCGGAGTTCAGCGTTCACGTGTTCCCCGGTGACTGGGGTGAGGTCACTCGGGCGTTGACCAACACGCACGGGGCGTGTTTCGCGGTTCTCAACATGGCCAACGCATATGTACCAGGAGGTGCATACGTGGAGGGTGCCGTCGCGCAAGAAGAGAACATGTTCCGCCGCACCGACTGTCATTTCCGGGTCGTCGATGACGAGTATGACGGCCGCCTGGACCGCTACCGGCCGGCGGTGACGAGCCTCCTCTCAGCTCAGAACGGCGTCGTCTACTTGGACTCGCAACGCCCCCGGGTCTGCATTCGGGGGCCGGAGGATCGATCGAGAGCAGACCTCGGGTATCCATGGCTGGCCGCGGACCAAGTGTTCCCGTTTTTCGAACTTCGCGCGGCTGCCCGAGACCTTCGTGATGGTTCCGACTTCGACCCTCAGGATACCCGGCGGCGAGTCTCGGCACAGCTGAACACGCTGCATAATCACCGGATCCGTCATGTTGTTCTCGGTGCATTCGGCTGCGGTGCCTTTCGCAATCCGGCTGACCGCGTCGCACGAATCTACCGGGAGGAGATCGCGTTGCGTACGGCAGACTTCTCCGTAGTAGCCTTCGCGATCTTCTCGGCCGGTTATGGCCCAGACAACTACACGCCCTTTGCAGAGGCATTCAGTCGTGAGTAGCCGCTCAAGCCAGGGCCCCCGGCCGACGCTCGGTGACGAAATCGAAGGGCGGGGCCGCCTAACAACCGGTTGCAGCGGACGGCCCGCTGCGCGGCCCGCCGCTGAACCGGAGCCTTAGTCGGCAGGAGGGTCGAGTCATCCATTCTTCTCTTCTCGACTGTTCTCCGCGCTGCTTGCTGCGCTGCTGTGGTTCAGCCTCGCAATGGCCTTCCAAGCCTCCCCGGCTCAGGATCAGGCCGCGGATCCACCCGGTGGTCTTCAGTTCGAGGTCCTCGCTGGATCGGAGCTTCGCCCGAGAGCAGCGCCCGGGCGGCTGCTCGTGGTGCTCGGGGAGTGTCCGAACATCACGACCTCACTGTTCTTGCATCATTGCGTTCGGCGCGCTCAAAGCAGATTGACTACGCCAGCGCGGCCGGTACCTGTCCTTGCTTAAACGCGGCTTTCACGGCCGGCCGGAGGAGATACCAGCAGACAAACGCGCTCACCGTCAGAGACACCTCCCACGGCACCCCAACCAAGAAGAACGACACCACCCTGACGAAAGGCTCAACCCCACGTCGCGCGGCGGTCATGACGAGGCCGGCGGGGTGTGAAGAGATGAGCAAAAGTGACATCGGGCCAGCGGCCAAGCAGAGTCCGGCAGGGACCAGCGTCACGATCCGGGCCCAGTTCTTGAGTCTCCACATTCCAACACCCAGCGCCGCCGCCACTGCGATCATAATCAGGAAGTACACAGGGAGCAGCGGGCCAAGCCGCAAGAATATGGCCGGATCGACCGGCCCAAAGTCCAGCCGCTCGAACATCGTCCGAAAAGCTCGCTGGTTTACGAGGGAGAAGATGCAGAAGAACGCGTAGGTCGCGGCGCCGAGCAAGTACAGACCGCCGACTAGAGTGACTCCGATGGGTCGCCCTCTCATGGCGTTCTCCTTTCCTGCTGATGGGATAGTTGGTATAAAGCGGCAGTTGGGCCTCCACAGTAACGTGGTGGCATAGTCGCCCCGCACCTTCCAATGCGCGCACCGTTCCCCGACGGGGCGCACACCGGGAGGCCAACCGCCATGGAGATTATAGGCCTGGTGGGTTTCCCCCGATTTTCCTGACACCGAGATTAGGTGGGATGATGATCTCGGAGGTGGCAGAGGGGAAGGCGAAAGTTCACGCCCGAGTTCAAGCTCGAGGCGGTCAAGTTGGTGCGGGAGCGTGGGGTGGCGGTACGGCGGGCGGCAGCGGATCTGGGGCTGCACGAGAACGTACTGCGCAAGTGGGTCAAGGACGTGAAGCTGCACGGGGAGCAGGGGTTTCCGGGTCACGGACGGCTGCGACTGGATGACGCCGAGGTGGCTCGGCTGCGACGCGAGCTGGCCAAGACCAGGACGGAGCGCGATATTTTAAAAAAAGCCAGCGCCTACTTTGCGAGGGAACCTCGGTGAGGTTCGAGTTCATCGCGAAGCACCGAGGGGCGTGGCGGACACGGGATCTGTGCGCGGCGCTCGGTGTCTCGCGGGGCGGGTTCTACGACTGGCCGCGGCGGCCGCAGCGCCGCCGCCAGCGTGACAACCTGCCGTTGCTCACGCAGGTG
>CAYYQQ010000088.1:0-11491 GCA_964473595.1 uncultured Steroidobacteraceae bacterium | reverse complement strand
CCGAGATCTGGTCGTAGAAAAGCTCGCCGCGCTTGTCGAAGCGCCGATGACCGCCCGCCGTAACCTCCCGAACGATGTCGATCGTGATGACCGGACCGGCGGCATCCGTGGCCGCCAGATCGACAGCAAGCTCGAGCAGATTGAGCGCCCGGCGCGCGTCGCCATCCGCGGCATCGGCAATGAGTCGCAGTGTTTCGCCTGCCGCGGTGACCCCGCTTCCGGCGAGTCCGCGTTCAGCATCTGCGAGCGCCCGCTCAAGCAGCGCCAGCAGGTCGGCAGCATCCAGCGGCTTCAGCAGATAGACGCGTGCGCGGGACAGCAAGGCGGAATTGAGCTCGAAGGAAGGGTTCTCGGTGGTCGCGCCGATGAATACCAGCGTGCCGTCTTCGACGAACGGCAGGAAGGTGTCCTGCTGCCCCTTGTTGAAGCGATGGACCTCGTCGAGAAAGAGCACCGTCGCCCGGCCACCGGAGGCACGCGCCGCACGCGCCTGTTGCACTGCGTCGCGGATGTCCTTGACGCCCGCCATGACCGCCGACAGTGCGATGAAATCCGCCTTGCAGGTCTCGGCCGCGAGCCGCGCCAGCGTCGTCTTGCCGCTGCCGGGCGGGCCCCAGAGCACCATCGAATGCGGGATGCCCGCAGTCAGGAGTTGATTCAGGGGCCTGCCGGGACCCAGCAAGTGCCCTTGCCCGACGAACTCGGACAACTGGCGCGGGCGCATGCGATCGGCCAGCGGGCGGTACGCGGCACGGCCGGGAAGATCGATCGCGAGTTGGGCCTGTCGCTGCATGTTGCGCGGATTCTAGCCGCTCGCGCCGTCCCTCAGTGGCGTTGCCGGCGCGCGAGCCAGTTCTCTGCCGCCTCGGCCCAGCCCGCCCGCCGGTGGATGATCCACCAGGCAGTCGATATGCCGGTCGCATTGGCGAGGACGTCGGCCCATGAGGCGACGCGCGTCTCGGTCACGAATGCCTGCATGACCTCCAATGCCAGACCCAGGGACATCGCCCCGGCCATCACCCACGGCAGCTTCCCGGTCGGAACGATGGCAGAACCCAGGACAGCGAGCATGAAATAAGCGACGAAATGCTCGATCTTGTCGAATCCAATGACTGGCGCGGGCCCGGCAGAAGGCATCAGGCTCGCGACCACGATGACCAGCACCAGCAGCCAGATCGATCCGATCCAGGCGCGCCGATAGCGCAGTTGCAGCAAGATCAACCGAGCGGCACGCGGCCGACGACATCCACTCCCGGCGGCGGCTCAAATTTGAACAGGGACGAATCGAATCGCGGATTGCGTTCCACTTGCAGCAGTTCCAGTTCGGTCGTCTGCCCGAGTCGATCGAAGAATGTCATACGCCGAAGCTCGCGGCCCGCAAATCCGAGCCGCAGCTCGCGGAAATCGCCGTCTGGTCGCCGCGGCGTCAACCGGCTCCAATCCAGACCGTCCTGCTGGCCTGCATCCGTGATCTCGAATTCATTGTTCAGGTCGCCCTCGCCGGCAAGCAGCATCGCGGGCGTGCCGGCCAGTGCCTCACCGGCAGCGCGCACCGTGACCTGCTCCAGTTCGATGTCGTAAAGCCACACAGTCACGCCATCTGAAACGATGAGCTGCTCGGGCACGCGATAGTCCCAGCGGAACCGGCCGGGACGCGCGAGCGCCATCGTGCCCTCAGCACGCTCCAACACGCGGCCGCGCGCGTCGGTCACGGTCTGGCGAAATTCGGCACGCAGACCGGTCAGCTGCCCGAGAAAGCCCTCGACGCGCATCGCGGCGGCAGCGTCAGCCGTGGGTGCGGCAAGCGCCGGCGCAATCCCGAGGCTGAGGATCAGGAAGGCAGAGACGTGGTTTCTCATGACGATTCCGGCGGTGGCGGCGCGAGCACTTCGCGGCTGCCGTTGGACTGCAGCGAGCCGACCAGGCCCGCAGCTTCCATCGACTCGACCAGCCTTGCGGCACGGTTGTAACCGATCTTGAGCCGGCGCTGGACGCCAGAGACGGAAGCGCGGCGTGATTCGACGACGATGCGCACCGCCTCGTCATAAAGCGGATCCTGCTCTCCGTCGCCCGCGGATTCGCCACCTTCGCCATCGCCGGGTTCATCCGAGAGGCCCGGTATCGGTCCCTTCGGGCCTGACAATACTTCGTCGACGAACTCCGGCCCGGGGCCGCCTCGCAGCGAGGCGACGATCCGATGCACTTCCTGGTCCGCGACAAATGCGCCGTGAACACGCTCAGGCGTCGAGCTACCGAGTGGCAGGTACAGCATGTCGCCATGGCTCAACAGCGATTCCGCGCCGTTCTGGTCGAGAATCGTCCGCGAATCCACCTTGGCCGACACCTGGAACGCGATGCGGGCCGGGATATTCGCCTTGATGAGACCGGTGATGACGTCCACTGACGGCCGCTGGGTTGCCAGTATGAGATGAATACCGGAAGCACGTGCCTTCTGCGCGAGCCGCGCAATCAGCTCTTCCACCTTCTTGCCGACAATCATCATCAGGTCGGCGAGCTCGTCGATCACGACGACGATGTAAGGCAACGGCTCGAGCGGCGGCACCGCGCCAGTGAACTTGCCGGTCGCGAGCAGTCGCGCGATCAGCGGATCGGGAATCGGCTTGCCGGCCTGCTCCGCATCGCGCACCTTGCGGTTGAAGCCCCCGAGATTCCTGACGCCCAGTTCCTTCATCAACTGGTAGCGCCGCTCCATCTCCGCGACGCACCAGCGCAAGGCGTTGGTCGCCTGCTTCATATCGGTGACGACGGGCGCCAGCAGGTGCGGGATGCCCTCATAGACCGACAGCTCAAGCATCTTGGGGTCGATCAGGATCAATCGCACCTGCTCGGCCGTGCTCTTGTAGAGCAGCGACAGCACCATGGCGTTGATCGCGACCGACTTGCCGGAGCCGGTCGTTCCCGCGATCAGGAGGTGCGGCATCCTGGCGAGATCCACGACGACCGGGGCGCCACCGATGTCCTTGCCGAGTGCCAGCGCAATCGGCGACGCGAGTTCGTCATAGGCGCGCGAGCGGATGATCTCGCCGAGCGTGACCAGTTCGCGCGTTTCATTCGGGATTTCCAGTCCCACGACCGACTTGCCGGGTATGACCTCGACGACCCGCACGCTGATCGCCGACAGCGCGCGCGCGAGGTCCTTGGCGAGCGCGCTGATCTGGTGGACCTTCACGCCGGGTGCGGGCTTCAACTCGAAGCGTGTAATAACCGGGCCTGGCAGCACGGCAACGACTTCGACGTCCACACCGAAATCCTTGAGCTTGATTTCGACCAGTCGCGAAATCGCATCGAGCGCCTCGGGCGAATAGCTCTTCTCGCGCGCCGGCGGATCATCGAGGAGCTTGAGCTCTGGAAGGTCCTTGGCGGCAGGCTTGGCGAACAGCTGGACCTGCCTTTCCTTCTCGGCGCGCTGGCTCGGCTCCGGTACCGGTGGCGCCGCCGCTTCGATGCGCGGCGGTGTGCGTGCAGCTGCCTTCCTCTGAACTTCGCGCACAACGGCCTCGCGTGCTTCGCGCGATTCCCGGCCGGCCGCCTGGTCCCGATTTGTCGCCTTGCGGTTGCGGACCCATGCCGCGCAGGCAAGGACCCAGTGGCCAATGAAATCCATCACGCGCAGCCAGGAGACGCCGGTGTAGAGCTGCACACCCGCAAACCACAACGCGAGCATCAGGAGCGTTGCGCCCATGAGCGAAGCGGCCGTTGCAAGGTTCTCGCCGATCAGGTTGCCGAGGATGCCGCCGGCGCCGGCGGGCAATGTGCCGACCGCAAAGTGCAGCGTTGCCAGCCCGCAACTCGTCGCAAGCGCGGCGACCAGGCCGATCGTGCGCAACGCAATCGTTGAGCGCCCTTGCCCCGCCTCATCGGGCGCGCGCTTGAAACCGACCCAGGCACTGAATGCAATGGCCAACGGAAAGAGGAATGCTGGCCAACCGAAAAGCATCAGCAGGATGCCTGCAATCCAGGCGCCCAATGGCCCGATCAGGTTGCCGACCTGGCCCGGTTCGCCGGTATAACTGAAACTGCGATCGTAGGCGTCGTAGCTTGAGAGCGAGATCATCAGCACGAGTGCAAGCGCGGCGAGCAGCCAGAATGCGGCCTCCCGCAGCGCCCTTGCGAATGCCGGATCGAGCTTGGCTTCCGGATTGGAAGCGTCGGCAGCGGACTTGGCCACGGACTAAGAATCCTGGTAAAGAATTAACTATAAGTAGTTGATTATAAGAACATTGCAATTCGCACGGCAAGCGCCCATATGCGATGACAGCGGCCTGATAGGATGCGCGGCTATTCGGTGTGGCGGAGCTGCAATGCGCGCTGAAACGAGTGGAGAACACTATACATGACGACCCCCCGACATTCGCGGCTGATCATCCTCGGGTCCGGCCCCGCGGGCTACTCGGCTGCGGTCTACGCGGCGCGCGCCAATCGCAAGCCGCTGCTCGTCACCGGACTCGAGCAGGGTGGGCAGTTGATGACGACGACCGAAGTGGATAACTGGCCGGGCGACGTCGAGGGTCTGCTCGGCCCGGATCTGATGGATCGCATGCGCCGGCATGCGCAGCGATTCGGCGTCGAGATGGCGCATGACCAGATCAGCCGCGTTGAACTCGGCAAGCGCCCATTTCGCCTTGTCGGCGACGACGGCGAATACAGTTGCGACGCGCTCGTCATTGCGACCGGCGCATCCGCGCGTTATCTCGGGCTCGAATCGGAGACTCGCTATCGCGGGCGCGGCGTCTCGGCTTGCGCGACCTGCGACGGCTTCTTCTTCCGCGACCAGCGTGTCGCCGTGGTCGGCGGCGGCAACACGGCGGTCGAGGAGGCGATCTATCTTGCGAATCTCGCCTCGCATGTGACTTTGATTCACCGCCGCGACCGGCTGCGCGCGGAAGCGATCCTGCAGGATCGCCTTTCTACGCTTGCCGAAAGAGGCAAAGTTACCTACCTGTGGAATCACGTCGTTGAAGAAGTCCTGGGCGGCGACCAGGGTGTCACTGGCATCCGCGTGAAGCCGAACGATGGCAATAGCAGCAGGAATCTGGATGTGACCGGCCTCTTCATTGCGGTAGGCCATACGCCCAACACTTCGCTCTTCGAAGGACAGCTAGAAATGAAGAACGGTTACATCGCCGTCAAGGCGGGCCTCTCAGGCGACGCCACGGCGACCAGCGTGCCCGGCGTGTTCGCGGCCGGTGACGTCGCCGACCATGTCTACCGGCAAGCCGTGACCTCGGCCGGCACCGGCTGCATGGCCGCGCTCGACGCAGATCGTTTCCTGGAGCAGCACACCGGCAGCTGACGGCTCATGACTCCGCGCATTGCCCGGTCACTCGCCGATGTCGACGCGCGGCAGTGGAATGCCCTGGTTGGACGAGGCACGCCATTCCTGCGCCACGAGTTCCTGATCGCACTCGAGCAATCCGGATGCGCGACGCCGGAAACAGGCTGGGATGCGCACCATCTGCTGCTCACGGACGCGCGCGGAAATCTTGCCGGCGCGATGCCCATGTACCTGAAGCCTCATTCCTGGGGCGAGTTTGTGTTCGATTTCGCCTGGGCCGAGGCATACCAGCGCGCCGGACTGGGCTATTACCCGCGGCTTTGTTGCGCCGTGCCATTCACGCCGGCCACCGGCCCACGGCTGCTGGCCCTGGAGGCCGATGCTGCACCGACCCGGCGGGCCCTGATCGAGCTCGCGCGCGAGCTCGCGCGCACGCTCGGCGTGTCCTCGCTACATGTCCTGTTCCCGGATGAACAAAGCAGGGCGGAATTTGAAGCTGCCGGGCTGATGCCCCGTCTGGACTGCCAGTTTCACTGGCACAACGCCGGTTACGGGAGCTTCGACGATTTCCTCGCGGGCTTTACCGCGGAGAAACGCAAGAAGGTGCGACGTGAGCGGCGCCGTGTTGCAGAAGCCGGCATTACGCACAGGACACTGCACGGCGGTGACCTCGACGAAGGCCTGATCGAAACCGTCTACACCTTGCATGCGCAGACCTTTGCGCGCTTTGGCAACCGGCCGTACCTCAACCGCGACTTCTTCCAGCGTGTTGCCCGCAGCATGCCTGATGCGCTCGTGGTCGAGCTCGCAACGCGTCACGACCAAGTCATCGCTTGCTCGGTGTCCTTGCGCAGCGAGGACACACTTTACGGACGCTACTGGGGCGCGAGCGGCGACTATCACAGCCTGCACTTCGAGACTTGCTTCTACCGTGGCATCGAATACTGCATCCGCGAGCGCCTCGCGCGCTTCGAGCCCGGCACCCAGGGTGAGCACAAGCTGCTGCGCGGCTTTGTGCCTACGCCGGTGTGGTCCCTGCACGAGATCGCCGATCCGCGCTTCGCCGCGGCTATCCGTGACTGGTTGAAACGGGAAGAATCTCACCGGCGCGCATACCTGCGCGCCGCGGCGGATCACCTGCCCTTCCGGCGCGCCGACATCCCGGCTAGGCTGCCAACCGATGTCCGGGATTGCCTGGCTGCAGAAGACTGACCCTGTCGAGGCACTGCCTCCGACCGTGCGCGCCCTGCGCGAGCCAAACGGCCTGCTGGCGGTCGGTGGTGCGCTGACCCCTGAATGGCTGACGCACGCCTACCGGCACGGCGTGTTTCCCTGGTACTCGGCCGAACAGCCGATCCTCTGGTGGGCACCTGACCCGCGCGCCGTGCTCTTGCCCGCGGAGTTCAGGATCTCGAGCAGTCTCGCGCGCTCGATCCGCAATCGCGGCTATGTAACGCGCATCGACACCGCATTCGACGCAGTCGTCGAGGCCTGTGCGGGCCCGCGCCGTGGCGGCGCCGGAACCTGGATCACGGACGAGATGCGCGAGGCCTATGTCGATCTCCATCGTCGCGGCCTCGCGCATTCGATCGAGGCCTGGCACGAGGACCGGCTGGTCGGCGGACTCTATGGGGTCGCCATGGGTCGCGTCTTTTTCGGCGAATCCATGTTCGCGCGGGAGCGGGACGCCTCCAAGGTGGCCCTCGCGCGGCTCACGCAGGAATGCCTGCGGCTCGACGTGGCGCTGATCGATTGCCAGCTGCCAAGCCCGCATCTCGCAAGTCTCGGCAGCCGTAATCTTGTGCGCAGTGAGTTCGAGGCGCAGCTTGCGGCACTGGTGGATGCTGAGCCTCGCGTGTGGCGGTTATGAGACGCGGAATTGCATGCAGGGACGCGCTAGGTCACAATCCGCGCGGTTTCCGCTACAGCACCGGGATGGAATGGCCAAGGAAGAAGCAATTCAAATGGAGGGAGAGGTCGTCGAGACCCTGCCCAACACGACATTCCGTGTAAAGTTGCAGAATGACCACATCGTGACCGCCCATATCTCGGGCAAGATGCGGAAGCACTACATACGGATCTTGACGGGGGACAAAGTCAC
This sequence comes from uncultured Steroidobacteraceae bacterium, assembly GCA_964473595.1. Taxonomy (GTDB): domain Bacteria; phylum Pseudomonadota; class Gammaproteobacteria; order Steroidobacterales; family Steroidobacteraceae; genus SCUD01. The sequence continues at coordinate 4,094 of CAYYQQ010000088.1, read as the reverse complement.
CGTCGAGTTGACGCCCTACGATCTCAGCAAGGGTCGCATCATCTATCGCGCACGCTGACCGCCGCGCGCACTGACTGCCGCGCGCACTGACTCCTCAATCCTGGCCCAGCAATTCTGGTTCGTGTGCCGGCCGGCACTCGAGCGCAAGTCCCGTGCCGTCCTTGGCCAGGGATACACTGACGGTTCCGCCTCCTGAAAGGCGACCGAACAGCAGCTCCTCGGCCAACGGACGCTTGACGTGTTCCTGCAGAACCCGCGCCATCGGTCGCGCCCCCATCTTCGGGTCGTAACCCTTGGCGGCGATCCAGTGGCGTGCGTCGTCGTCGACCGCGAGCGCAACTCCCTTCTGCTCGAGCTGCGCCTCGATTTCCAGCAGCAGCTTGTCCACGACGCGCTCGATCGTCTGTGCATCAAGCGAGTTGAACTGGATGACCACGTCGAGGCGGTTGCGGAATTCGGGCGAGAAGATGCGGCGCACCGCTTCCAAGCCGTCCGGTGCATGGTCCTGCTGCGTGAAGCCGATGCTGGCGCGGTCCATGTCTGCAGCGCCGGCATTGGTCGTCATCACGATGATCACATTGCGGAAATCCGCCTTGCGGCCGTTGTTGTCGGTCAGCGTGCCGTGATCCATGACCTGCAGCAGCAGATTGAAGACATCCGGGTGCGCCTTCTCGATCTCGTCGAGCAGCAGCACGCTATGCGGGTGCTTTGCGATTGCTTCGGTCAGCAGGCCGCCCTGGTCAAATCCGACATAGCCGGGAGGCGCGCCGATCAGGCGTGACACGGTGTGGCGCTCCATGTACTCGGACATGTCGAAGCGCACGAATTCGATGCCAAGGGCAATGGCAAGCTGTCGGGTGACCTCGGTCTTGCCGACGCCGGTCGGTCCAGCGAGCAGGAAGCTGCCAACCGGCCGGCGTTCACTGCCGAGCCCGGCGCGGGCCATCTTGATGGCGGCGGCCAGAGAGTCGATCGCGGGGTCCTGGCCGAAGATCACGAGTTTAAGATTGCGCTGCAGGTTCTGCAGCACCTCCCGATCAGACAGTGAAACGTGCCTCGGCGGTATCCGCGCGATGCGCGCGACCACCGCCTCGATGTGGGCAACGGTTACCGTGGTTTCACGCTCGGCGGCCGGCTTCAGTCTGAGCGACGCGCCGGCCTCGTCGACGACGTCAATCGCCTTGTCCGGCAGGTGCCGGTCATTGATGTGGCGTTCCGACAGCTCGGCCGCCGCAATCAGCCCATCGTCGGCATAACTGACCCCGTGGTGTTCCTCAAATCGCGTCCTGAGGCCACGCAGGATGTCGATTGTCTCGGCGACAGTCGGCTCGACGATGTCGATCTTCTGGAAGCGACGGGCCAGTGCGTGATCCTTCTCGAAGATGCCGCGGTATTCCTGGTACGTGGTCGAGCCAATGCAGCGCAATTCGCCGCTCGCGAGCACCGGTTTGATCAGGTTGGACGCGTCCATGACGCCGCCGGAGGCGGCGCCGGCGCCAATTATCGTATGGATCTCGTCGATGAACAGGATCGCGCCGGGCCGCTTCTTGAGTTCGGTGACCACACTTTTCAGCCGTTTTTCGAAATCGCCGCGGTACTTGGTGCCGGCGATCAACGCACCCAGATCGAGCGCATAAATCGTACAGTCGGCCAGGACTTCGGGAACCTTCCCTTCGACCACCAAGCGCGCGAGACCCTCGGCGATCGCGGTCTTTCCAACGCCGGCCTCGCCAACATACAGCGGGTTGTTCTTGCGACGGCGGCACAGGATCTCGATGGTCCGTTGCACTTCGAGCTGGCGCCCGATCAGCGGATCGACGCGGCCCGCCTTGGCTTGGGCATTCAGATTCGTCGTGAACTTCTCAAGCGCAGCCGCGCCGCCGTCCTCGGCGCTTTCACGCTCGGTTGCAATGCCCTCCTCGCGCGTCGCGTCGCGGCTTTCGCCGCTGGACGGCAGCCCGTGTGAAATGTAATTGACGACATCGAGGCGGGCGATGTCCTGCAGCGACAGCAAATAGGCCGCGTGCGACTGTTTCTCGCTGAAAATCGCGACCAGCACGTTTGCGACGGTGACTTCCTTCTTGCTACTCGACTGAACGTGGAAAACCGCGCGCTGCAGCACGCGCTGGAAGCCGAGCGTCGGCTGGACCTCGCGCTCGTCGTCGGCGGCAAGCGTCGGCGTGGTGTCGTCAATGAATTTTTGCAGATCCGCTTGCAGTCGCGTCAGGTCCGCGCCGCAAGCCTTCAGGATCTCGCGCACCCGCGGCGTGTCCAGGACCGACAGCAACAGATGCTCCACGGTCATGTACTCGTGGCGCGCGTCGCGTGCCTTCTGGAACGCCTCGTTCAGGCAGTATTCGAGTTCACTTGAAAGCACTCAGGTCTCCTCCATCGTGCACAACAGCGGATGCTGGTGCTGCCGAGAGTACGTCATCACCTGCGCCACCTTGGTCTCCGCAATCTCGTACGTGAATACGCCACAGATGCCTTTGCCGCGGGTATGGACCTCCAGCATGATCCGCGTCGCACGCATGCGGTCCAGCGCAAAGATCCGTTCCAGCACATCCACGACGAATTCCATCGGCGTGTAATCGTCGTTCAGCAGCACCACCTGATAGAGCGGCGGCTGCTTGACCTGCGGTTGCGCCTCCTCGACAACGAGGCTATGTCCGCCCTGCCCGATCTCGCGTTCCTCGTCGCCGCCCACCTGCTGAGCCCACTCCGTGCCGCCCGATCATTTATAGGGATCCGCAACCGGTCGCACAAGGGAGCGGCGTCGCCTCTGTGCACCATAACGCGCCTTACGAGCCCGGTTTGAGAAGTGTCGCACAAGTGCCCGCTGCTACTTCGATTTCCGGCAGTTTCTCGCCTTGTAGCCCTGCTACGCCTAACCGTATTATGGAGCGGTTTCCCGGGGGGTCGTGGATCCCCCGCCAGGCCGGACGCTTCTGGACGGGCCAACATGCAGCTTGTCGACCGGATCGTCGCTCCGTTTCGCGGTGCCGAAGGCGCACTGCCGCGGGGTCTCGTGGCGGCGGCACCGGCGCTTCTGACGGTCGCACTGGTCATCGTGCTGGCAGCGCAGTTCGCAAGCCTGCTGTGGCGGGTGCTGGGCTCCAATGGGGCCGATGCGCCGCCGTCGCCGGTCGTTGACGTCGGCGCGGCGCCCGCGGTCGACCTCGGGAGCATCGTCAATGCTCACTTGTTCGGAATCGCCAGCATGACCGGCGATCCGAACGCAGCACCTGCGACTTCCGCAAATCTGGCGCTCGCCGGCACGCTGGCGGGCCTCGATCCCGGACAGGGCTGGGCCATCATCGGCGCAAGCGCTCAGGCAGCGCGTGTCTATGTCACAGGGGCAACGCTTCCGGGCGGGACGAAACTCCTCGCCGTCTATCCGGATCGCGTGATCCTCGATCGAAATGGCGTACGTGAATCGCTGGCGCTGCCGCGGTTGAGCGCAAATGCCGGCGCGACACCGGTCGCCTACCGGCCTGCCGGCACACAGTCCGGCACGCCGTCCGGTTCGCTGGCCGACAGTGTGCGCGAACTGATGGCGCAGGATCAGTCCGCCGTCAATGAACTGCTGCGGCCGCAGCCGGTGTTCGCGGGCGGGCAGTTGCGGGGCTACCGCGTGTATCCTGGCCGCAACCGCGGCCAGTTTGCGAAGCTCGGCCTGCAGCCCGGCGATCTGGTGACTGCCGTCAACGGCGCGCAGCTCGATGATCCGAATCGCGCACTCGATACCCTGCGAGGCGTCGGCATGGGCGCGGCGGTCACGCTGACGATTGACCGTAACGGCCAGCAACAGCAGTTGACTGTCGATCCGGCCGCCGTGGTGCAGGAACTTCAGCCCGCCAGCGAGCCGGAGCCGGCGCCGGAAGAGGAACCCAGCGAGTGAGGCGCCACATGCAGAGGAACGAGTAAATGACGCGATCCACCCGCCTTGCCCTGCTCCTTGCCCTGGCATTGCCACTGGCTGCCGCGGCCCAGCAGAGCCCGCAGATCACGCCCAATTACAAGGACGCCGATCTGGGTCAGGTCATCGAAGCCGTCAGCCAGGTGACCGGCAAGAATTTCATCGTCGACCCGCG
>CAYYQQ010000087.1:0-11763 GCA_964473595.1 uncultured Steroidobacteraceae bacterium | reverse complement strand
GATAGCCTTTTGCTGCTGTCCCAACAATACGTAGATTCCGATGCGCGCGACGCCGAGGTCGGGTCCCGGGGCGGGGCGAGAGGGTTTACGGGAACTCGAGCGCCCGGGCCTTGCGCAAGCTGCGGGGACTTGTGAGCATGCACTACATGCTGACTGGTGAACTATGACCACGCCACAACCCCTGCTGCGTACTGCGTTCGGCGAACTGCTCGAGACAGCCCTGCGGCTGGCGCTCGTGGCCATCCTCCTGGTCTGGTCCTACCGGATCATCGCCCCATTCCTCGACCTGCTCATCTGGGCCGTCGTGCTCGCGATCGCGTGCCGCCCGCTGCACACCCGGCTGACCGTCGCGCTGGGCGGGCGGGCCGGGCTTGCTGCCGTCCTGGTCGCGGTGCTGCTGCTGTCGGTGCTGGTGGTCCCGGTGGTCATCTTGTCGTTCTCTGTGGCCGATGGGGCCAAGCTCGTATCCCAGGCACTCGAGACCGGCGACATTCACATTCCGCGACCGGGCCAGGCGCTTGCCAATTGGCCGGTCATCGGGCAATTGCTGCACCGCGTGCTCGAGAACTTCGCAACCAACACCGAGGCATTGCTGGTCAAGCTGGCGCCGCAGATCAAGTCGCTCGGCGCCACGGCCCTGGGTGCACTGGGACACGGTGGACTCGCATTGCTGCAGTTTGCCGTCGGCGCCATGGTTGCGGCGGCGTTGCTCGTCAATGCCGAAAAGCTGACGGCCCCGTTGCGGGTGCTCGCGACACGCGTCGCCGGGGCACGCGGCGAGTCTTTCCTCGCGCTTTCCACCGCGACGATTCGCAGCGTGTTCAAGGGAGTCATTGGCGTTGCCGCCATCCAGGGACTGCTTGCGGGTATCGGCATCTTTGCAGTGGGCGTGCCCGGCGCGGGCCTGTGGGCGCTGCTGGTGCTGATACTGGCCATCGTGCAGCTGCCACCGCTTCTGGTGCTCGGCCCGATGATGATCTGGGCGTTTGCGACGCTCGATACCCTGCCGGCGGTGTTGTTCACGGTCTGGAGCGTCATGGTCAGCATGAGCGACGGCTTCCTGAAACCCGCGCTGCTCGGCCGCGGGGTCAGCGTGCCAATGCTCGTTATCCTGGTCGGCACTATCGGCGGCATGCTCGCTGCGGGCATCCTCGGATTGTTCATCGGTCCGGTGGTACTGGCGCTGGCTTATACGGTGTTCACCGCATGGCTCGCCGAGCCGCGTGAGGCAGGGGAGCCATCACGTTGAAACCGGAATTCACGGGAATACCATCTTGAGACGGCGCCGGGTCGGGGCTTTGGGCCGACAGGCTGTATAATTCCGACCGTTCCGGCAAATATCATCAGGAGAGCGATTCCATGCGTGCGCTTCACCCGGTCTGCATCCTTCTGGCACTATCATTCTCCACTGCCGCCGTCGCACAGGGCTTGGACGGCTCGGTTCCTCTGAGCTGCACCGTCACCTCCGGCTTCGATTGCCTTCCGGGAATGGCTAGTTGCGGCCCGATCAAGCGCGAGACCGACATCGAACCCGTGTACGGAATCGACATTGCCAACATGCAGGTCCGCTCGCCGTTTCGCACTGCGCTGCTGACCATCGCCCATTCGACAATGAGCGACACGGCAATCGTATTGCAGGGCGCCGAATCGAAGACCGCATGGAGCGGGCTCATCAGACGGGCGACCGGGGAAATTACGATCACGGTCGCGGACACCAAGGGCGCCTACGTTGCCTTTGGCCAGTGCAAGGTCGCGGGAGCGTTTACGAAGAGCGCGAACTGATACACCGGCCAGTATTCTCCGCCGCTCCCTTCGGCGCGGAGTCAGTCAGAACCGGATGACGGGGACGCAGACCGCGTCCCGTCAATCCTCTGGAATCGGTTCGAGATCCTTGTCCGCGACCCGAATCCATCCCGCGACGGGATTGATCGTTGGAGCCGCCGTGCAGTTGGCCTGTCTGCTTGCGTTGCTCTATGTGTCCAGTCTTGGGACCGGTGCGCTCCTGGGGCTCTGCTTCCTGTTCGGCTTCGCCAATGCCGCCCATATGCTTTCGTTCAGCACTGCTGCGGATGTGGTCAAGTCATTCCAGATCGGCACTTCCGCAGCCATTGTCAACGGCATCATGTTCATTCTCGGCGGCGTCCTGATCTCGCGCCCGGGCGTGCGTATTGGAATGGGAATCGAGGCCAACGTAGAACCTGGCTTGGCCATCGCCCAATATGCGGCATTGCCGTTGGTCGTCGCGTTGGTTCTCGCCTTGCTCATCGTGCTGTTCATGAAAGAAACCTACCCAGTCAAGTAAGGGCTGGGAGGCTCAACGCATGGGAAGGCGAACGTGATTGAAAAATCGATTGATGGCTCGCCAGCCGGGACCACGGCATGGGTGGTCTGGTCGGTTGCCGTCGCCTTCGTCATCTATTACTTCGCAATACTGACCGGATATTCGATCATCAATCCCGGTTTGCAGCAGGATACCGGGATCACAACGACGCAGGTCGGTATTGTCGCCGCCGCATACACTTGGGTCTATGCCTTCGGCCAGCTTTTCAGCGGGGCCCTGCTCGACCGCCTGGGCGCACGCAAGGTATTGCTTCCGGCTATCGCGCTGGTTACCTCGGGCGCCTTCATCTTCGCGCAATCCGGCGGCTTCGCCGGTCTGGTGTTGGCACAGATGGTCCTTGCCTTGGGGGCCTGCGCAGGATTCGTCGGCGCCGGCTATGTCGGTGGGCAGTGGTTCGGTGGCGCCAAATTCAGCTTCATGTTCGGCCTGGTGCAATTCGCCGCTTCATTTACGTCTGCATTCAGTCAGAACATCATCGCGCGGTCGCTGGATCATGTGCCTTGGCAAACCCTGTTCACCTACAGCGGCGTGTTCGGCATCTTGCTGTTCGGCGTCGCCTTGCTATTCCTGAAAGATCCCAAGCCGATGCCGCTTACGGGCGGGGCCGGCCCGCTCGTATTCCTCAAGGACATCATCGGCGGCATCCTGCGGGTCGCGCAAATCCGTCATATCTGGATGGTGGGCGTCATCGGCAGCCTGGTGTTCGGCAGCATGCTCTCGATGGGTGTGGTGTGGGCTCCAAAGTTGCTGGCCGGCCGCGGAATGGACCCGTCATGGACGACCATGGCCGCGTCATTGATCTGGCTGGGTATGGCGACCGGATGCCTGACTGTCCCGCGTTGGTCGGATACGCTGCGCCGCCGCAAACTGCCCATGCTGGCGGGCATCGCCTTGCAGTTGTCTGCGCTGCTGGGCTTGATCTACCTTGCCTCTCCATCCACGCCTTTGATGATGCTCCTGTGTTTCTGCTTCGGGCTCGGTGCTGCGGTGCACATGTTGTCATTCAGCTCGGCGGCGGATGTGGTCGAACCGGCGCGCATCGGCACGGCTTCGGCACTGGTCAACGGCCTGATGTTCTTGATGGGCGGCATCCTGATTTCGCGTCCTGGCGTGCGCATCGACCAGGCACTGAATCTGGGCATGACACCCGGCCTGGAGTTCGCTCAATACGCGGCATGGCCGCTCGTGGCAGGTCTCGGACTGGCTTTGGTCCTCGCCCTGGTCATGAAGGAATCGTATCCGCGCTGAGCCCTGCCAAGGCTGCGGCAGGTAGTTTCGTTATTCTGCAAGCAAGCTGCGCTGCCACTTTCAAGAACCCCGGCCTCGCGCCGGGGTTCCGTTACTGCATCCAGGGCGCGCCTTGAAAGGTTGACAACGGTGGGCGCACCGACCGCACCGGCCCAGCCAGGTCAGTTGACGTCCAACGGTGGCAGCCGGGGCAGTAGCAGTCGAGCTTGTGGCAGTGCGCGAGAAGGCTGCCGGTTATCGGCTTAGCAGCCAGCCGATGGCCGCGTTGGCGTTCGACGCTGAGAGGAACAACGCCGTCGCGCGACCGGTGCTATCGAAGATCAGCGCCGCGTTGCCGTTGTAACGGCCATTACTGTTCCCGCAGGTGGAAACGTCGAGTACGACATCGTAGTAGTCGACGGCGGGATGACTGGTCGAAACGTTACCTGCGAGGTTGCATCCGTTCGTGTCGTTGCCGGTGACTTGGCCGGTGGCATCGATGGCGATCGCCAACGTGTAACCGGTGCCCAGGTTCGTCGTATAGACACCCTGGACCGTGGCGGTGGCGGACGGTCGCTCGAACGACTGGTCGTATGGCACCGTGAACGAAACGGTGGTCGGAGTCCCCAGGTTGGGTGCATAAATGCTTCCACGAACCGCCACACGCGGCGTGATAGCGAGCAGCTTGAAGGCGTACGAATCGGTTTCTAATAGGCCGGCTAGGCACGAATTACATGTCGCGTATGCGGTCTGTGCCGCCCCCACTTTGCCGACGTAGTGTGTACCGAGGAGCAGGAATCGGTCATCACCGGAGTCGCTCGTGATTCCGGTCACCCCGAAGGGATCCAACAAGACGCAGCAGCCATTGCCGGACCAGAGCCCGGCGACCATTGCCGATGGGGGGGAACCCCCGCCACCGTACCCCCCCCCACCGCAGCTCATCAGAAGAGCGGCAGAGAGACCCACGACAATACAAGCGAACGCGGCACGACGAATTCTCATGTTGCCTCCCCCCTCGCCGATCAGCAGGCATGGCTCGCCAATTCGTGGGACACGAGTGGAGAGATAAGGTTCCGACGATAACGCAATTCTCGCAGACGCCTCGATTTTCCTTCCCTTGCCCATGATCGCGCCATCGACCGCAATATGGGGTAGTGGGTCAGTATGACTCACCGTCCACTAGGGCAATGATAAACATGGGGGCTGTGGTGGTGTCCGAACCTGGGATCAAGCCGAATCGACCTGACCCGGCCCTGCACCGGGTTTCTGTTCCGGATTCCCGATGAACCTTTCCGCGACCCTGTTCGGGTTCGCTTATGCCTCGCGTCTCGTGTTTTCAGCATGACAAGAAGGTCCTGCTGTGCGCGCGCATCTGCTTCAAGGGTAGGTACAAGTACGCATAGCTGGTCGGCCCCCTGTCACGGGTAAAATAAATTGTTAGGGAGGGGGCCAAGTGAGCCGCCCAGCCTCGTGAAGCAAGAGGAGAGACCCATGAAAACGATGCTCGTTGGAATTACAGCAGCACTTATTTCGATGGCCGCTCACGGAGGTGGTCTGCCCGCGGTACCTGTGACGATTGCAAATACGCCGCTGCCGGTCACTGTGCGGGGCCAACCAGTTAAAGTGACCAGCGCGGCAATGAACCTCGGAACCGAGTTCAGGACGTTATCACTGCTGTGCGGCGCGTTGACGGGCCCGACCAGCGACTGCCCGAAATGGGCTGACCCGCAAGGCAATGCCTATCTACTCCACTCGGTGTCACTAATGGCGAAAGCCGATGGAAATTGCAGCGCAACGGCATGGCTGCGGTTTAATCCTCCGGGCGGCCCATCTGAGGATTTCAAACTCGTCAGTGTGGGTGTCAACGCACATGGATATTTGGCTAACGGAGGCGGACAGGAAGGCGGCTCCGACAGCGTCGCAATCACGTTCCCGAAGCCGATTCGCGTCGGCCCAGATGATCAATTCGGTGTGGGCAACGTCTACGGAGGCGGAACCCTGTGCGCCGTCTCGGTCAGCTACGGAATTGAACTCACGAGGTGACCGATAGCATTGTTCAGATCAGCCCCGGCCCCGCGCCGGGGTCTCCGTTACTGCATCCAGGTCGCGGTGCCGCCGCGCCAACCCGCCAGGAGCTTTTGTTGCGACCCGGCGCCAATTTGAGATACTGCACCGACCCTGGTGCAGACGGCGATCCGAGCCGCGGTCAAGCGCTTTTCACCACCACAGAACGAGGAACGAACCATGAAGCAAATTGCAATAGTTACGACAGTTGCTGTCGTCATGTTGGCACTGTTCTCCGGGCCGGCATTTGCCGCCGACAAGGAAGATGCCGCCGCGCAGGCAAAGATCACGACCGTGTTCATCGACGGCAAAGGGCAGTCCTCGTATGCCGACAAAGTCAACAAGACGCATGCGGCTATGACCGCGAAAGGCTGGAAGTTCGCGGATCTTCACTTGTACACCGAGGACGGCGACATGAAAGGCGCGTTCGTTACCTACACCCGCGATTAAGGTAACGGACAATACGACGTCCGCCAAGTCCACGCGATTGCAACTCACAATCACCGAATTCGGGGCGGTGCGAAATGTAACTTAGGGCCCCACCGGGATTTCTGGCAGCAGTGTCTCAAGAAGTGAGCCGCGGCCGCCGATACCGAAGAACCCTATATCTCGAAAAAGTGGCGCATCGAGGGGAGTGATGCCAGGTTCGATCCTGCACCCCGACTAGATCATTCGAGTCCCGTCGCCTTCAGGAACTCAGACAAGGTGCAGCCAATAAAAGACTAGCTGCGGTTGCGCAACTTGCTCTTACGCATGCTGTATGCAAAGTAGATCAACACGGCGACAGCGATCCAGATAAAAAACGTGTGGTAGGTGGCTGCCGATAGATCTTTGAGTATGTATAAGCACGCAAGAACGCTTAGCCCCGGTATGAAATAAGGACCAAACGGGATTCGAAAGCCCGGCGTTTCCTTGCCGAGCTGTTTGTGGCGCAATACCGGCACCGCAATGGAAACCACGATGAAGGCAACCAAGGTGCCCATGCTGACCATGTCCCACAGAAAAGTGGAGTCCACCGAGCCGGCGACCAGTGCCACCATGATGCAGACAATAATGGTATTGCTGACGGGGGTCTTGGTTCGCTTACTGACTTTTTGAAAAGACTGAGGGATCAATCCGTCCTGACTAATGGCAAACAGGATACGGCTCTGTCCATAAAGAGTGACCAGCGTAACGCTGAACACCGAAATGACCGCACCGGCAGACAGAATCAACGCCGGCAAGGCTTTACCCGTTACGTTTTGCAAAATGACCGCCAGCCCCGCCTCCTGCCCTGCAAACATGTCCGCAGGTTGAGCGCCAATCGCCGTGATGGCAACCGCCAGGTAGAACACGGTGACGATGACCAGCGCCGCCATAAGGCTTAAAGGCACATCGCGTCTCGGGTTCTTGGCTTCAGCGCCTGCTGTCGCAATGGCGTCAAGACCGATGAAGGAAAAGAACACGGTACCCGCCGCTGCGGTGACACCTGCCATGCCCGCCAAACCCTTGCTGTTGTCGGTATTGAAAAATGGCGTGAAATGTTCGGTATTGAAACCTGAAAAAGCAACGACCGCAAAAAACAACAAGATGGCGAGCTTGATCAAGACCATGATGGCGTTGACCGTGACCGATTCTTTAGCGCCGCGGAGCAGCAGAAAGCAGCATGTGGCCACCAGGATCATGGGGGGCAAATTAAACTGATTGAAGTGCATTTCGGCGCCGTTTTCGCCCGATACGATCATCGGTGCGCGCAGCTCCGTTGGAATCTGCCAACCCATGGCGTTGCTCAAAAAATTATTTAGATAGTCAGACCAGCCGATGGCAGTCGCACTGGCCGCCAGGCCATATTCCAGCAACAAACACGCAGCAACCACAAATGCCAAGAACTCGCCCACGGTCGCGTAAGCAAACGAATAGGAGGAGCCGGAAGAAGGAATTCTTGATGACAGTTCGGCGTAACACAATGCCGTCAGCCCCGCAGTTATTGCGGCGATGATGAATGACAATATGACCGAAGGGCCCGCCTTGGGTACCGCTATGACCATGGTAAAAAAAATGCCGGTACCAATGGTAGAGCCCACGCCTATCATGGTTAGAGAAAACAGCCCGAGTGATCGGTGCAAACTGTTTTCGCCCGGCTCGTCAGTTAAATGCTCATCGCTATCAGTGGGTTTGGTTCGAGTCAGTTGTTGGGCAAACGTTTGGAGTGTCACAGCTTTCCCCGTGCCATGGATTTGATGCGATTCGTTGGCAGCGTGTGAGTATAAGCTTGATCGACGGATAGGAACTTCAGACGGCCTTTTCTGTTGCGACGCAGGATCAGTTCAAGGGCTGATCGAGCGCGAACCCGGGTGTGCCGACCCGGTCAGCCTCGAGTTCGGGCGGGGCGCGGGGCCGCGGGGTGAGCGGCGGCGGGGTGGTGGGTTCACCGAGGTGCGCGAGGATCAGCACACAGCTCTCCGCGATCGCTACTTGCGCTGCTCGAGCCAGATGGCATGTTGACCGAAGTCAATCAGCAGCATGAACCGCCGCAGGATGTTGGGCCCGATATTGACCTCGCCGGCGCTGTCCTGAGAATCAATAGCAGCGCGCACGTTTTCGAAGGTAACACCGCCGACTTCCAGTGTCTTGAGCACGATGATATCGCGGTCGATCCTGCCGCCGATACCGCCCCCGACCTTTTGCTCGACGATGCGTTCGGGCTTCAAAAGCCCATGCTGCTCCGCAAACGTCTTTCCGATCAGGACTTCGTTGCCATTGCCGAGGTCGATATCGGCCTGCGCTGGCACCCCTGCCACTTTCACCGACATGCTTTCAATGCCGCGCGCGGAGGTGAGCTTGTACGGCGGATTCTGCGGACTGTCTGCACAATCGGCGAGATGGATCGATCCTCCGTCGATGTCAATCCACCATCTACCGGCATCGAAAAATTCGCGACCGAGAATCAGCTCAACGTGCGAGCCAACCAATCTCTTCGACAGGTCGGAGAGATCCGTCACCGCGACCGTGAGATTCGGCAATGCCAGGCCGGCTGCCGTGAGGTTGACGCCACTTGCGAACTGCGTCCTCGACTCTCCGCCCGAGCCTTTGATCGTCTCCGCACCCTCAAGCTTGAGCTTGAGCTTCGCTGCGAGTGCCGAATCGACGACGGTCATCTCGGCGGCCGAGTCGAGCAAAGCTTCGGCCACAACGCCATTGATCGACACTGGCAGGAAGAGCCGGCTGCCGCGGACGATAAGGGCTTCTGGATCAGTCGTCTCGCCCGCCGTTGCGACGGCAAGCGCCAGCATGCCGGCGACTAACGCAACAGCGGGCAACAATCGAGCATGCGTTATCACTACTGACATTTGCAGTCCAAGTTCGCGACGACAACAGCGCCCACAATCGGCATGCCGCGCGTGATTCCCCCATGTACCAACGCAAGCGATCCAACCAGAATTCTTCTCGCTCGTCCATGACTCCCTCCATTGCGCAACTGTCGCGAGGGACAGGAATTTCAAAGGGCGGCGATCTCAACCGGTCGGTGCAACATCCTATATTTGAGAGGAGGTTGCATCGATGAGCCGAGGTCCATGGTTGACGGCGGCATTCAAAGCGCAGATGTGGCGACGCTGGCAGGCGGGTGAGACCGGTAGCGAGATTGCCCAGGCGCTCGGGAAGTACCCGAGGAGTTGCTGAGTCAGTTCCCAAGTCTGGCGAGTGCGGTCCATGCCCCCACGGTAGGGCCAGGGCGGCACCGGGGCCAGCCGAGAAACTGGGGATTTCGGGGGAGATATTCGGAATACAGTGCGGGAGTGGTGTAAACCGCAGCGACAGCCTCTCAATGGCTCATTGACAGCAGCCTTCTATAAGCGGACAAGTGGACCGTCGATCCCGCCGACCGGATGAGCTTCAGGGCGAAGCTCCGGGTAGAGGTCGGTTCCCGTGTCCTCGTTCTGAGGGCATCGCGACATCCCGGCACGGATGCAGGCACTGCATGAGCGTGGATAGTGATTGCGCCGCGCGGCTATCGGCCAATAGCGACGCATCCGAGGACGACGGGGGGAACGCAATGAAACAAACACTCTTAACAAGAACACCATCACTCACCACCTTTGTCGCGGCCGCCGCCTTGGCTGTTGGCGTGTCGATGACGGCCTACGGCCAAGTGGCCTCACTTCCGGCCTCGCCGCTGGACACGACTCAGCCACCCGTCGAGCCCAATCCAAGCAGTGCCCAGAAAGCGGCTGCCACGGAAGCGATGTTCAAGATGATGGAGGAGAGTTTGGGCCCACAGCTCGGGATGAAAAACCCGCGCCAGGAGTGGACCCTTCATGCTATCTCTCTGGACAGTAGGGACCGCTGGCATCTCAAACTCAACCAGACCTATCGTGGTATCCCCGTCCTCAATGGTCACCTGTCCGTTCACCTGAAGGATGGCGTAGATCCGGGCGATCCGATCGCCTTGGAGGACGCCGTCAAGAGTGAAGATTCTGGCGCACCGCTAGCCGCCAACACGCCGGTATTTCACGGCCAATACCTGAACGATCCGGAGGTGGTCACGGACCCCGTAATCTCGGCCAAGAAGGCCCTGGCAATTGCCCGAAAAATGTTGCGAGAGCAACTCAAGGGCAACCATACCGACAAGGATGATCGCGACAAGGGCCAAGGCGGTGCCGATAAACTGAAGAAGAACCAGACGCTCGACAGCGCAGAATCCGATGACGCTTTCCTCGAGATCCATCCCGGCAACGGGCCAGGCAAGCGTAAGCTGACCTTTCACGTGATCGTGACAGACACGTCCACGAGCGATCCGATCCAGCTGAACGTGTGGGTGGGCGCACAGGCGGACAATGCGGGTCAGATCCTGCAGAGCTACAACAACATCCAGACTGTCAACGCTTACGACTGCGTGGGCGGCACGCTCTACCAGGGTCAAGTGCCGATCACTTGTGCGAGGGTGTTGAACGGGTACGTTGATCCGATTTTTGGGGGCCGCTACGACGCGTCCTACCTGAACGACAATATCCGCGGTATCGGCACCTTCGATATGCGCAATGGCACTACCTCGGTGTACCAAGTCATTTCGGGAACCGGCTACTTCGGATTTCCGGGTTATGAGCCCAATTCCTACACGACCGACGCGGACGCCATGTACACGACCGTCCAGACCATGAGCTACTATTACTACAATCATGCAAGGCGTTATGTCGACGACAATTATGGGCCGAAAGTCTACAAGTCCGTTGATGGGTCCCGCTATCTCCTGAGCGCACGAAACCACTACGGCGTCAGATACAACGGCGCGTTCTGGGACGGCAACAAGATCAACCTCGGTGACGGTGACTATTGCTGCTACGTTGGCTATACCTTCCGATCATTCGCCACGTTGGATATCGTCGGGCACGAGTGGACGCACGGCGTGACCCAGTATGTAGCAGGACTGAAGTACATCAATGAGTCGGGCGCGCTGAATGAGTCGTTCTCGGATATCTTCGGTGCCATGGTCGAGCGCTATTGGAAAGGCGAATCGGCCCCCTTTGGCACAACGTGGCAAGTAGGGGAACAGGCATATACCCCATATACAGACGGAGACGCACTCCGTTACATGTATCGGCCCACCCTCGACGGCAGCTCCCGGGACAATTACCCGTCCCGCTTCATTGGCACGGGTGACAACGGCGGGGTGCACACCAATTCGGGGATCCAGAACAACGCCTTCTGGCTGCTGTCTACCGGCCAATGCCACCGCATCAACGGTTGCATGGCCTCCAGGATTGGTGCCGACGCTGCCAAGACGATCTACTATTTTGCGCTGCGTGACTACATCGTCGCGACCGACGGGTTCAAACAGGCACGTTACGCGACGCAATATGTGGCGGGCGTCCTCTATGGCTTTTCCAGCAGCCAGTACTTCGCTACCGTGCAGTCGTGGGATTTGGTAGGCGTCCCGAAGTAATCGTCGGATCAAAAACCCAAGACTTAGCTTTCCCGGCCGGCCGGAAGCGACTTGGCCGCGCTGGTGCCGTCCCAGGGATAAGAAATCCAAACGGGGGCGATCTCAACCGGTCGGTGCAACGCAAGCATGAAGTTTGTTTGCTGGAGTGTCAAAGCCCAAAGTTTCCCGAGGCCGTTGATTGAGCTGCAGAGCGACTGTGTTGAGTTGCGCC
>CAYYQQ010000086.1:0-11827 GCA_964473595.1 uncultured Steroidobacteraceae bacterium | reverse complement strand
CTTCCGGGGCACCGACTGGAGCGATCGAGATGCGCCGCCCGCCGACCACCTTTACCGCGAGGCCGGTGTGAAACAGCACTTCGCCCATCAGGATGAACAGCGGGATCGGCGTCAGCGCGAAGCTGGTCACCGATTGCACGCTGTTGCGCGCGAGCTGCATCATGCCGGCGTCGCCGCCCAGGAAGATCGCCGCGCCGAGCAGGTTGATCGCCAGGAACGCGAACGCGACCGGCAGGCCGAGGAACATCAGCACGGTCGAACCGCCAAGCAGGAGCCAGGCCGCGGATTGCCATGACATTGCGCCGCCTGTGCTGTGGCCGGCTAAGCCGCGGTAACCGCATCGGTGCGCGGTCCGCGCTCGGCGGCAAGGAGGCGTTGCATCCGGAACAGGACCTCGATCGCGAGCAACGCGAAGGCCGCCGGCAGGGGCGCGAGCAGCCACCACTCCGGCACCGAAAGCACCTTGACGACCGTGCCGCCGATGGCGTGGCTGGAAAGCACCGCCTTGACGCCGTAGTACGCGATCACCCCGCAGCAGGTGAGCGCGAGCAGGTCCGCAACCCACTCGCAGTACCAGGCAAACCGCCGGGGCATCGCACGCAACAGGACGTCGACGCGGATGTGCTGCCCCTGGCGCAGCAGCCACGGCGCGGTGAGCATGGTGATCAGGTACAGCGCGTACTCGGTCATCTCGTTCGCCCAAGGGACCCCGAGCATGCCCGGCGCGATGCGTACATTGCGCAGCAGCACGTCGACGCAGATCACCAGCATCATCAGCAGCAGCACGGCGCAGCCGGCGAGCGCGAGGCCCGCCAGCAGGCGACCGTACTGTTCCGAGAGACGTTTCATTGCTTGCTGAAGAGCTTCCTCATCTGCGGGCCGTACTGCGGGCTCACTTTGATGAGATTCGTCCATGCGACATCATAGGCCTTGTCGACATACTGCTTCGCGGTCGCGGCGTCGAAGTTGATTACCTGGATGCCGGCCTGCGCCTGGCGCTTGATGTCGTCCTCGTTGATCTTCTTCCACGAAACGGCATCCGCTTCGTGGGCCACCACATGGCGCATCAGCAGGTCCTTCTGCGCCTGCGACAAGGCCTTCCACTTGTCCAGGTTCATCACCAGCGACACCTCGGCGCTGTAGAAGCCCGGGTCGACGCGGAACTTGGTTTTCTCCTGCCAGTTGAAGTCGAAGATGCCGTTGATCGGCCAGCCGTA
Source organism: uncultured Steroidobacteraceae bacterium (assembly GCA_964473595.1). Classification (GTDB taxonomy): domain Bacteria; phylum Pseudomonadota; class Gammaproteobacteria; order Steroidobacterales; family Steroidobacteraceae; genus SCUD01. Next base: position 10,610 of record CAYYQQ010000086.1, on the reverse strand, counting down.
GCCGTCCACCACGCCGCGCTCGAGCGCCGTGTAGACCTCGCCCGGCGCGGTCTGTACTACGGTCGCGCCCAGCGACTGGAAGAAGTCGCGGTACACGGGCGTGATGCGCAGCTTCAGGCCGGCGAGATCAGGCTTGTCGATCTTCTTGGTGAGGTAAAGGTGGAACGGCGTGTAGTCGATGACGCGGCCGAGGTACTGCATGTTGGCCTTCTCGTTCCAGACCTTGTTGATCAGGTCGGTGGCGCCGTTATTGCGGAGTTCCGGCGCCGGCAGCTGGGTCAGCTTGAGCGCGTCGGCCTCGGGCATGATGTTGGTGTAGAACGCGCCGGTGGTCATGCCGATGTCGACGACCCCGGTGCGCACCGCGTTGCCGACCTCGAACGGCGGCATCGCCTTCGGGCCGCCGATGAAATTGATCTGCAGCACGCCCTTGCCCTCGGCATTGAGCTTCTTCATCATCGGCTCGAGATTCTTGACGTAGGTGGTGTTCTCGGCGAACGCGCTCACCAGGCGCAAGGTGACTTCCTGCGCGACCGCTTGCGGCGGAACGAATGCGGCGGCGATGGCGCAAATAACGGCGGCCAGCCTGCGATGGGTTTTCATGGACTTCCTCCTCTTCGAAAACGTGACGGGGCTGTGTCTGAAAGTCCGGATATCATAGGTCAAATCAATGCGCTGCACGGCATGAATCACCAATGAAGATGCTCATCGCCGGCGCCGGCCCCGCGGGCCTGTACCTCGCCTATCTTGTCAAGCGCCAGCTGCCGGGCTGGGAGATCCGGATCGTCGAGCAGAACCCGCCCGATTCCACTTTCGGCTTCGGCGTGGTGTTCTCCGACCGCGCGCTCGAATTCCTGCAGGCCGACGACCCGGGGACCTTCGCGCTCATCACGCCGGCGATGGAATCCTGGACCAACCTGACGGTGGTGCATCGCGGCACGCCGGTGGTCGTCGACGGCATCGGCTTCGCGGCGATCGGCCGGCTGCCGTTCCTGCGCCTGCTGCAGCAGAGGCTGGAGTCCGTTGGCGTCGTGCCCGAATACGAAAAGGCAATTTCTTCCAAGACTGAACTGCAGAATCACGACCTGGTGGTTGCAGCCGACGGCGTCAATTCCGTCGTGCGGCGGCTGCATGGCGAGGCCTTCGGTTCTTCCATGAATTATTTGAAAAATAAATTTTCCTGGTACGGCACGACAAAACTGTTCCCAACTCTGACGCAGACTTTCGTGTCGAACGAGCACGGCACATTCAACGCGCACCACTACCGGCACTCGCCGCGGATGAGCACCTTTGTCGTGGAGTGCGACCCGGCGACCTGGGAGCGCGCGGGCTTCGCGGCGATGGACGAGGCGGCGACGCTCGCGTATTGCGGGCGGGTGTTCGCGGACACACTGGCGGGCCATCCGCTGGTGTCCAACAAGTCCGTCTGGCGCAACTTCCCGAACCTGCGCAATGCGCGCTGGTCGGTGGGCAACACGGTGCTGCTCGGCGACGCGCAGCGCACCGCGCATTTCTCCATTGGCTCGGGCACGCGCCTGGCGATGGAGGATGCGATCGCGCTGGCGAAATCGCTGGCGCAGATCCGCAACGACGTTCCCGGCGCGCTGGCGGCGTTCGAAGCGACCCGGCGGCGGATCGTGGAAAAGCTGGTAGCCGCGGCCGACGCGAGCGGCGGCTGGTACGAGCGCTTTCCCGAGCACATGAAGCTTGCGCCGCGGGAGTTCGCCTGGAGCTACATCCAGAGGAGCGGCCGCATCGACCCGGAGAAGCTGCGAAAAATCGCGCCGAAGTTCGTGGCCAGCTGACTCAGGAACCGATCTGGTCCGGGGCGAAGCCTAGCCGCTCTGTCAGATAGCGCCGCAGCAAAGACGCATCGAACCGGGTGCCGGCGAGCCCGACATGCCCGTCCGGGCGCAGCAGCCAGAATGAGGGCTTCGCGATGCCGAAGCGCGCGAGTTCGGCGTCCTGCTGCGGATCGTCCGGCAGGCGATGCAGGCGCAGCAGGCCATCGCAGTCCGGGACCTCTTGCGCGGGCGCATCCTGGCCGGCAAGAACAAGATGGAAGTGCAGATCGTCGAATCGCAGCAGGGGAAACCGGTCGCCCGCCTGCGGCCCGTGCGCGGGGAACCCGGCGGCCGACTGCGATAGCGGGCCGCCGCGATACTGGATGCCGGTCTGCGAGATGGTGAGAAATGCAAGTCTCCGCACACGCTCGAAACGCATCGCGGTGGCCAGTAGCCGGGGCACGATACGCGTGCGCAGCAAGCCCGCGAGCCAACGGTTGGAGACGACGATCGTAAACGCGCGGTCGGTGGTGGCGAGCAGCCGCTTCGCGACGGGGAGCCGCTCGGCTTCGTAGGAATCGAGCAACTGGTCGCGCGCACTCCCCGCAACGACGAGCGCCAGTTTCCACGCGAGGTTATACGCGTCCTGCAAGCCGGTGTTCATTCCCTGCGCGCCAACCGGGCTGTGGATGTGCGCCGCGTCGCCGAGCAGGAAGCAGCGGTCCCGCCGGAATCGCTCGGCACGGCGGTGATGGATGCGATAGGTCGAGAACCAGTGGCAGGCCCGCAACGAAAGCGTTCCGGCTTCCTTGAGCATCGAGGGCAGCACGTCCGCCAGCTTCAGGCTGCTGCGCGAGCGCAGTTCCGGAGGGACGATGCCGACCAGTCGCCAATGGTCTTCGCCACGCATCGGAAAGAACAGGTGGAAGCCGTCGCGCCAAAGGTAGACGTTCAACTCCCCTGGCGCCATGGAACCGCTAATCACGGTGTCAGCGACGAAGAACATCTGTTCGTAGGGCGCGCCCGGAAAGCTGATGCCGCTCAGGCTGCGGACCGCACTGTGCGCCCCGTCGCAGCCGGCGACCCAGCGCGCCTCGACTTCGCGCATCACACCGTCCGCCTGCTTCAGCGTCGCTCGCACCCGCGAGGGTTCCTGTTTCAGCGCGACCAGCTCTGTGTTCCATTGCACGTCGACGCCGTGGCCGCGCAACGCGTCGCTGAGCAGGCGCTCGTTGTCGTCCTGGCTGAGGATCAGCAGAAAGGGGTAGGGACTGAGCTCGCGCCCGATATCGCCCAGCGGAACGCGCGCCGCGTGCCGTCCTTCGGCCCACATGTTCGCGCCGGTCGCGCGCTTGCCCAATTCCAGAGCGCGCCCGACGATGCCGAGTTTTTCGTAGATTTCCAGTGTGCGCGCCTGCACGCCGAGCGCGCGCGACTCCAGTGATGGAGCCGCGTGGCGGTCGATGACGAGCGGCCGCAGGCCGCGCCGGGCCAATTGGACCGCCAGCATCAGGCCGGTGGGACCGGCGCCGACGACAAGTACTTCGGTATTCATTGCCGCTAGCCGGCGGTCACCACTTCTGTCGAGTTCGAATAAAGCTCTTCTACTAACGCGGCGCGCCGTTCCAGCACCGCGCGCTGGTTGAGGTAGCCCTTGTCGGTGATTTCATTGCCGTCGATCTGCGGCGGCTCGGCCATGACGAGCAGGCGGGCGGGGTGAGTAGAGCTACCGCCTTCCTTCGCCAGGGCCGTCAGCGTGCCTGCCAGCTGTTTTTGAATCTGTTCAATTGAAAAATCTTTCGCAGCAGCTGGATTGACGAAGACGAGCGCACCGACTTCGTCCCGGTCATGACCCGTTATGACGGCATCCTGGATGAGCGGGTTGCCCGCCGCGATCAGCTTCACGCGGATCGCCCCCACGTGCACCCAGGTCCCGGTGGTGAGCTTGAAATCCTCGGCGACGCGGCCGTCGAATACGAGGCCTTTCTCGGGCGCCGCCGGATCGGCGAATTTCATCGCGTCGCCGATGCGGTAGAAGCCTTCCTCGTCGAATGCGGCCGCCGTGAGTTCCGGGCTGCAATAGTAGCCAGGCGTCACGTTCGGGCCTTTCACCCGGGCTTCGAGTTTGCCGCCTGAGGGCACGAGCTTGATCTCGGTGCCCGGCGCCGGGCAGCCGATGACGCCGGCGCGATCGATCGGGTAGTGCACACACGCGGCCATCGGAGCAGTCTCGGTCGAACCCCAGGCTGAAAGCATCGCGAGCTCACCGCCCTTTTCGGTGAGTGCCAGCTTCTCCAGACGCTCCCAGAGGTTCTGCGGCAGCGCCGCTCCCGCGTAGAATACGAGATTCAGGTCGCGGAAGAAGCTCGCGCGCAATGCCGCATCGGATTCAAGAAAGGGCAGCAGCAGATCGAAACCGCGCGGCACGTTGAAATACATCGTCGGCGAGACTTCCTTCAGGTTGCGCGCCGTAGCCTCGACGAGTCCCGGCGCCGGCTTGCCGGCGTCGATGTAGAGCGTGCCGGTATTGCGCAGCACCATGTTGAAGGTCCCGTTGCCGCCGAAGGTATGGTTCCACGGCAACCATTCGCAGAGCACCGGCGGGCGCTCTTCCAGGAATGGCCAGAGCTGCGCCCAGCTTTGCTGGTTGGAGCACAGCATCCGCTGGGTATTGATCACGCCTTTGGGCACACCGGTCGAACCCGAGGTGAATAGTATCTTGGCCACCGTGTCCGGCGTGAGGCGCGAGAACGCGAGCTCCAGCGTCGAGCCCGGGTTGGCCTCGAGCAGCCGCGCGACTGGCGTCGATGTGGCGCCGACCGCCGCCAGCGCCGGGGCGAATTTCTCCGGGTCGGCGGCGAACACCAGGCCGGGCCTTAGCAGCCCGAAGATGTACTTCAGCTTGGCGAAGTCCTTCGACATCAGCGAGTAGGCGGGGGAAATCGGCGCCACGGGAATTCCGACGTGCATCGCGCCGAGCGCGAGCAGTGCGTGGTCGATGCTGTTGTCGGAAAGAATGGCGACCGGACGCGTCGCGTCGAGCCCGAGATTGAGCAGGGCCTGGCCAATGCGGCGCGCATCCGACAGCGCATCGCGATAAGTGAGCCGCCGCCAGCCCTCGCCCTTGCGCTCGGCAAGGAAAATGCGGTCGGGGGCTTTCTCGTAACCCTGCACCAGCCATTCACCTACGGCGCGCGCATAGGGCTTGAGCGCCTGCGGCGAGCGCAGCACCATCGTGCCGTCGGCACGCTTTTCCACTTTTACTTCGGCCGGCGCGTAGCGCAGCCGCGTGTGCAGATGCATTAAATTGCCCTTTCGTTCGTCATAACCACAATACCTGCTTGCGGAATTCCAGGTTCGTAAGCAGCGGTTCAACCGGTCCCGCGTGCGAGACATGGCCCCGATCCAGGACGTAGGCATGGTCGGCGAGCGCCAGGACCAGGTCGAGGTCGTGCTCGATGATCAAGATGGCGATGTCGCGGCGCAGCTGATCCAGCGATTTGAACACTTCCTCGACCACCGCCGGCGCCAGGCCCTCGAACGGCTCGTCCAGCAGCAGCAGCTTGACGTTGCCGGACAGGGCGCGGGCGATCGCCACCATCTGTTGTTCGCCGCCCGACAACAGGTCGGCCTTGGTGCCGAGCTTGTCACGAATGCGCGGGAAGTAGCCGAAAATGCGCTCTTCGGTCCAATGCACGCCACTGCCGCGCTGGCGTGACAGTCCACCCAGTTTGAGGTTCTCCGCGACCGTCAGCCCGGGAAACAGGCGGCGACCCTGCGCCACCAGGCCGATTCCGGCGCGCGCAATCGCCTCGGGCGTGAGCCCGCTGATCGTTTTATCTGCGAAGCGGATGGTGCCGCTTGCTGGCGCGACCAGTCCCATGATGCTCTTTATGGTCGAGGATTTCCCCGCGCCGTTGCGGCCGAGGAGTGCAGTGACCTGGTTGGCGCGTACCTCGAGTGAAACGTCGTGCAGGATGTGACTCTTGCCGTAGAACGTATTGACGCCGTCGAGTTCGAGCAGCACCTCGCCGGCCACGGCGTGGCTGCGCGCGCCCATCACGATCTTGCGTCCGCTGCCGAGGTACACCTCCTGCACCTGGCGGTCGGCGGCAACCGTTGCGGCGTCGCCTTCGACGAGGACCACCCCGTTCGCCATGGCGGTAATGCGCCCGGCGAACTCGAAGACCCGATCGATGTCGTGCTCGACCAGCAGCACGCCCATGTGCCGCGAGAGTTGCCTGATCATGGTAACGATGCGCTCGCGCTCCGCGGCGGCGAGTCCCGCCAGAGGCTCGTCAAGCAGCAGGATTCGCGGTCGTGCGGTCAAGGCCACCCCTATTTCCATCAGCCGCTGACCGCCGTAGGAGAGGTTTGCAACCTGCGCTTCCTCGACGCCTTCGAGGCCGAGGAAGCGGATCAGCTCGTCGGTCTCCCGGTTGACGTGGGCCAGCGTTTCCTTGCGGCGCCAAAGGTTGAAGCGCTCCGCCGCGCGCGCTTGCACGCCGAGGCGGAGGTTTTCCCGGACCGTCAATCCCGCAAACAGATTCGTGATCTGGAACGAGCGCGCGATGCCGAGGCTCGCGAATGCGTCGGGAGTGCGCGCCGCCAACGGGGTGCCGCGATAGGCGAGGCTGCCGCCTTCCGCCGGATACATGCCCGAGAGCAGGTTGAACAGCGTCGTCTTGCCCGCGCCGTTGGGTCCGATGAGGGCGTGCAGTCGTCCATGCGTGAGTTCAATGCTGACGCGATCGACGGCGACGAAATCGTCGAAATGCTTGCTGACCTTTGACGCTGCAAGCAGCACCGTTCCCGGCGCCGGCGCATCCGCATGCAGCATGGATGCCGGCACTTCGGCGGCAGGGGTTGGTTTCACGCGCGACGCCATCGCGGCAAGCGTTTCGGCCTGCCTGCGGAACGGCGCGCTGACGCGCTGCCAGAGGCCAACCAATCCGGTTGGCGAGAACAGGATGAACGCCATGAACAAGAGGCCGAACCAGAACAGCCAGGAGGCCGTATAGCCGGACAGGACCTCCCTGAACAGGATGTAGAACGCGGCGCCCAGCGGCGGCCCCATGAAACTGCGCGACCCGCCGATGATGGCCATGGCCAGAATCTCGCCGGAGAAATTGGGATGCACCGGGTCCGCGGCGGCGAACAGCTTGAGAAAGGTGAACAGGCCGCCGCCGATGCCCATCACCACGGTCGAGATGACGAACGCCGCAAGACGGTAACGCCGGACCGGATAGCCGGCGAAGCTCGCGCGCTGCTCGCGTTCGCGAATCGCGACCAGCACCGAGCCGAAGGGCGAGTTCACCACCCGCCACATGACCACGGCGACGCCGAAGATGATCGCGGCGCAGAAGCCGTAGAACACCAGTTGGTGGTCCAGATCGAGCCCGAACACGGACGGCCGCGTGATCCCGCGCAGGCCGGATTCGCCGCCGGTGAGGTCGGTCCAGCGGAACGCGACCGTGAAGCCGAGCGCCGTGAACGCCAGCGTGAGCAATGAGAAATACACGCCGCGGCGCCGCAGCACCAGGAATCCGACTGCAAGGCCGAGCAGGCTGGTGGCGAGCACGCCGAACAGCAGCGGCGCGAGCAGGCTGCCCCTGAACCAGTGAATCTGCGCGAGTGCAGTTGCGTATGCGGCGAAGCCGAAGAACAGGCCGTGGCCGAACGACAACAGGCCGGTGTAGCCGAGCAGCAGATTGAATCCGAGTCCGACCATCGCAAACAGCGCGATTTCGGTCGCAATGCCGTGGGTGAAGCCGATCGCGTGCGTGAAGAACGGCAGCACGGCGAGCGCGATCGCGGCGATGACCAAAGGATGCCTATGCATTGCCGACGCTCATTCGAATTTCTCGAATTTCTCGCCCATCAGACCGCGCGGCCGCACGAGCAGGATCAGCGCCATCAGGATGTACATCGAGGCTTCGGCGGCCGGCGGATAAAAAACCACCGTGATGCCGCGCACCACGCCGACCAGCAGGCCCGCGTACACCACGCCCCAGAAGCTGCCAAGGCCGCCGATCACGACCACGACGAAGGCCGCGGTGAGGATTTCAGTCCCCATGGCCGGCTGGATCCCGGCCAGCGGCGCGGACATCACGCCTGCCAGCCCGGCAAGCGCGACACCGAGAGCGAACACGGCGCTAAGCGCCGGGCGCAGCGAGATTCCCATGGCCCGCACCATTTCCGGGTCGCGCGTGCCGGCGCGCACGATCATGCCGAACGCGGTCCGGTGCAGCAGCGCCCAGCAGCCGAAAATCGTCGCAGCCGTGACGGCGAGCACCGTGAGACGGTAGTAGGAGTAGATGAAATCGCCGAGCAGCAGCTGCCCTTTCAATGCTGCGGGAATCGCAAACGGCAGGCCGGTGGTGCCCCAGATGAGGCGCAGGCTCTGCTCTGCGGTCATCGCCAGACCGAACGTGAACAACAGCGAGAGCATCGGATCTTCGTGGTACAGCCGACGCAGGAACCAGCGCTCGATCAGAACGCCAACCAGCGCAACGCCGATCGGCGAGAGGAGGATCGCGCCGGCGAAGCCGAGCCTGCGCTCCACTTCATAGGCGAGATAGGCGCCCAGCGCGTAAAACGCGCCGTGCGCGAGATTCACCACGCCGCCCAGGCTGAAAATCAGCGACAGGCCGAGCGACAGGACGATGTAGTAGGAGCCGACGAGCAGGCCGTTGAGGACCTGCTCGATGACGATCACGAACAAAACGCTACGCCATGGTGCAGGCGTTCTCTTCTTTGGTCGGCTGGATCAGTTCCAGCGATTCGTTGGCGCCGGGAACCGGGCGCACGATATCGAAAATGTCCCACTTGTCCTTCATGCGCGCCTTGTCCTTGACTTTCACAACGTACATTTCCTGCAGCAACGAGTGGTCCCAGGCGCGGAAGCTGCCCCTGCGCGCCTTCAGGATGTCGAAGCTCGCGCCCTTCTCGAGGTATTCGACAATCTTTGCCGCGTCGGTCGTCTTGGTTTCGGCGATGCTCTGCGCCATGATCTTGACACCGACGTAGTCGCCCCACGCCTGGTTATCCGGCGGGAAGCCGGACTTGTCGCTGAAGCGCTTGGTGAAGGCCTGCGACGCCGGGATATCGAGGCCGTGGTACCACAGACTCTGCCAATGTCCGGAAATCGAGTCGATGCCCGCGCCCCAGAAGGGGATCGTGTCCATCACGCCGCCCGCCAGCGGGAACGGCAGGTTGTATTCCTTGTATTGCTTGAGGAACGTGGTCTGGTCGACGCCCGCGAGGTTGATATAAACGAGGTCCGGTTTCGCCTGGCGGATTTTCAGGATGTAGGCGCTGTAATCCTGCGTGTTGGTCGGCACCATGTCGTTGTTGAGAAGCTCGCCGCCGTTTTCCTTGAGAAATTTCGTCGACACGCGGAACAGGTCGTGGCCGAAGGCATAGTCGGCCGTGAGCATGTACCACTTGGCCCCCTTGATCTTGTTCTCCGCCTTCTGCCAGGTGCCGATGGTCTTGGTATACATCGTGTTGCCGGCTTCGATGTGAAACATCAGGCGGTTGCAGTTCTTGCCGCGCAGCGCGTCCGAGTTGGCGCCGGTGTTGAAGAAGGGTGTTGTCTTGTAGCGCGCGACCTGCTCGCCGATGGCGAGCGCCGAAGCCGAGTTGATTTCGCCGATGATCGCGACCACTTTGTCGCGCTCGATCAGCTTCTGCGCCTTGGTCACGGCGGTCTGCGGGTTGACGCTATCCTCGGCAATCAGTTCTACCTTGCGGCCGAGCAAGCCCCCTGCGGCGTTTATTTCGTCCACCGCCAACGACGCCGCCTTGAAGCCGTAGTCGCCGAGCTGCCCGAGAAAGCCGGTGCGCGGCGTCAAATGCGCGAACTTGACGGTGTCGGCCTGCGCGCGCACCAGTGCCGGAAAGCCGAGCTGCGCGGCGGCGGCTGCGCCGGCGAGCGCGGCGCTCTTTTTCAGGGCGTCGCGGCGCCCGGGTTGCGCGGGCCGGTTCTTCTGTCGATCGCGGGAATGATCGTCCATGGTGTCTCCTCCTGGTGGGTCGGGTCTGCCGGGCGCTGGCTGTTCGGCCAGCAATCTTACGCCGACATGCCGCGCGAGGCGACATAACGGTTCATCCAGGCCGCAGACGAGGTCACGCCGCCAAAGGTGAACAGGTGGATGCCGACCACGTTGCAGTCGGCGTGCACGCTGCAGTAGTGGGCGAGGGCGGCCAGCTGGTCGGCCGGGTCGGTGTGGGTCACCAGGCGTACGGCATCGAGTCCTTGCGCGCGCAGCGCGCGTAGCGAGGCGCTGACGCCGCAGCGCTGCGCGAAGCGCAGCAGCGCGAGCGGATCGGTCGGCCCCGCGAGGCCCACATAGACGGGGACGCTGGGCGCCGCGCGCGCGAGGCCGCTGCAGTACTCGATCACGCGCGCCGGGGCGAAGGAGAACTGGGTGACGATGTAGCTGCCCATTCCCTGCTCTGCCACGAGCGACAGCTTCTCGGCAAAAGCGCGTTCCAGCACGGCGAGCGGGATGCGCGGGTGACCTTCCGGGTAGCCGGGCAGCCCGATTTCCTTCAGCCCGGCGCGCGCAAGCAAACCCGCTCCGAGCAGCGCCGCGCCATCGGCGTAAGGGCCGATCGCCTGCGTTTCATCGCCGCCGAGCACCAGCGCCTTGCGTACCCCGGCCTCGCCGACGGCGCGCTTGAGGAAAGTTTCGATCTCGGCGCGGTCCTTGATGCGGCGCGCGGCGATGTGCGGCACCGGCTCGAGGCCCGCCTCGCGCACCGCGACCAGCGTCGGCAGGGTGTCAAGCAGCCGGTGGCGCGGCAGGTGGTTGACGTAGA
>CAYYQQ010000085.1:0-11907 GCA_964473595.1 uncultured Steroidobacteraceae bacterium | reverse complement strand
TTCGCCGAAGCGAAAACCGCGCGGACGACCGGTCCCACGAACGGACGGCAGCGCAACGGACTCGACCGTGCCATGTGCGGCGAACAGGTCGCGAACCTGTGTTTCAGTCGCCGAAAAAGGCAAGTTTCCAACGTAGATCTTCATGACTCAAGCTCTCACTTTTCATTAACAATGGGCTGCGATCCGCCATCAAGACGATGGGCGGTAGCGGCCATTCACTACACGGCAGGAAACACGGTCGGGATCGTCTCGCGGGCGTGGGCCTTGCTAGGGCGAACCTTCGAACAGCTCCTGTCACCTGATCGCTGGATGTGGACGATGCACCGGGGCGCTTTCAAGCGCTTGAAAATGCAGGGTGAACAGGCTGCGATCGGCGCGGAGGATAGCACGGTGGCCGAATCGGCACCATTTCCACCCCGGAATGGTAAGGCCCGAAGGCACCGCCCCGCCGATTTCGTTAATCAATCCAGACGCTTGCGGAACCGGGTAACCGCCAGGGAGAACATCAGGACCAGAAATATGACCAGTTTCAGGAGCGGGACATGCATGTCGGCGAGCGTCGCTCCACGCAGCGTGATCCCGCGGATGATCTCGTTGAAATGGGTCAGCGGGAGCACCTGGGCGATGGCCTGGGCAAAGGCCGGCATGCCCTCGAACGGGAACATGAAACCCGACAGCAGGATGGAGGGCAGCATCGTCACGAAGGCCATCTGGAAGGCCTGGAACTGGGTCTGCGCAATGGTCGAGATGAAGAGACCGAGGGACAGCGACGCGGCGATGAAGACGAGCGCCCCAAGGTAAAGATCCACAAAACTGCCGGCCATCGGCACGCCGAACAGGACCCTCCCCACGCCGAGGATCAGCGTTGTCTGGATCAGGCCGATGATCACGTATGGCAGCAGCTTGCCGGCCAGCAGCTGGCCACGCGTGACCGGGGTCGTGATCAGGAGCTCCAGATTGCCGCGTTCGCGTTCGCGAACTATTGCGCCCGAAGTGAATATCACCATGGTCATCGTCAGGATCGTGCCGATCAGCGCGGGCACGATTTGCACCGCCGTGCGGCGCGCGGTGTTGTACTCGGTGCGGATCTCAAAACGGTGCACCTCGGTCGCGCCGGTGCCGGCGCGTTTCAGCAGCGGCATCGAACCGAGCCCCTGTGCGATGTTCTCGAGCGCCGGCTGGCTGCCGTCCACCAGCAGCTGCACCGCCGGCCGGTTGCCTTCGAAGAGGCGTCGCTCAAGATCCGGGGCAATGACGATGCCGACCCTGGCATCTCCGCGTTGCATCAATTCGCGCAGCTCCCGTTCGCTGCCGGCCTCGCGCATCACGCGCAGCACCTGGGTCGCCTGCAGGTCGCCGACCAGTTGCCGCGACAACGACGTGCGCGACTGATCCAGCACCGCCGCGTCCACGTCGCGCACGTCAAAGTTGATCGCGTAACCGAACAGCAGCATCTGCAGGACCGGGACGCCGATGATCATCCCGAAGGTGACCCGGTCGCGCGCCAGTTGCCGGGCCTCCTTGGCCGCGATTGCGAGCAGGCGCTCGAGCCAGATCATGCGGCGCGCTCCACGTCGGGCCGGCGCAACTGCGTGGCGGCGACGAACACGTCTTCGAGCGTCGCGCCGACGCGTTCGACGCGCGCATCCGCACACTGGCCTGCGAGCGATGCACGCAGTTCACGCTCGGGATCCACCGAGTCACGATGCATCAGCACGTGCAGGCGGTTGCCAAGCTGCGCCACGCTCCTGATCGCCGGCACGGTCGCGAGCACGCGCCGTACCGCCGTTAGATCCGCGCATTCAATCTCGATCACCGTCGCGTCGACATCGCGCGCAAGCTGCTTGGGCTCGCCTTCGGCCGCGATGCGGCCGTGGTCGAGAATCGCGAGCCGATGGCAGCGCTCAGCCTCGTCCATGTAGTGGGTCGAAACCAGGATCGTCGTGCCGGCTGCCACGAGGGCAAACAGGTTCTCCCAGAAGTCGCGGCGATTCTGCGGGTCGACGGCGCTAGTCGGCTCGTCGAGCAGCAGCAACTGCGGTTCTTGAAGTGTCGCCGCGGCAAGTGCAAGACGCTGCCGCTCTCCGCCGGAGAGCGTCCCGGCGCGTTGATTTGCGTGTGAAGCGAGATCGTAACTGCGGATCCGGTCCTTCATGCGCGCGCGCCGCGTCGCGCCGTCGAGCCCATAGATGCGGCACATGAAATCCAGGTTTTCGGTGACCGTCAGGTCGTCCCACAACGAGAAGCGCTGGGTCATGTAGCCGAGCTTGCGACGCACGGTCTCGACCTCGCGCGGCACTTCGTGGCCGAGCACGTTGACCGTGCCACCGCTGGGCACGAGCAGGCCGCACAGCATGCGGATGGTGGTCGACTTGCCGGAACCGTTGGGGCCGAGGAATCCGTAGATCTGCCCGCGCGGCACGTCGAGGTCGATGCCGTCCACCGCGGTGACTGCACCGAAGTAGCGCGTCAGCCCACGCGCGGAAATCGCAACCGTCACGGCTGGCCCTGGGTTTCCAGCATCGTCACTTCGACCGGCATGCCGGTCGGGAGGTCCGCGGCATCGGGCTCCGTCAGCACGACCTCCGCGAGGAATGACAGCCGGCTGCGGTCGCGTTCGTTGAGCGCGTAATAGGGCGTGAAGGCGGCTTCCGAGGAAACATAGCGAAGTTCGCCGCGCCAGTCGCGCCCTGAACCGTCGATTCGTACGTTGGCAAAACTTCCCGCCTTTACCGACACGCGCTGCGGCTCCGGGATGAAGACGCGCGCATAGGGCTGCCCCGCTGCGAGCAGCACGGCGACCGGCGCACCGCGCGGAGGGCGTTCGCCGAGTTCATATGGCAGCGCATCGACGATACCGGCGCGCGGCGCGCTCACCGTGTGCCGCGCGAGGGAGAGTTCCAATTCCGCAACCTGCGCGCGCGCGCCGGCGAGTGCGGCGGCGGCCTGCTCCACGACTTCGCTGCGCGTGCCGCGCTCAAGTTCCGTGAGACGCTCCCTCGCAGCGCGCTCCTCCGCAACCGCTCCATCGCGCACTGCGCGCTGGCGGTCGAGCGCGTTCGCCTGCAGCATACCGTCGGCGACCAGCTTCTCGATGCGCTTGAATTCGCTGGCCTCGGCCGCGGCCTTCGAAGCGGCTCCCTCGGCGAGCGCGCGCGCCTCGCGGACCTGTTCGCGGCGTGCCCCGGCGACCAGTTCGGCGTGGCGTCGCTCCGCCTGGGCCGCCGCGGAACGCGCCTGCGAAAGCCGCGACTCGACCGCCGCCGGATCGAGCCGCAACAGTAGCTGGCCTTCGGTCACGGCATCGCCTTCACGGACCGCGACCTGAATGATGGGTTCCTGTGCCTCGGCGACCAGTTCAACCCGGTCGCGTTCCAGTGTGCCAAGCAGCGCCTCGCCGTTGCCGCCGCAGGCGGTAATTGCGAGTGCCGCGGTCACGATCAGTACCTGGACCCCTTGCATCGTGGATAATAGTAACCATGCGCATGCCATTCCTCATAGCACTGTGGGCCTGCATCGCAATAGCGCAGCCAGCGGGAGCCGCCGACGGAGACCAGCCGATGATTTCGATCGCCATACACGGCGGCGCCGGCGTAATTAGCCGGGCCTCGATGACCGAAGAGAATGAGCGTGCTTACCGCGCCGACCTCGAGCGCGCGCTTGACGCCGGCTACGCAGTGCTGGAGGCGGGTGGCACGAGTCTGGACGCTACTGTCGCGGCAGTGCGCATCCTCGAGGATTCACCCCTGTTCAATGCCGGTCTGGGCGCCGTGTTCAACCATGCCGGCGTCAATGAACTCGACGCCGCGATCATGGACGGCGCAACCAGGAAGGCCGGCGCGGTCGCCGGGGTACGCCACATCAGGAATCCGATCGAGCTCGCGCGTATGGTCATGGAACGGAGCCCGCACGTGTTGCTGACCGGCGAAGGCGCCGAGGAGTTCGCACTGGAACAGGGCGTCAAGCTGGTGCCAGGCAGTTACTTCTACACGGAGCGGCGCTGGCAGCAGCTCGAAGAAGCCAAGCGCAGCGACAAGCTCGCGTCAGCCGACGAGGACATCGGATTCTTCAGCACCGTTGGCGCAGTCGCGCGCGATCGCCAGGGTAACCTGGCCGCCGCGACGTCAACCGGCGGCCTGACCAACAAGCGCTGGGGACGGATCGGTGATTCGCCGATCATCGGCGCCGGAACCTATGCCGATAACACCTCCTGCGCAGTCTCGGCCACTGGCAGCGGCGAGTACTTCATGCGTGCCGTCGTCGCGCACGAAATCTGCGCGCGGGTCCGGCTGACCGGCGTAAGCGCGGCCGCTGCGGCGCACGATGTCGTGCACGGCATGCTGATTGAGATCGGCGGGGACGGGGGCGTCATTGTCGTTGACAGCAAGGGCGAGCTGTCGATGGAATTCAACACCGAGGGCATGTTCCGCGGTGCGCGCGATTCGCACGGCCGGCGCGAGATCGCGATCTACTGACTCTTCTTCGGCACGCCCGGCTCGGCGGCGTGGCGCCGGAAATAGCCGGTCTTCATGTGCTCGTATTCTTCCTGGAACAGGTGCGACCGGTTACGCCCGGCATCCTTGGCAGCGTACAGCGCCTGGTCGGCCAATTGCAGGAGACCTGAGTTGCTGCGATTCGCTGCCGGCACGACACTGGCGATGCCCACGCTGATGGTCAGCACCGGCGCGGCGCTGGAATCCTGGTGCGGAATGCCGAGCCCGCGGACTACTAGCAGCAGCTGCTCTGCGACCTCCACGGCGTGAGCCTGAGTCGTGTCATACAGAACAATCGCGAATTCCTCGCCGCCGTAACGTGCGACGAGATCCAGCGGCCGGCGCGCGAATTGCCCGAGGATTGCGGCGACCGCTTTCATCGCCTCGTCGCCGGCCTGGTGTCCGTAACGATCGTTGAAGGCCTTGAAGTGATCGATATCGGCGAACAAGAGCGTGATCGGCCGGTGCTCGCGCACGCCGTGCTGCCAGATATTGGCGAAGTGCTCGTCGAAACGGCGCCGGTTGTAGATGCCGGTCAGGCCGTCGCGCTGCGCAACTTCGTCCAGCATTCTCGATTCGAGCCAGACCGTGCGCCGCACGTGCTCGATAGTGTAGGCGACGGTCGCGCCGACGCCGATCGCGACCAGCAAAATCAGCGCGTCGTAAGTCCGGACATCGGTGGGTAAGGACGACAAGAACGCGCCATACAGGTATGCGGCCCACGTAATCAGATTTGTCACAACGGCAGCCCGGAACGACAGCCCGACCAGGAAGTAGACAAACATCGTGGCCAGAATCAGCACCGCGAACGGGCGCTCTTCACCTTGCTCCCAGGTCGCCAGCGCGACGATGACGATGGCCAACATGGCGAGCGGGGCCAGCACGGAAATGACCGGGCGATACAAGCGATTGCCATCCCGCAGGAATGTCGTGGTCAGCGCTAGCACAATCACCGGCAGCAGCACGGCATAGCGCGCGAGGTCCGGCAGTGGTGAGCCCTCTTCGCTCAAAAAGAGGCGTCTGAGCAGGACGGCCGCCACCATCACCATCAGGGCAATGCCGAGATTCGCCCGCAGGTATGGCAGGCTTTGGCGGAACTGATCCTGGCGGTAGGCGGTTTCGAGACCGGGCACGAAGCGCAGCCAGCGGAAACCACGCCGTAACTGCTCGGCTACCGGCGACGCGATCAGCGCCTCCTGGGGCATGCGCTAGCCGGTCAACGCGGGATTTTGTCCCCGTCCACGGGGCGTTGTTCGCGGGCAACCCAGATACGCGCGCGCCAAGAGCGCATCGAGACCGTCCAGTGCTTGTTCCATTTGTCTGGAATATATCAAACCAGTGTGCCAGCCAGATAGCGGTCCACAAAGGCCCGGAAGGGCAGCTTGTCGGCCGCTTCGATTGCCCGTTGTTGCGCCAGCGAGTCCTGGGCCTCGGTGCGCAATTCGGCCAGGCGCTGCTCGTTTGGCGGGTACAGGTCCCGGAAATAGTCGCGGTGCAGCCGCGACATGCCGAGCGCCAGCTCGAAGAATGACACGCCTTGGCTGTTCAGCTCATCGAGCAGCCGCGCAGACGGCAGCTGCGCGGGGTCGGCAAGCTTCGCGCGCTGGAGCGCGAGCGCATTGGCAAAGGGTTTCGCATTGTCGCCGGCGTCCAGCAACTCGCAGATGCCCTGCATCTGGTCAAGGATCTCGGCAGCCCAGTCGGCGAGCGCCAGCGGTCGTGGGTCGGACCACAGCACAAGGCCCGGCTCCCGACCGCGGCTCGCGACCAGCACGTGATTGTCCTCGTAGCGCGCTGACTCCTCCGCCGACAGCGGCGGGCTGTCGCGCAGCAGGCAGAGCGCCGCAAAGGCTTCGAGGAAATACAGCTTGCGTTGATTGACGCCGACGGGGTCGAAGGCGCCGACATCGAGCGAGCGCATCTCGACGTATTGGACACCGGCGCGCAGGAGTGCCTTTGTCGGCCGTTCGCCGGAATGCGCGACGCGCTTGGGCCGGATGAAGCTGTAGTACTCGTTCTCGATCTGCAGCATGTTGGCATTGAGCTGGCGCCACTCGCCGTCGACCTCGACACCGTGGGCTTCGTACTCGGGATGCGGCGTCGAAATCAGGCGCGACAGGTCGCGGACGTATTCCTGAAGCGAGTTGACCGAGACATGCACGCCGGCCTGGTTCTTGTTGCGGTAGCCAAGGTCACTCATGCGCAGCGATGTCGCATGCTTTGCCACCAGCGTGCCGCGGCCGCGCGATTCGAGATCTGCCGGCGGTTCGCGGCCCGCGAAAAAGGAACGGCAAACGGCCGGCGAGACGCCAAACAGATAGAGAATCAGCCAGCCGAAGCGCCGGTAGTTCCGCAACAGCGCAAAATACGATTCATCGATGAAAGGCTGGCCTTTCAGCTTCGATTCGCGCACATCCTGCAGCACCGGCCAGAGCTGCTGCGGGAACGAATAATTGAAGTGCACGCCCGAGATCGCCTGCATCACGCGCCCGTAGCGCAGCCCCAGGCCGACCCGGTAAACGTGCTTCATACGCCCGATGTTCGAACTGCCGTAATTCGCGATCGGGATCTCGGCGTCGCCGCCCAGCACGCAGGGCATGCTGGTGACCCACAGCAGTTCCTCGCTGATGTGCCGATAGACGAACTGGTGGATGTCGCAGAGGTACTGCTGCAGTTCCCAGGTTGCAGCAAACGGCGGCGTGACGAGCTCGATGAGCGCCTCGGAGTAATCAGTCGTGATGTGCGGATGCGTCAGCGCCGAACCCAGGGCCTGCGCGTGCGGCGCCTGCGAGATGTGCCCCTCCGGGGTGACCCGGAGCGCCTCGCGCTCGATACCCTTCAGGCCGCCTTTCAGCACGCCGCGTTCGCGGGCATTGATGAGCCCGGCCAACCGGTGTTCGAACTGGGAATCTGAGCGTCTGGCGGGCATGAGTCGGGCCATTCTGCGGACAGCGGTGGCGAACGCAAGTCGGGCAGCTACCAAGCGGGGCCCCTTGGTCCAAACACGGGCAAGCGCTACATTGGGCCGGAAAGGTCGCCTTCAGCCGGCGTTCACCCGCCCGGGGGCATGTTGGGGTCATGAAGAAATCGACCGCGATCCTCGCGATGGCCATTGCCGCGCTCTGGGCCCAGGGCGCGGGTGCGGATTCCTTCCGCTGCGGCACGCACCTCGTCAGCGACGGCGACACCATCGACAAGGTGGCCGCACTTTGCGGGCCGCCCACCGACATCCAGCGCCGCGAGGTCCTGCGACGGCCGATCCAATGGTACAGCGGCCGCCCGTATTACACGTCCTATGAGCCAGTGGCGATTCCGATCGAGTACTGGATCTACAACCTGGGTCCCAACAAGCTCATGCGACGACTCAAGTTCGAGGACGGCCTGCTGGTCGACGTCGAAACGCTAGGCCATGGTTATTACTCCGAGCGTGACGACTGATCCACTGATCCGGCCGATCCGGCCGGCCGACGACCCGGCGATGGCCGCGATCATCCGCGCGGTCATGACGAGCTTCGGCGCGTACGGACCAGGCTACTCCATCAACGATCCTGAAGTGGATGCGATGAGCGCGCACTACCCGGAGCCGCGCGCTGCGTTCTTCGTGGTCGAAGAAGACGGCCGCGTACTGGGCGGCGGCGGCATCGGCCCGCTCGCCGGCGCCGAGGCGGACGTCTGCGAGCTGCGCAAGATGTACTTCCTGCCGGAATTGCGGGGTCGCGGCCTCGGAGAAAAAATGCTGCGGCGCTGCCTCGATGCCGCGCGCGAGCGCCGCTATCGGTGCTGCTATCTGGAAACACTGAGTGGCATGGATGCCGCGATGAAGCTCTACACTAAGACGGGGTTCAAGCCCCTGTGCGGGCCGCTCGGCGCGACCGGCCACAGCGGCTGCGACCGGCACTACCTGCTGGAACTCTGAGCGGCCAGCGCACGCCGCGAGCTGCGTTCGTAGCGCCAGATCAGCAGCGCGGCGCAAGTGAAAAGCCCTGCGATCAGCCCCGTCCAGATGCCGGCCGGACCCGCGCCCCGGTGGATGCCGAACCACCAGGCCGCCGGAAAGCCGATCATCCAGTAGGCCGCAAAATTGAGCGCCATCGGCACCTTCGCATCCTTGAAACCGCGCAGCGCGCCCGCCGCTCCGACCTGCAGCCCATCTGGGATCTGGAATATCGCGACGAATAGCAGGAGGAACGCCGCCAGCGCGCGGACCTCCGGATCCGATGTGTAAGCTGCCGCGATGCCGTGCCGGGCCGCCAGGATCACAAGCGATGACAACGCCATGATGATGCCGCACATCGCGATGCCGGCCCATCCGGCGAGCCGCGCGGCGGCGGCGTCACCGCGTCCGGCCTGGTGCCCTACGTGGATCGTCGTCGCCGAATGCAGCGACAGCGGGATCATAAACATCAGCGAGGCGTAGCTGATCGCGATCTGGTGCGCCGCGACGATTTCGGTGCCGAGTGTGCTCATCAGGAGTGCCGCCACCGCGAACAGGCCGCCCTCGGACACCACCGAACCCGCGATCGGCAGGCCGAGTGCGAGAATTTCCCGCATTGAAGCCGGGTCCGGTCGTTCGAAGTGTTTGAACAGTGCGAAGCGCGCATAGATCGCGTGCCGGCGCTGGTAGAGGTGCATGGTCACGAGCATCGACCAGTAGGCGAGCGCGGTCGCGATGCCGCAGCCGGTCGCGCCAAGCGACGGCATGCCAAAGCTGCCGCGCGTGAACAGCCAGTTGCCCGCGAAATTTGCCGACAGACCGATCAGCGCGGTGTACATGACGGGCCGCGTCCAGCCGATGCCTTCGCTCGTGTAGCGGTGCGCAAGGAACGCGAGCATCGCCGGCATGCTGAAGCACATGGCGTAAACATAGCCAGCCGCGTGCGGAATCGCGCGCGGGTCGGTGCCGAACCAGGTCAGCACCGGCACGACGCACAACAGCCCGCCGACCAGCGGCACGGCCAGCATCTGCGACAGCCACAGGCCCTGGCGAAAATGCTGGCCGACTTCGTTGTCGCGGCCGGCTCCGTAGGCATGCGCGACGATTGGCGAGATCGACATCAGGATGCCGAGGCCGAACAGCCAGAAGATCTGGTAGTAGCTGCCACCGACCGCCACCCCTGCGAGAGGTTCGGGGCCAAGTCTCCCCGCCATGACGGTGTTGGTCAGCATCATGCCGGCCAGCACCAGGTTGTTGACCGTAAGCGGCCCCGCGAAGCGCAGGATCGCGCGCGCGTCGTGGCGAAATGAGTTGCTGAATCTGCCGAGGTCGGACATGGCGCGAAAGAAGCCGCGCCGTGGCGGGCTGGTGTGGATGCTGGCATTCTACCGGATCACGCTGCGGGCAAGCGCTTAGCGGAGAGCCACCATGCTGGTCGGATCGCAACCCAGACGGGTCGCCGTCATCGGCGGTGTCCGGATCCCGTTCGCGCGGGCGCACGGCGCCTACGCCGAGGTCGGCAACCAGGAGATGTTGACGGCGTCGCTCTCGGCCGTCGTCGAGCGCTTCAAGCTGCGCGGCGAGCGCCTCGGCGACGTCATCGCCGGCGCCGTGACCAAGCATTCGAGCCAGTGGAATCTGGCGCGCGAGTCCTTGCTCGACTCCGGCCTCGCCCCGGAAACACCCGGTCTCGACCTGCAGCGCGCCTGCGGCACGAGCATCGAGGCGGCGATCCTGATCGGCAACAAGATCGCGCTCGGCCAGATCGATTCAGGGCTAGCGGGTGGCGTGGACACGGTAAGCGACGCGCCGGCCGTCTATTCGCGTGAGTACCAGCAGTTATTGCTGCGGAGCTTCCGCGGCCGCACCTTCGGCGAGCGCATCAAGCCCTGGTTCGGACTGCGGCCGCGGCACTTCAAGCCGTGTTTCCCCGGTACCGGCGAGCCGCGCACCGGCATGTCCATGGGCCAGCACACCGAGCAGATGGCGCGCAGCTGGCGGATCGGACGCGGCGAACAGGATGAACTCGCGCTCGCAAGCCACCGCAATGCGAGCAGGGCCTGGGCCGAGGGATTCATGTCGGACCTGGTCGTGCCTTACCTTGGCCTCAAGTCCGACAATAACGTCCGCGCCGACACCAGTCTCGAGAAGCTCGCGAAGCTGAAGCCCTCATTCGCCGCGGACGGCACCCTGACTGCCGGCAACAGCACGCCGATGACTGACGGCTCGGCTGCCGTGCTGCTGGCGAGCGAGGATTGGGCCCGTGCGCGCGGCCTGCCGGTACAGGCCTGGCTGACTTACGGCAAGGTCGCTGCGGTCGACTTCGTCGGTGGCGAGGGCCTGTTGATGGCGCCGGCCTATGCGGTGTCGCGCATGCTGGCCGACGCCGGGATCCGGTTGCAGGACTTCGACTTCTACGAGATCCACGAGGCCTTCGCGGCGCAGGTGCTGTGCACGCTGAAAGCCTGGGAGTCGCCGGAGTTCTGCCGGGACCGGCTCGGTCTCGCCGCGCCACTGGGCTCCATCGACCGTGCGAAGCTCAACGTCAAGGGCAGCTCGGTGGCGGTCGGCCATCCCTTTGCGGCGACCGGGGCGCGCATCGTCGCGACACTCGCGAAACTCCTGGCGGAGCGCGGTTCAGGGCGCGGCTTGATCTCGGTCTGCACCGCCGGCGGCATGGGTGTGACGGCCATCATGGAGCGGTGACGTAAATTCTTGCCATTAGTTGCATTTGAAACTAAATTGACGAAATGAAACGTTACATCGGTTTTCCGCGTGTCGAGGGCAAGGCCTCGCGGCAGGCGCATTGCGACCTGCCGCCCGGAACCTACGAGCGCGAGATGAGCAAGGAAGGCTTCTTCGGCCCGGCGGCTTTCTTCCACCACCGCCATCCGCCGACCGCCTGGTCGTTATTCGAGGGACCGTTGCGGCCGCATGCCTTCGATCTCACGAAGCTCGATGCCGTCGCAGCAAGCCCCTGGTCGGCGAGTGAGGTGCTGCACAACGCGCATTGCCGTATTCGGCAGTGGCGCATCAGCGGCCGTATGGATCATCTCGCACGCAATGGCGACGGCGACGAGCTCCTGTTCGTGCACCGCGGCCGCGGCGATTTGTTCTGCGATTTCGGGCGGCTTGAATTCCAGGCGGGTGATTACATCATCGTGCCGCGCGGCACGATGTGGCGTCTCGATTGCTACGAGCCGGTTGTTGCCCTGATGATCGAGGCGACCAACTCCTCATATATGCTGCCGGACAAGGGCCTGGTCGGCCCGCATGCGATCTTCGACCCGGCCATGCTGGAGACGCCGCGTATCGACGAGGCATTCCTTGCCCAGCAGGACGAGAAACCCTGGCGGGTTGCGATCAAGCGACATGGCCGCGTCTCGACGGCGACTTTTCCCTACAACCCGCTGGATGCCGTCGGTTGGCACGGCGATCTTTCCGTCTGCCGCATCAATGTGCGCGACATCCGCCCGCTGA
>CAYYQQ010000084.1:0-12057 GCA_964473595.1 uncultured Steroidobacteraceae bacterium | reverse complement strand
AACCAGAAGCAGTTCGTGCTGGACGCGACCCGAGAGTGGTACCTGTTCCAGGATCTGCTGCCAGCCTCGGTCAGCATCGCTGATTTCGCGACGCCACAGGACCTGCTCGACGCACTGACCGCGACGGCCCGCGCCCAGGGCAAGGACCGGTTTTTCAGCTTCCTGACGACCCCACAAGCGGACAGTTCCTTCTTTCAGGAAGGCCAGTTCATCGGCTTTGGCTTCCGGTCCAGCATCCAGGGCGACCAGCTGTTCCTGATCGATGTATTCGAGGCGAGTCCGGCTGCGGACGGCGGCCTCACCCGAGGCGCAAAGATTACAGCCGTGGATGCGGGGGCAGGCTTCGTCCCGATGGCGACCATCCTCGCGACCGACCCCAACCTCGAGCAGGCCTTCGGGCCGGCCACGGAGGGCGTGCAGCGCGGCTTCCAGTTCCTGCCTCCGGACAGCCAGCCAGGCGACCAGCCGGTCGAGGTGACGTTGACCAAGCGCATCGTCACGATCCTGCCGGTGCCTGCCGCGGGTGGTACGGCGATTCTTACTTTGCCGTCGAATTCGTCCGTGCAGGTCGGATACATCAACCTGCGCACATTCATCTCGACCGCCGAAACACCGTTGCGCAATGCCTATGCGCAATTCCGCGCGCAGGGAATCAACAACATCATCGTGGACTTGCGCGACAACGGCGGCGGCCTGGTGGATGTCGCTGATCTGGTCGGTGACCTGCATGCAATGAATCGCGCGCAAACCGACGTCTTTTCGCACATGCGCTTCAATGCGAGCAAGTCGTCGACAAATGACGTGGTGCGCCTGTTCCAGCCGCAACCGCAGTCGGTAGCGCCCGTCAGGATTGCTTTTATCACGACCGGCGGAACGGCCTCCGCGAGTGAGCTGGTCGTCAATGGCATGAAGCCTTGGGTCGAGGTCGCAATCATTGGCGCGAACACCTATGGCAAGCCCGTCGGCCAGGCGGCATTCGACATGAGTGCTTGCGATCTTCGTCTGCGGCTGATTGCATTCAAGTTGACCAATGCCAATGACGAAGGCGATTACTTCAACGGGCTTGCCTCGACGCTCCCATTTGCCTGTGCGGCGGCCGACGATTACAGGCTGGCCCCGGGTGACCCTGCCGAGGATTCGACCTCCGAGGCGCTCAACTGGCTCGATACGCGCGCCTGCGAGCCGATCATCAGCGCCCAAGCCCCCGGGCTCCAGCTGGCCCTGCCGAAACCAAGACTGCCCGTGCCCAGGTCGCCCACCCCGGCCCAGGCCTACCTGCCAGGGCTGTTCTAGGGCACCCTGGTGTCGCCAAGTGGCGACAGTGACGGCCGGGTGGCAGTAATCTGTATCGGTTCACTCGCCCCCCGGCTTCCAACTAGCTACTCTTGGCGTCCCCTCACCCCGGAGTACCAGTCATGGCGATCTGGAAAGACATCGTTGCAAAGGACACCACACAGCCCGATTCGGCGCCGGTGAACCGGCCACGGCCTGAATCGGTGCCAAACGCGCCGACGGCAGCCGCGAGTGCGTCGCGCAAGGAACTGAAGGAATCCATCATCGCAGCCGGCCTGACCTTCGAAGGCAAGATCGAAGGCTCCGGGCACGTGCGCATCTCGGGACGCTTCAAGGGCGACGTGCACGTGGATGGCTCGCTGACCGTCGAGGCCGGCGCACATCTCGCGGGTTCGGTGCGTGCGGCTTCAGTCGTCGTCGCAGGCGAGATCGAAGGCAACATCGAGAGTGCCCAGAAAGTCGAGTTGCACGAGACCGGCGTCCTCAATGGTGACGTCAACGCAGGCTCGCTTTCCGTCGCCGGTGGCGCGCGCATGCGCGGCCGCGCGGAGTTCGGCTGGAGCGAGACCGGCACACCGAAGTCGATCGCACGCAATTGATCCGCCGGGATGTGATGGACCGACGCGCGGGAACGTCCGGCAAGACTCGATCGTGCCCGCACTGCAGGGCCACGATCCTCGAGAGCGCCGCCGTCTGCCCGGCGTGCAAGCATCACCTGCGCTTCGAGGCACGCGGCCGCATTGCACCGGAACCGGCAGGCCAGGTCGCGCTGAAGGTATCAGGCCAGATCTCGCGCCCGACGACGGAAGGGCCGGGGGAGTATTCCGTCGTGGTCGTGATACGCGATACCAAAGGTACCGAGCTCGCGCGCAAGGTGATTGGCGTCGGCGGCCTCGCGCCGGGTGAGGAGCGCTCGGTGGACCTGACGGTCGAAGTCTTCGATACATGACCCTGAAGATCATCGAGCTGCATCATCATGCCGTCCGGGTCGGGCCGACGCCGTCGGCGGCTGCGGAAGCGCGGCGTTTCTATACCGAAGTACTGGGTCTCGACGCCGACGATGGCCCTTCCGCGCTGGCGGGCACGCCGGGTCATCAGATCAACGCCGGTCCCGCAGCCCAGATCCATTTGATTAGCGCTGCCGGCAGCCCGGCCGGGCGCGGCGATGCCATCGATCTGTCCGCGCCGCATGTGGCGCTTGCCGTCGCGAGCATTGCCGAGGCCAGGGCCGAACTCGACAGGCTGGGTGTCCGCTACCGCGTACTGCCGGGTGAATCAGCGCAATCGGAGCAGCTGTTCCTGACCGATCCGTCCGGCAATCTCGTCGAACTCCATCAGCTCGGCACCTGTCGCTGCACGGCGCGTTCCCGCAATGCGCTCGCCGGTCATGCGCGGGTCTCGGGGACCGTGCTGTTCGCGGACATGCGCGGATTCACGGCCATCGCCGAGCAGTTGAGCCCCGACGAGGTCGTGCCGCTCCTGAACGAATATTTTTCAATGCTGTCGGCGATCACGACCGAATATGGCGGCACGGTGTTTCACATCGCGGGCGACGGGCTCATGGCCGGATTCGGCGTGCCGCGCGCCGAGCGGGACGCCAGCACGCGGGCGGTCGCGGCGGCGCGCCGCATGATCTCCGGATTCAACTGCATTGCCGGGGACTGGAAGACAAGATTGGGACTCGACACCGGCATCGGCATCGGCATCAACGCGGGTGAGGTCATCATCGGCGATGTCGGTGCACCGGAGCGACCGAGTTATACCCTGATCGGTGACACCGTCAACGTGGCGGCGCGTCTCGTGCAGCGTGCTCGGGCCGGCGAAGCGCTGTTCTCTCGCTCCGTGTGGCAATCGCTCGATTCTGGCGCGGGGGGAATCATGGAGTTGCCGCCGATGGTGCTGCGCGGACGCACGCGTCCGGTCGAGATCTACTGCTTGCCGTCCGGCATGCGTCTCGACCTGCGCCCCGCCATGGCCTGATCGTTCCAGCCGGAAAAACGCTGATTCAAGCTATACTGCGGATCATTAAATTTGGCTGCCGGCGGAACTGTCGAGTGTCGCGGCCGTCTATCGGACGCAGACCCGCTAACGGACCATTGGACCCCACCTAAATGGCACTTCTACGACAAACCGCCGCCCGGGTGGTACCCGCGATTTGCGCACTGCTTGGCGCGCTGGTGGTTTCTGGCTGTGGTGGGGGCAGTCCGCCCCATGCAGCCCCGGCGTTTCCTTTTGCGGAACCCGGTGACGGCGTGGTTACGCTGGGCTGGAACGCGGTCGCCGGCGCGAGCAAATACGTGATCCTCTGGACGGATACCCCAGGCTCAGACTTAACTAATGAAATCAAAGATTTAACAGCAACCAGCTATGTTCACACGGGGCTGACCTATTTCCACACCTACCGCTACCGGATCGTCGCCGAGACCGGCGGGGGGCGCGGGCCGAAGAGCAACGAGGTCAGCGCCGAGCCGGGACCTGCGCCGGGCGAAGTGGAATGGACGGCGGTTACCAGCAATGATCCCGGCCATACGATTCACTTCGACACCGACATCGCCAACGCGAAGGGCTATCGGGTCTACATTGCATCATCCGCGAGCCAACTGGCTGGTCGACGGCCATTGGCATTTTTTGAAGTAGCCCCGAGTTCGCCGTACCAGCGCGCGGCGGTCAACGTCGGCACAGCGCTGTACTACCGGGTCTTCGCCACGAGCGGAACCACGAACGTAGGCCCGATCGGCATTGGCGGTCCGGTCGTCATCTCGTCCACGTATCAGGTCACGACCTACGACCTGCCGCGCTTGGGGGCGGCACTCGGTGATCCGAATGCCGACAGCTGCCTGGACCTCGTGAGCGCGATTGGCAACATCTCGGGCACCTTCTGCCAGGGCACCTTCACCGCGCGCGTACTGGCGGATGCGGGACTCTCGGACCTGGTGGCGGCGGGCCGGACCAACGGGGATTCGCGCTTCGCGGACTTCACCGGCGACAAGCGCGACGACCTCTTCAGCAATACGTTTTCGGCCGCCGACGTCACTGCTTCGCGCGCCCTGTTCCACGTTAACCAGGGCACCGGAAATTTCCAGACGAATGCCGCTGTAACCGCACTCGGCATCGGCGGCTTCGGCGGCACACTGCTGGCCGCGGATTTCGACAATGACCACGATATCGATCTGTTCGCGCCGCACGATCAACCGCCCGGCGCCGGCGCGCGGAACTGGCTACTGCGCAATGATGGCGCCGGAGTGTTCACCGATGTCGCCGTGGCGCCAGTGGACAGCAACCCGGCCGGTACGGACTATGTCCCGCGCGGCGGCCAGGCTGTCGATTTCAACGAAGATGGCCGCATCGACCTGATGTTCGGATCGCGCCTGCTGATCAACAAGGGCAGTGGCACCTTCAGCGATGACAGCGCGGTCCACGGAATGCCGGTTCGCGCGGACCGGGGGCTTAAGCTGATCGACGTGGACCTCGACGGCGATCTCGACCTGATCCATCACGACGGCGTAAGAACGCGCCTCTATCGCAACGCGGCTGGCGTATTCGACGGCGGGACGATCGTCTATGAGAACACGACTGCTGAATCATTCGGCGACGGGCTCAACGTCTGCGACGCCAACAGCGACGGCTTCGAGGACGTGCTGATCGCAAGCAACGTCGCCGCCACTAGCACCGGGGTGCCGAAACTCCTGATCAACGTCAACGGTCAACTGACCCTATCGGCACTCCCCAAGGAAACGACCATCGGCACGAACAACCTGGTTGCGCTCAATGACCTGATCGCCTGCGCGGACGTAGACAGCAATGGAGTCACCGACATCATCGCGCGCTGGGGACAGACCTACCGCCTGCTCCGCGCCGTGGCGCCGCTCTCAACGCGGATCCGCATTCGGGTACTCGGCAGCGGTGGCGAGCGCAACCAGCAGGGCCACATCGTCAGGATCGTGCCGCAGTCGGCTCCGAACCGGATCATGACGCGCGTGATCGAATCGGGCTCGGGCCTGCAGGCACAGAATCAGTACGACCTGCTGGTCGGCGCTCCGTGGCTCGGCACTTACGACATCTCGGTGGCCTTTGCCACCGGCCTCCCCTTCACGACAATGGCCGAGCCCGGCGCGTCGCTTACGATCTACGAGGACCGCAGGGTCGAAACTGGCCTGAAGTAGCCGATCGCCCCGGCTTTCAGCTGAGCGCTTGCTCCAGATCCGCGATCAGGTCGTCGGTATCCTCGATGCCGACTGACAAGCGCACGAGTGAATCGCTGATGCCGAGCCTGGCCCGCGTCTCCGGCGGCACCGACGCGTGCGTCATGATCGCCGGATGATCGACCAGGCTCTCGACGCCTCCCAGGCTTTCCGCCAGCGTGAACAGCTCCAGGCGCTCCAGGAAACGCCGGGCTTCGGGCAGACCGCCCTTCAGGAAGAAGGTCACAACGCCGCTGTAGCCGTTTTTCATTTGGCGCAGGGCCAGCGCGTGCTGCGGATGCGATGGCAGGCCCGGGTATAGCACGCGCTCCACGCGAGCATGCCGCTCGAGCCAGCGCGCAATGGCGAGCGCGCTTTCGCTGCACTGACGCATGCGCAGCGGCAGCGTCTTGAGTCCCCGCAGCGCGAGAAAGCTGTCGAATGGGCCGCCGATCGCGCCCACGGCGTTCTGCAGGAATCCGAGGCGCTCGGCGAGCGCCGCGTCCGCGACGACGACGATGCCGCCGACCATGTCCGAGTGCCCGTTCAGGAACTTCGTGGCCGAGTGCATGACAATGTCGGCGCCCAGTTCCAGCGGGCGCTGGATCCAGGGCGTCGCGAAGGTATTGTCCACAACCGTCAGGATCTCGCGCTGGCGCGCAATTTCGGCGATCCCCGCGATGTCGACCAGGCGCAGCATCGGATTCGTCGGCGACTCGATCCAGATCATCCGGGTCCCGGGCCGGAGCGCCGCCAGCACGGCCTTCGGGTCCGTCAGGTCGGCAAACGTGAAATCGAGGGCCGCCGAGCGCCGGCGCACGCGCTCGAACAGGCGGAACGTGCCGCCATAGAGATCGTCCATCGCCAGCACGTGACTGCCGCTGTCGAGTAGGTCCAGCAGCGTCGCTGTCGCCGCCATGCCCGATGCGAACGCGTAGCCCTGTGTGCCACCCTCGAGATCCGCGATGCACCGCTCCCAGGCCATGCGCGTCGGGTTCTGGGTGCGCGAATATTCGTAACCCTTGTGCACGCCAGGGCTTTCCTGGGCGTAGGTGGACACCGCATAGATCGGCGGCATCACGGCGCCGGTCGTCGGATCAGGCGACTGGCCGGCGTGGATGGCGCGGGTCGCAAAACCCAGCTTCTTCTTGTCGTCGCTCATGTGCTGCCTTTGTGGGTAATGGCACTCAGTGGGTGGTGGCCACGCCCATCTGGCGGCGCAGGTAGTTCAGCACGTCGGCGCGCGTGATCAGCCCGTGGAACTGCTCGCCCTCCATGACGGCCGCATAGGGCTGCACGTCCAACATCGCGACCAGGTTCCTGAGCGACATGGAGGGCTCGACGACCAGGAAATTCGTGTGCATCGCCTTGCGCACGGGCTGGTTGAAGCGCTCGGGATCGCCATACGCAAAGCGCATGATGTCCTCCTCGCCGACAAAGCCCACCAATGCTTCACCCTGCATGACGGGCAGTTGGCTGAAGCCCGCATTGCGCAGCCGGTTGTGCGCCGTCGCCAGTACGTCATCAGGCCCTACGGTCACGGTCGCGCGCTCGCCATGCGGGCGCCCGACCAGATCGCGCAGATTGCCATGCTGCTCGCGCTGGATGAACCCCTGGTCTTCCATCCAGAAATCGTTGAAGAGCTTCGACAGGTACTTGTTGCCGGTATCGCAGGCGAATGTGACCACGCGCCGGGGCTTCTTCTGCTCACGGCACCAGCGCAGCGCCGCCGACACCAATGTGCCGGTCGACGAGCCGACCAACAGGCCTTCCTTGAGCAGGATTTCGCGGGCAGTTGCAAAGGACTCGCCGTCCGGGATGCTGAATGCCCTGTGGCACATCGAGAAATCGCAGATGTCCGGGATGAAGTCCTCGCCGATGCCCTCGACCAGCCAGGAACCGGCCCTGCCAAGCCGGCCTTCATTGACGTGATTCGCGAGTACCGAACCTTCCGGGTCCGCCAGCACGATCTCGATGCCCGGTGCGTGCTCGCGGAAGCATTGCGTAAGTCCTGCGATGGTGCCGCTTGATCCGACACCGACGACCACGGCGTCCACGCGCCCCTGCATCTGCTCGAGGATTTCCGGCCCGGTCGTCAGCGCGTGGGCTTTCGGATTATCCGGATTGGCGAACTGGTTGATGTAGTAGGCGCCCTGCTCGCGCGCGATCCGGGCCCCCACGTCCTGGTAGTACTCCGGATGGCCCTTCACGACGTCGGAACGAGCCAGCACGACCTCCGCGCCCATCGCGCGCAGGTTGAATATTTTCTCCTGGCTCATCTTGTCGGGCAGGATCAGGATCACCCGGTAGCCTTTCTGCGCAGCCACCAGCGCGAGCCCGAGTCCGGTATTGCCGGCGGTCGCCTCGACGATCGTGCCGCCGGGCTTGATGTCGCCGCGCCGCTCTGCCTCCTCGATCATCGACAGACCGATGCGATCCTTGATGGATCCGGCCGGATTCATCAGTTCGAGCTTCAGGTACAACTCGCAGGGACCCGTGTCGAGCCGACGGACTTTCAGCATCGGTGTCCTGCCGACCATGTCGAGGACATTGTCGTAGACCATCATGGTTGTGGCTCCGCGCGCAAGCTACTATGAGGATGGATTGTACCGGGAGACGTGCCGTGCTTTGGCGACCGTTACTGTGGGCCTTGCCGGTCGCCACCGGTTTCGCCTGCGTTCTTGCAACGCCGCAGGCCGCGGCTGAGATCCTCACAGCACAGATTCAGGACGACGCCGGTGTGCAGCAGGCGGTCGAGA
The DNA here is from genome assembly GCA_964473595.1 of uncultured Steroidobacteraceae bacterium. Classification (GTDB taxonomy): domain Bacteria; phylum Pseudomonadota; class Gammaproteobacteria; order Steroidobacterales; family Steroidobacteraceae; genus SCUD01. The sequence goes on along the minus strand of CAYYQQ010000084.1, from coordinate 3,824 downwards.
TCTCGCGCCAACGGTTTCTGGCCGGACAGCACTTTGACCGGCTCGATATGACCGTCCTCCTGGCCACACCGGCGGGGCGGTGGCTGCGCGGCAGTGTCGGCGGGGACCGGCCGTGGTACCCGGCAAGCTGCGTCAAGCTCGGATTCGCAATCGCCGCCACCCACTGGTGCGCCTCCCACTCGGGCGCGCCGGATTGTCTCGACGCCTCCGTGCGGCCGATGCTTCAGGATTCCGACAATGTCGCGACCGGCGTAGTCGTGGATGCGATCAGCGGCGTGACGAATGGCCCGGTCGAAGGAGCGGATTTCGATGCGTGGCTGGCGCGGCGCCTCTATACCGAGGACCTGCTGCAAAGCCATGGCCTGCTGGGCGGCCAGCGTTTGCTGAACAAGACCTACCCGACGAATTCGGGCGAATTGCCCCAGGAACTCGAAGGCCTGGCGCTCGAACGACACGGCCGGAACTCGATGACGGCCGACGGCTCGGCGCTCCTGATGCTCGCCCTCGTCACCGGCGAATTCGGCGCGGACGCCGCGGATTACCTGCGCGCGCGGCTGCGCCGCCCCAGGATCTCACCAAACAGCGCCATGGGCGGAGGATTCCCGGAGGGCACGGTGTTCGAGAGCAAGATCGGCTCCGCCTACGACACACTCGCCGAGATCGTGCACGCCGAGTTGCCGGACGGTCGCAGGATCATCATCGCCGCCTATTCGAATGGGCGCGATCCCGAAGGGCCCGAAGAGCAGGATCCCACCGCGCTCGCGGCACTCGCCGCGTCGCTGCTCGAAAGACTCGGTGTGCTGCAGGCAGACCGATGACTGAAGCTGCGAGGCGACTGCGCGGCGTGCTGCTGATGCTGGCCGCCGTCGGCGTCTTCGCGATCATGGACGCCTTGATGAAGCAGTTGACCGGCAGCTATCCGACTCTGCAGGTCGCCTGTCTGCGCGGCGCGAGTTCACTTCCATTCGTAGCCATGTCATACGCACTGACGGGCAAGCTGTATCTGCTGCGCCCCGTGCGCTTCGGCCTGCACATCCTGCGCGCGGCGCTCGCGATCGTGATGCTGTGGGGATTCCTGTGGGCGCTCGCGCGCGCCAGCATGGCCGATACTTATGCAGTATTCATGTCCGCGCCGCTTCTGGTCGTACTTGCGGCATCGGTGATGCTGCGCGAAAAGGTGGATCGGCAGCTTTGGTTTGCAATTTTCGCGGGGCTTGCGGGCGTTCTTGTGATGCTGAAGCCATCCGTTGCGGGCATTGCAAGCCTGACCGGGCTCGCGACGCTGCTGTCGGCGCTCGCCTATGCAGTGATCGTCGTCCTGATCCGGATCCTGTCACGCACCGACACAACGGCGTCGATGGTGTTCTGGTTCCTGCTCCTGTTGTCGATCGGCGCTGGTGCGCTGGCGGCGCCCGGATGGGTTTCCATACGTGGCGAGGACTGGCCCTGGATCGCCGCGGTTGGCCTGACGGGCTGGGCCGGCCAGCACCTGATCACCGAGGCCTTTCGCCTTGCCCCCGCCTCGCTCGTGGCCCCCTACGAATACACGGCAATGGTCTGGGCGGTCGGCATCGACTGGATTGTCTGGGAGGTGTTGCCAAGCGCGCGGATGCTTATAGGCGCCTCAATCGTCGTCGGGGCGGGCCTGTACCTGCTGAATCGCGAGCGGCAGCGCCCTTACTAGCTGATCGGGATCGGTGCCAGGATCAGGTCTGCTTGCGCGACGCCCCGGTCCGCTGCCCGGTCGGCCTTCATCTGACGCACGTTGATCAGCCGGATCTCGCTGATCGGGCAGCGATCGTGCCCGACATCGACGTGATCGAAGGTCGTGATCTGGCTGCCCGTCGAACTCACGTGGATTGCATGCGCGAATTGCAGGTCAGGACAGCCGTCCCAGATCGTCACCAGGTAAGCCTCATTGACGCCGGCCCACAGGACCAGCCGGTTGCGGGACAGCGGTTGCCAGGACTGCAGGCGGAACGACGTGAAACCCTTGATCGGTTCGCCTGCGTAGTCGAGATAAGCCAGCTTCTCGTCGCTGGTATTGCGACGTAGCCCGCTGGCACATGCGCTGGCGAGCAAGGCCGCCAGAATCACCAAGACGAGCTTTTTCATGGCATTAACCTCCGGGAATTGGACCGGAGGCCCGGCGCCTGGTTCCGCGATCAGCGCGCCAGGGAGTGCAGCAGGCTGTACCACTGCAGTATGGCCGGATCGAGGGCGTCGACCGGGACGCGCTCGTTGAGCCCGTGGGAGAAATTGTCCCGCGGGTGCATGAACAGGCCGCCCACGCCGTAGCTCGGCACGCCGATATTGCGGAAATAAAGGCTGTCGGTTGCGCCAGCCGACATCACCGGGACGATCGGCAGTCCCGGAGCAACCAGGTCGACGGCCTTGCGCAGCGCCTGCATCACGTCCTCCCTGAGCGGCGATGCATCGCTCGGTACCGGATTCAGCAGCACATTGACCTTGGCCGCGGGATCGGCAATCACCTGTTCCAGGGTCTCCTTGATTCTCTGGATCGAGACGCCGGGGAATACGCGGCAATTGACATTGACCATGGCGCTTTGCGGCAGTGCATTCTTCGCATGTCCGGCCTGCAGCATCGTCGCGACACAGGTGGTGCCGAGCTGCCCGACGTACTCGGGTTTCGATGTCAGGTATGCAATGGCGTCCGGATCCGCAGGATTCTCCGCGTAGCGGCGCATCACCGCACCGTCCTCGCCTGCGGTCAACTTGCCGGCCTCGCGGAAATAGGCAATTGTCAGCTCGCTCGTCTGCGTCGGAAACCGGTACGCAGCGATTCGATCGATCGCTTGCGCGAGGTGATAGATCGCATTGTCCGCGCTCGGGCGACTGCTGTGCCCGCCGGCATTTGTGAAGCTCACTTCGAAATCAGCGTAGGTCTTCTCCGCCGCCTGCACGCCATAGACGATCGGCTTGCCGTCATCGCCGAGGTTGGCGCCTCCGGCATCGCTGTTCAGGTATAGCTCGGAGTCCTTCAATTGCTCTGCCAGCACAGCAGTCGTCGCCTGAAGCGTTTCTTCATCACCGCTCAGCGCGAGCACGATGTCACGCTTGGGCTGGAATCCTTCCGACTTCAGCCACAGGAGGGTCGCAATCACCGTCGACGTACCAAACTTATTGTCCGCCGAGCCGCGGCCAAAGATAAAGCCGTTTTCGATGATCGCCGTGAACGGATCGCGCTGCCAGCTGCTCTTCAGCGCCGGCACGACGTCCATGTGCCCGCCGAGAACGATCGGCTTGGCATCAGGGTTCTTGCCGCGGTAGCGCGCAACGAGGAACGCCGTGTCCTCGAATGGCGTGATCGTGATGTCCTCGGGGGCGAAGCCGCCTGCTTCCAGGACCTCGGCAAGATATGCCGCGTAGGCCGGAACCTTGTCCTGGCCCACAAATGTAATGAATGAAACCGAGCGCTGCAGAATCTCCAGCGCGCGGGCCGAGACATCGGCAGGCACGGCCGGCGGGGCTTTGCCCGCAGCCATGGCGTTCGTCATGACGAGGCACAGGACGGTGGCGCCCAGGCCTGTTCTGGTCCGGATCGGATTCATCGGGGATTCCTTGATTGAGAGCGCATGGAGTGTGCCAAGGCGGCCCCATCTGCTGCAAGCACGGCACATTAAGCTGGGTTAGAGTATCCACCATGCGCAGGTACCCGGCCGCATGATTGTCACCGTCCTGCTGGCGGCACTGGGTGTGCTCGCGGTGGCTTTCACCACCGTGCTGATCCAGACCGCCTGGCGCCGCAATGAGCTTCGCCCGACACTGGAATCGATCGGGCTCGGCGCCGTCACCAACTTCTT
>CAYYQQ010000083.1:0-12140 GCA_964473595.1 uncultured Steroidobacteraceae bacterium | reverse complement strand
ATCGCATTGACGCGGATGCCCCTGGGGCCCAGGTCGGCGGCCAGGAATCGCACATTGGCTTCGAGGCTCGCCTTGGCGAGGCCCATGACGTTGTAGGAAGGGATCGAGCGCACGGCGCCGAGGTAGGACATCGTCAGTAAGGCGCCGGCCCGGCCATTCATCAGCGGCAGGCCGGCCCGCGCAAGCGCGGTGAAGCTATAGCTCGAGACGTCGTGTGCGGTTGCAAATGCTGCGCGGGTCGTGCTCTCGACAAAGCCGCCGGTCAGGGCTTCGCGGGGCGCGAATGCCACCGAGTGCACGATCACGTCCAGCGCGCCCCACTCGGAACTCAGCCGCGCGAAGGCCGCATCGATTTCGGCGTCGATGCCGACGTCCATCGGCATCACCAGCTTCGACCGGAGTTCGCAGGCATGTTCGAGGACGCGATCCTTGATACGGTCATTCTGGTAGGTGAAGGCGAGTTCTGCGCCCTCGCGTTTCATGGCCTGGGAAATGCCCCAGGCGATCGAGCGGTCGGTCGCGAGGCCCACGATCAGTGCCTTCTTGCCGGTCAGGAAACCCATGCAATCCCCCAGTCGAAATCAGCCGCCGAGGTTCGTATTGTTACCCACATGGATGGTGAGCTGCTGGCCGGCCCGCAAGGACGTGCTGCGGCTCATATTGTTCCAGCCCTGCAGCTGTTGCACGGTCACTGCAAAACGGCGCGCGATGCCAGAGAGCGTATCGCCCCGCTTCACCGTGTAGTTCACATGACCTGACACCGGCGGATCGCCATTTGACGTGGCCACCGTGCCGGTGCTGGCCGGCGAACCGGAAATCTGCAATCGCTGACCCGGTTGCAGCATCGCATTTGTTGAAATGCCGTTCATGCGCGCGAGCTGGGTGATCGACATGCCATTGCGGTGCGAAATACTCCACAGGGAGTCACCCGGACGCACGCGGTAAGTGCGCCGCTCGAGATCGGCGCCAAGACCCTCGCGCAGCTGGGACACGTCTCCGACCGGCACCAGCAGCTGCTGACCGGCCTGCAGGTTGATCGGGGCGTCGGCATTGATCCGCTTCAGGAAAGACTCGGGTACCTTGTAATGGCCGGCGACCGATGCCATGGACTCGCCGGCGGCGACGCTGTGGAACCCAAGCCCGGCACGGGCCGGCGCATCGAGTGTCGCGAGCTGCGCGTTGAAGCCGTCGGCGACGACCTCCGGTATCAACAGCCGATGCGGACCATCGGGGTCGGTCACCCAGCGATTCCAGGACGGATTCAGCGCATGCAGCTCTTCGGTATCGACACCGGCCAGCTGCGCCATCAGGCGCAGGTCCACGGGTCCATCCATCGGAATGACACGGAAGTAGGGCGCGTCAGGAATCGGCGAGATGAACAGTCCATAGGCTTCGGGATTACGGATGATCTTTGCAAGCGCAATGAGCTTCGGCACGTAGGCGCGGGTCTCCGCCGGCAGCGACAGCGAGAAGAAGTCCGTGTGACGCCTCAGCGCACGATTGCGGTTGATCGCGCGCTGCACGTTGCCGGCACCGTAGTTGTAGGCGGCGATCGCGAGGAACCAGTCGCCATCGAAACGCTGGTAAAGCGATGTCATGAATTCGAGTGCAGCCCGCGTCGACTCCAGCACGTCACGGCGCTGGTCCTGCCAGTAATTGCGCTTGAGCCCGTAGAGTTCGCCGGTGGAGGCGATGAACTGCCAGAGCCCTGCCGCATGACTGCGCGAGTAGCCATAGGGGTTAAATGCGCTCTCGACGATTGGCAGCAGCGCCAGATCGCCCGGCAGGCCGCGTGCCTCGACTTCATCGACGATGTAATGGAGGTAACGCTGCGCGCGGCCCATGGTGCGGGCGAGATAGTCGGGATTGCGCTGCAGCCATGCGATCTCTGACTGCACGCGGCGATGCTCGACGTCCGGCAACGCCAGGTTCTTGCGGATGCGGTCGAAGACGTCGCCATAGACGATGGGCTCGGGCGGCCCCTCATCATCGATGGGCGCGCTCTGCTCGGGCAGCGGCAATGCTGGCGGCAATTCGGGTTCTTCAAGGATCGGGTCTGGTGCCGGGTCATTCACGACTACCGGATCGGGCAATGAGCTGCCGCCAGTCGTCGGGACACTTGCGCAACCGGTCGCACACAGGAGCCATGCGGCGATGGCGGCCATGCGGAGCGGTATCGATTGCGGCTCAGTGATCAAAAATTGTCCTTCCAGCTCCGGACCTCGGCAAAAACGGCGACCGGGGTCGGTAGCGCCACACCGGCATGGCTCTCCGCCAATGATCGGATATTGTCAAGCCGGCTGCGCAGAAAAGGATTGACGCGCTTCTCAAGCCCGATAGTTGAGGGCAGGGTGGGCCTCCCGGCAGCCCTCAGGGCCCTCGCCCGGCGGGCATAATCCACGATATCGGCATTGCCGGGTTCGACGGTCATCGCAAAACGAAGGTTTGCAACCGTGTATTCATGGCCGCAGAACACCCTGGTCGAGTCCGGGAGAGCCGCCAGTGCGTCAAGAGAGGCGAGCATCTGCCCGGCAGTTCCCTCAAACAAGCGCCCGCAGCCGGCGCTGAACAGCGTGTCGCCGCAGAACAGCGTGTTGTGGCCGCAATAGGCGATATGGCCCGCCGTGTGCCCCGGTACGTCGATGACAGCGAATTCGAGACCCAGCGCGGGTAACTGCGCCCGATCGCCACCCGCGAGCCGCCGCACCTCGACAGGCATGTGTTCCTGCGCCGGGCCGAAGACGACCGCGCCCGTCGCCGCAACAAGTTCCGCAGTCCCGCCCACATGATCGGCATGATGGTGTGTCAACAGGATCGCGTCCAGCCGGAGCTTCCCGGTGGCGAGTTCGCGCAACACGGGATCCGCCGCACCCGGATCGACGACGGCCACGGCATGCGGGTCATCCAGCCCTGCAAGAAGCCAGATGTAATTGTCCTTGAATGCCGGAATTGGCCTGACGTCCAGCGTGTCCACGACTACCCAGTGGCGGCGGCCGTTGCGGAGATGGGCAATATTAGTATGCTCTCGGCATGAATGTGCACCCCAGGGACCGAGGCGAGTGGCTGGCAGGGCCGCTCGGCCAGATGTTGCTCGAGCAGGAGCGCGAGCGTGTTGGCAGCTCGCTCGAATGCGCATTTGGCCTGCATTGCGTGCAGATTGGCAGTTGGGGCCAGCCCGAAACATTCCTGGCGCTTGCACGCACGCGCCGTACGGCACTCGTCGCCGTGCCTGGCGTACCGGGCGCCGCGCTCATCGCGGAGCCCGCCGCGCTTGCGCTGCAGACAGACAGCGTTGACGTGATGTTGCTGCCGCATACGCTCGAGTTCGAACCCGATCCGCATGAAGTGCTGCGTGAAGTCGTGCGCGTGCTGAGGGGCGAGGGTGAATTGCTCGTGCTCGGCTTCGAACCGCTGGGCAGCTGGTCCTTGCGCAACGCCTTCACGCGCGGCGGATGCCCGCCGGGACTCCGGCGCACGATTTCCGAGCGCCGCCTGGCCGACTGGCTCAAGTTACTGGGCTTCGAGGTCAATGCGGCCGAGCGATTTCTTTACGCGCCGCCGCTCAGCGCCCTGCACACCGGCCAGGCCCGCGGCTGGCTCGAGCGTATCGGACGCCGCGCCTGGCCGCGCCTGTCCGGCGCCTACCTGCTGCATGCCCGCAAGCGCGTGCATTCGATGACGCCGGTGCGCCTGCGCAGCCGCCTGCGCACGGCCGTGATCGGCGTTGCCGAACCGGCCGCGCGGCGCGCCTCTTGACTCACGTCGAGATCTTCACCGACGGCGCCTGCCGCGGCAATCCGGGTCCGGGTGGCTGGGGCGCCATCCTGCGATCGAGCGGGCGCGAACGCGAGATCTACGGCAGCGCGGCGGCGACGACCAACAATCGCATGGAAATGACTGCGGCCATACGGGCCCTCGAGGCACTCAGGGAGCGCTGCAGGGTCGATCTCTATACGGATTCCCAATACGTGAGCCAGGGCATCACCGAGTGGCTTGCGAACTGGAAACAGCGCGGTTGGCGAACCGCAGATCGCAAGCCGGTCAAGAATCAGGATCTCTGGCTGCGTCTCGAAGAACTTAGCGCGATTCACGACATCGACTGGCACTGGGTGCGCGGCCACGACGGTCATCCGGAAAACGAGCGCGCCGACGTTTTGGCAAACCGGGGCGTTGACGAACTCGGTTAGCCTGCTCTGGTATCCTTGCGCATCGTGCGTCAAATTGTTCTTGACACTGAAACCACCGGGCTCGAACTCTCTGAAGGGCACCGCATCATCGAGATCGGCTGTGTGGAACTTCTCCACCGGCGACCGAGCGGGCGCACCTGGCATCGCTACTTGCGGCCGGAACGCGAAGTCGAGGCGGGGGCACTGGCGGTGCACGGCATCACCAACGAATTCCTTGCGAGCCAGCCGCGCTTCACCGAGATCGCGGGCGAGTTTCTGGAGTTCATCGCAGGCAGCGAACTCGTCATCCACAACGCACCATTCGACGTCGGTTTTCTCGACGCCGAACTGGCCAGGGCGGAGGCGGGCAGGACCATCGCGGAACACTGCGCGGTGCTCGACACGCTGGAGCTGGCGCGCCGCATGCATCCCGGCCAGCGCAACAGCCTCGATGCGCTCTGCAAGCGCTACAGCGTGGACAACTCGCGGCGTGACCTGCACGGCGCCTTGCTCGATGCCCGGATGCTGGCGGATGTCTACCTCGCCATGAGTGGCGGCCAGGCGGCGCTGAGCCTCGACAGCGAGCCTGTCGCTGCCGGCCCGGCCCGCGAGGCGAGCAGGCGCACGGCCCGCGGCGAGTTGCGCATACCGGTGATACTGGCAAACGTGGAAGAACTTGCCGAACATGAAAAATTGCTCGACAGCATCGAACGTACGAGCGGCGGGCCCGCGCTGTTCCGCGTATCCGGCCGACACTGAGGAGACTGCATGGCCCGCAAGGAAGCCCATATCAAGTACCTGTTCGAACGGCACGAGACCGACGGGCAGCTCTGATGCGCGTGCTGGTCACGGGAGCGGCGGGGTTCATCGGCTTTCACGTCGCATCGCGGCTGCTCGAGCGCGGCGACGAAGTGATCGGCCTCGACAACCTGAATCCCTATTACGACCCGAGGCTGAAGGAAGCACGCCTCGCGATCCTGAGGAAACAGGCCCATTTCTCATTTGAAAAGCTCGATCTCGCCGATCGCGCTTCGATGGAAGCGCTGTTCGCGCGCGGCAAGATTCAGCGTGTCGTGCATCTCGCGGCCCAGGCCGGTGTGCGCTACTCGATCCAGAACCCGCATGCCTACGCGGAAAGCAACCTGACCGGCACCTTGCACGTGCTGGAGGGCTGCCGGCATCACGGCATCGAGCACCTGGTATTCGCCTCCACGAGTTCGGTCTACGGCGCCAACACCAAGATGCCCTTCTCGGTGCACCAGAATGTGGACCATCCGCTGTCCTTCTACGCGGCGACCAAGAAGGCCAATGAGCTGATGGCGCATACCTACGCCTCGCTTTACGGACTGCCGGTGACCGGGCTGCGCTTCTTCACGGTCTACGGCCCCTGGGGCCGGCCGGACATGGCGCTGTTTCTGTTTACGCGCAACATCCTTGCGGGCCGCCCGATCGAGGTCTTCAATTACGGAAAACATCGGCGCGATTTCACCTACATCGACGACATTACGGGCGGAGTGGTCGCCTTGCTCGACCACGTCGCGACGCCGAATGAGCATTGGGACAGCAACAAGCCGGATCCGGCCACCAGCAGCGCGCCGTACCGGCTCTACAACATCGGCAACAATCGGCCGGTGGAGCTCATGCACTACATCGAGGTGCTGGAGCAATGCCTGGGCCGCAAGGCCGAGAAGAACCTGCTGCCGCTGCAGGCCGGGGACGTGCCGGACACCTGGGCGGATGCCGAGGAACTGGTGCGCGACGTCGGCTATCGCCCGGCGACGCCCATCGAGGAGGGCGTGCGGCGCTTCGTCGAGTGGTACCTCCGCTATTACAAGGATGGCGGGCCGGCCGATCCTCTGGTAACGAACTTGGGTTGATTTGGCTTTGAAGCTCGTTTGCGACCGACGGATCGGTGTGCCACAATGCCTACGGTTGTGACACATTAAGGACCGCCATGAAAAATCTCAGCATCCGGCAAGTCCGCAAAGAGTTGGCGCAGCTCGATGAGCTGGTGTCGCGCGAGGGTGAGGTGGTGATCACGCGTCGCGGCCAGCCGATTGCGCGCCTGCTCCCGCTGCGCAGCAAGCGGCAGATGCCATCGCACGCCGATTTGCGCGCCAGCATGTCGCGCCTGAAGAAAGGCAGCGAAAAGCACATCCGCGCCGAGCGGGATGAGCGGTGACGGGTCTATACCTCGATACCAGCGCACTGGCGAAGTGGTATCTGAACGAGCCATTCTCCGAGCAGTTCGAGGCATTCATCCGGGAGGAACCCACGGCGGTTATCAGCCGCCTGAGCGTCGTCGAGTTCCGCTGCCTGCTCGCCCGGCGGCGGCGGGCGGGCGAGATCTCGAAGGCCATCGAATCGCGCGTGTACGCCTCATTCGAGAAAGACGTTGGTGCGGGTTTCCTGCAGGTGTACCCGGTTACTGACGAGCACCTGATCGCAGCTCTGGGTCTGATCACACGGCTCGGCAGGTACCCGTTGCGAACCCTGGAGGCCTTGCATCTGGCGATAGCCCAAGGGATTCATTGCCGACGGCTGGCCACCGCTGACAAGACCATGGCGGATGCAGGAAAGGCCGCTGGTTTAGGCGTCGCGCGTTTCTTTTAAACCCACGCGTCTGGCGCGATACTTCGGTGGTGATGCACGTTCGTGGCTGAACCTGCAGACGGCCTATGACCTGCGCATTGCTGAAACTACCAGCGCCAGACGCATAGCCCAGGAGATTGCCCCTGCGGCTGCATGAACTCGGTCGTGTTCGCAGCGATCCACGGACCGTGGCCGATCTGGCTAGACTAGCCAAGTCTATCTGGCTATAATAGCCGGATGGAGCGAGTGAGCATATCTGAACTCAAGGATCAGTTAAGCGCCTACCTGAGGAAAGTCAGGGAAGGACAGACTGTGGTCGTGACCGATCGCAACAAACCGGTAGCGCACCTGACTCCCATTTCCACCATCGAAAGCGAGTCGGAACGCATCGCGCGCCTGGTGGCGCAGGGCATCGTGTCGCTGCCGAAGGGGCCACCAGTCAGCATTGAGGAAATCCGCCGCAGGCGTCCGGTCGTCCCCGGCGCCGGGGTCCTGGAGGCCCTGCTGGAGGAACGACGGGAAGGGCGGTGAGATTCTGGGACGCCTCAGCTGTAGTGCCACTCATCATCGACGAAGCGGCAGGGCCGCCAATCGAGGCCCACTTCGAGCAAACTCCGATGCTTGTGTGGTGGGGCACGATCGTCGAAGCCACATCTGCGATAGCGCGTCGTGAACGCGCGGGCACGATATCCGCCGAAATGGTTGCCGAGAGCCTCGACCTGCTTCTCGACTTGTCGACGAGCTGGCAGGAAATTTCGCCGTCGGAGCCGTTACGGCGTGCCGCCCAACGCCTGCTTCGCGTCCATGCGCTGCGGGCCGCTGACAGTCTGCAGCTTGCCGCCGCTCTAACGGCTGCAGGCGACGAGCGCGGCACGATCGAATTCGTGTGCCGCGATGCACGCCTGGCCGAAGCAGCATCCCGCGAAGGCCTGCAGGTGATCGTCGCGTGAGCCTCGATCAACTGAAGTCCCAGGTCCAGCGGCTCGCGAACCTTCCAGTCACAGCCCTGTTTGCGGCCGACCCCGATCGTTTTGTGCATTGCTCGCGGGAATTCGAGGGCCTGCTGCTCGACTTCAGCCGCCAACGCATCGACGAGGACGCATTGATCGCGCTGATCGAGCAGGCCCGGAGCGCGGGGCTGCAGGCGCGTATCAAAGCGATGTTCGAGGGCGCGCAGGTCAACAGCACCGAAAAGCGCGCAGCGCTCCACACGCTGTTGCGCGCGCCCGCCGGCAGCGCAGTGCCGGATTCGCTGAAAGCGCCGCATGCGCAGGTGCTCTCGGTGCGGTCGCAATGCGCGGCCTTCGTCCGCGAAGTGCACGCGGGCCGGCGCGTCGGAGCAACCGGCCAGCGCTTCACCGACGTCGTCAACATCGGCATCGGCGGCAGCGACCTCGGACCCGCGATGGCGGTCGCGGCGCTCAAGCCCTTCCACAGCGGCCACCTCCGTTGTCACTTCGTTTCGAATGTCGACGGCACGCAGTTTACGGATCTCGCGGTCGAGCTTGATCCGGCACGCACGCTCTTCATCGTCTGCTCCAAGACCTTCACGACCCAGGAAACGATTGCGAATGCGCGTCGCGCCCGCGCGTGGATAGTGGGGAAGCTGGGCCAGGCGGCGGTACCGGAGCACTTCGCGGCGGTATCGACAAATGCCGATGCGATGGATGAATTCGGCATCGGCCCCGATGCGCGATTTACGATGTGGGGCTGGGTTGGCGGCCGCTATTCGCTGTGGTCGGCCGTCGGGCTTGCGGTTGAGCTTGCGATCGGCACGCCGCGCTTCAAACAGCTGCTTGCGGGCGCTCATGCCATGGATCTGCATTTCCAGCAGGCGACCTGGCGTGACAACCTGCCGGTGCTGTTCGGACTGCTCGCGGTCTGGAACCGGGACCTGCTGGGTTGCACGAGCCACGCGGTGCTGCCTTACAGCCAGCGGCTTGCACGCCTGCCCAGCTACCTCCAACAACTCGAGATGGAAAGCCTCGGCAAGCGCGTCAGGCACGATGGCACGCCGGTCGCCTCGCAAACCGGGCCGGTCATCTGGGGTGAACCGGCCTCGAACGCACAGCACTCGTTTTTCCAGCTGCTGCACCAGGGCACGAGCGATGTCAGCCTGGATTTCCTGTTGCCGCTCAATGGCGCGGCCGACGCGACGGCCGATAATCTCGTCATCGCGAATTGCCTGGCCCAGGCACAGGCGTTGATGGCCGGCAAGGATTCGCCAGATCCACACCGGGTCCACATCGGCAGCCGCCCCTTGTCGCTACTCGTATTCCCGAAGCTCGATCCCGCGATGCTTGGACGCCTGCTCGCGCTGTACGAACACAAAGTGTTCGTGGAATCCGTGCTTTGGGACATTAATCCTTTCGACCAATGGGGCGTGGAGCTCGGCAAGGCCCTGTGTGACGAACTGCTCAAGGCTGGCGAGAGTTCTGCGCCGCCGGAACTCCAATCGCTGCTGGTCTGGATAGCGAAGCGCCGCTAGAATCAGGTACTTGCGCCCTATTCTTACATTGGCATCCGCTGTATTGCTCCTGTCGAGCCTGACGGCTGGGGCCGCGAGCGCCGACCCCTGGATTGCCCCAGGCGACGGGCGCCTGCGCCACGATCTGCAATTGCTGTCGGACGAGGGGATCGTGCACGCACCGCTCACGACCTGGCCGGTTTCCTGGGCGGAAGTCGGGCGCGACGTGCGGGCGGCTGGCGACGATCGCGAGCGGCCGGCGCACATTGACGCTGCACTCGCGCGTGTGCGCACCGCCGTGGCGCAAGCGATGCAGGTTGGCGCCTGGCGTGGCGATGCGCGCATTTCAGGCTCGGAAGAGCCGATGTCATTGCGCCGTTTCTCCGACGTGCCGCGTGAGCACGCCGAAGTTTCCGGCAGCATGCAGTACACGGGCGAACGCTTTGCGCTGCGCTTGCAGGGCACGGCCGTCGAGAGCGCCTCCGACGGCAAAACCACGCGAGCTGATGGCAGCTATGTCGGCGCAGTGCTCGGCAACTGGATGCTGTCCGCGGGCTATATCGATCGCTGGTGGGGCCCGGGCTGGGAAGGCAGCCTGATTTATGGCACCAACAGCCGGCCGATTCCCTCGATTACGATCGAGCGCAACTACTCGGATCCAAGCAAACATCCGTGGTTCGCGTGGATCGGCCAGTGGCGGCTCGCGGTGACCATGGGTCAATTCGAGCACGATCGCGAAGATGCACCCGATGCGCAGTTTTTCGGCATGCGCGCCACCTGGAAGCCGCATCCGCGGCTCGAGATCGGCATCTCTCGCAGCGCCCAGTGGTGCGGCGACGGCCGGCCGCCCTGCGACGCGAGCACATTCTGGGACCTGTGGATCGGCAACGACAATGACCAGCCACTCGCAGAGCAGCCCGGCAACCAGATGGGTGGCTTCGACCTGCGCTGGTCGCTGCCCTGGGCGCCGCTCGCGTTGTACGCGCAGGCGATCGGCGAAGACGAGGCGAATTTCATGCCGAGCAAGTACCTTGGCCTGTTCGGTGCAGAAGCCTGGGGCGGGTGGGGAGAACGCTCGTGGCGTGCGCACCTGGAGTATGCGGATACGGCCTGTACTTTCTACCAAAGCCAGCCGCAGTTCGACTGCGCCTACCACAATAAAATTTACAGTGATGGCTACCAGTACCGGGACCGTTCTATCGGGCATTCGATCGACGGCGACAGCCAGCAACTCGCGTTCGGCGCGATGCTCGTGAATGGCGATGGAAGTAGCTGGGAGTTCGACGCACAAGATGCCAAGATCAACCGGGCGGGCGCCAACCCTGTGCAGTCGGTATCGAGCGTCGCCGCCAAGATCAGGTCCGCCGACGTGTACCATCGCCGGATGTTGCTGGGCGGCGACCTGAAGCTGGGCATCGGGTACGAGGAATGGGATTCGAGCACAAAGAATTCCAATGATCTTCGCGGCATGGTGGAATGGTCGAAACAGTTCGAGTGAAGGCGCAGGGCATGTTCACGCTTCAGAAATTCCATCGCATCACGACCGCGACCTGTGCGGCGATCCTCCTGGGCCTTGTCGCGCTGCCGGCGTACGCGCAGACGCAGGAACAGATGAAAGTGTTCCAGTCGTTGTCGCCGGAACAGCAACAGGAGATTCTCCAGAAGATCGGCGGGCAGACGAATGGCCAGCAGCAACCGGCGCCGGCGCCGACGCCGACGCCGGCGTTGCCGACTTCGATGCCGAAGACTGACCTTGCCACTGAACAGGCACTTGACGCGCTGGAGATAGTGCCGCGCCTGCGCGCCGGTGACACGATACTTCTGACCGTGGATATTCCGGTCGGGATTGCCCTCGCAGGCGCTGTGACGAGTCCGGAGGCGATTGACCGCGCGCACCTGGAATTCCGCAGCCGGATTCTCAATGGCAACCCCTATAACCTCGATCGGATGGGCCGGCTGGTCTTTCAGGATTCCACGCCGATCGTGCTCGCCGGACTGACTGCCGAAGAGGCGACGGTCCGGCTGAATGCGGATCCGCAATTGCAGGGCTATACCTTTGGAGTTGTCCTGCTGCCGGTGGAACCCGAACTGAAGCCTTTCGGGTATGACCTCTTCAGTAATGTGCCAACGACTTTCGCACCGGCAACGGACATCCCGGTGCCGGCGGACTATGTAGTCGGGCCCGGCGACACATTCGAAGTGCAACTGATCGGCGAACGGGGAGGGCTCTACACGCTGACCGTCGGTCGCGATGGCGTGGTGGACTTTCCCGAACTCGGTCCGATCGCGGTCGCGGGCATGCGATTCGCCGCCGCCAAGGCGATGCTCGAGCAGCGGGTCGGCGAGCAGATGATCGGAATGCGCGGCAGTGTGTCCATGGGCGCCTTGCGTTCAATCCAGGTCTTCGTGCTCGGCGAGGCGGAGCGGCCGGGTTCATACACCGTCAGCGGCCTGTCAACGATCACCAATGCGCTGTTCGCGAGCGGCGGGGTCAAACCCATCGGTTCGCTTCGGAATATCGAGCTGAAACGCAGTGGACAGGTCGTTACCCGGTTCGATCTTTACGATCTCCTGTTGAATGGCGATACAAGCCATGATGCGCGGCTGCTGCCGGGAGACGTGATCTTCATCCCGCCGGTTGGCATCACGGTTGCGGTGTCCGGTGAGGTCCAGCGCCCCGCAATCTACGAAGTGCGCGAAGGCGCCGTTGCCTCGGAAATCCTGTACCTCGCCGGCGGCTTGTCGCCCCAAGCCGATCCGCGCGGGGCAGCGCTCGAACGCATCGACGACCGTCGCAACCGCACGGTTGTGGACCTGGACCTGTCCACGACGCAGGGCCGCGCCACTCGTCTGCAAACCGGCGACCTGATCCGGATTCACTCCATACGCGACAGTGTCGAGGGTGCCGTCAGCCT
>CAYYQQ010000082.1:0-12177 GCA_964473595.1 uncultured Steroidobacteraceae bacterium | reverse complement strand
GGCACGGAACACGAAGAAACTCGCATCGACGAGGTAGAGCGGCTCGCGCGCCTCGGAGCTCACTTCTGGAAGCGCTGGATGCGTGCGTGCAGCGGGCTGGTGCGCGGGAAATGCGCGAGTAGGTATTCCATCTGGTCGGCCAGCACCCGCCGGCCCTTCAGATAGATGTACTCGGCATAGGTCGGCGTGAATGGCACGGCGAGCAGCTGCATGCCAGCCTGTTCCGGCGTGCGCGAGGCCTTGGCGTTGTTGCAGCGCCGGCAAGCCGCGACGACATTATTCCAGGCGTCCTTGCCACCCTTGCAGAATGGCCGCACGTGATCGCGCGAAAGCTGCTGCGATGCGAAGCGGTTGCCGCAGTACATGCACAGGTGCGCATCGCGCCGGAACAGCGTTTCGTTGTTGAGCGGCGGCACGTAATCGCCGCGCAGGCTTCCGGGATTGCCGGAACTGCCCTGCGTCGCCATCATCGAATTGACCTCGATGACGGTCTGGCGGCCGCTGCGCGCGTTGGTGCCGCCGTGCAGCTCGTAAAGCCGGCTGCCGAAGGCGTAGGCCACCTGGCCCAGGCAATAAAGCCGGACCGCTTCCTTGTAGTCGATCCACTCCAGCGGCATGCCCGAGGCGTCGGTGCGCAAGACCTGCTGCGATAGCCGGATCGCCAGCTCAGATGCCGGGGCCGATAGCTTGGATATGTGCAATCTCGGGTTCACAAGCCGACTACGGTAACCGAAACTGCAAACAATACGGCAATTGTGATATTTTTCAACGCGCCGCGGCCGAGCCGGCCGGTCGGCCAAGCTATTCCGGGAGGAGCTTGATGCCAGTCACGATCGGCGTGCTGAAGGAAACCGTGCCAGGCGAAAACCGCGTGGCGGTGGTGCCCGAGGTCGCAACCCGCCTCGCCGCCCTGGGCGCCAGGCTCCTGCTGGAGCGCGGCGCAGGGACCAGTGCCCGGTTTCCGGACGCGCTTTACAAGGATGTCTCGTTCGCCGACAGCGCGGACGCCGTCCTCGAGTCGGCCGACCTCCTATTCGCCGTGCAGCCGCTGGCTCCCGATGTGGCGGGTCGCCTGAAATCAGGTTCCACGCTGGTCGGATTCCTTGCCCCGCATACCCAACAGACGCTCGTTCACGCGCTGCGCGACCGCCGCATCACCAGCTTTGCGATGGAGCTGGTGCCGCGCATCTCACGCGCCCAGTCCATGGATGCACTGTCGTCGCAGGCTGCCGTGTCCGGCTACAAGGCCGTGTTGATCGGCGCCGCGGCACTCGACAAGTTCTTCCCGATGCTGACGACGGCCGCGGGCACGATCCGCCCGGCTACGGTGCTGGTGATCGGCGCCGGCGTCGCGGGTCTGCAGGCCATCGCGACCGCGCGCCGACTCGGCGCCGTCGTTGAGGCCTATGACGTCCGCAGCGCGACGCGCGAGCAGATCAAGTCGCTCGGTGCCAAGTTCGTCGAAACCGGCGTCACCGCCGAAGGCGCGGGTGGCTATGCGCGTGAACTGACGGCGGAAGAGAAAGCAAAACAGCAGGAAGTGCTCGATTCGCGCATCGCAGCTGCCGACTGCGTCATCACGACCGCCGGTGTTCCCGGCCGGCCCGCGCCGCGCATCATCGGGCGTGCCGCCGTCGAGCGCATGAAGACCGGCGCCGTGATCGTGGACCTGCTCGCCGAGAATGGCGGCAATTGCGAACTGACCCGCGCCGGCGAGACCGTGGATCACCAGGGCGTGCGCATCATCGGGCCGGTCAACCTGCCGGCGTCGGTTGCCTTCCACGCGAGCGAGATGTACGCGCGCAACCTGCTCAATTTTATCAGGCCTGCGCTTTCTGCCGGGGCACTGACCATCGACTGGAATGACGAGGTGTTCGCGGCGTCCTGCGTCACGCACGACGGCAGCATCCGCCACGAACCCACCAGGAAGACCGTGGAGGCCACGTAATGGAAGGTGTGATCGCGCTCTATATCGTGATGCTGGCGGCGTTCACCGGCTATGAGGTGATCGCGCGCGTACCCGTGATCCTGCACACGCCGCTGATGTCGGGCTCCAACTTCGTGCACGGCATCGTGCTGGTCGGCGCGATGGTGGCGCTCGGCCGGGCCGACACGATGCTCGAACAGATTATCGGCTTCATCGGCGTCGTGCTCGGCGCCGGCAATGCGGTCGGCGGTTATGTGGTGACGGAGCGCATGCTCGAGATGTTCCGCTCCAGCGGCCAGAGAAAGAAGCCCAAGGAGACTGCGTGATGGCCGGCCTTCTTCCGGACAATGTCGCGACGCTGCTGATCGACGCCAGCTACCTGCTGGTCGCCTTCCTTTTCATCATGGGCCTGAAGTCCATGAGTTCGCCGGTCACTGCTCGCCGCGGCATCGTTGTCGCGGGCCTCGGCATGCTGATCGGCACCGTGATGAGCTTCCTTTACCCGGGCATGGGCAATTTCCCGCTCATGCTGCTAGCAATCGCCATCGGCGGCGGCCTCGCATGGTGGTCTGGCAAGCGCGTCGCGATGACCGACATGCCGCAGATGATCGCGCTCTACAACGGCATGGGCGGTGGCGCGGCAGCGGCAATTGCGGCCGTGGAACTTTTCCGCATGACCGCGGCGCAGCCGGGGGCAACCGCAGTGCATGGCCCGATGGTCGTTGCGCTCGCGGCGGCCGGCGCCTTCATCGGCGCGCTCAGTTTTTCCGGCTCGCTGATCGCGTTCGGCAAGCTGCAGGGCCTGATCAAGCGCAGCTTCCGCTTCAAGGGCCAGCAGGTCGTCAACCTGCTGATCGTCGCGACGACGCTCGCGATCGCCGCGTCACTGGTCGTCGTCGTCCATCCCACGATGCAGACGGTCGTGCTGTTCTTCGCACTCGCGCTCATCCTGGGCGTCACGATGACGCTGCCGATCGGCGGCGCCGACATGCCGGTCGTGATCTCGATGTACAACGCATTCACCGGTCTCGCGGTCGCCTTCGAGGGCTTCGTGCTCGAGAACACTGCCATGATCATCGCCGGTATCGTGGTCGGATCTGCCGGCACGCTGCTGACACAGTTGATGGCGAAGGCCATGAACCGCTCGCTCGGCAACGTGCTGTTCTCGGGATTCGGCGAAACCGAGGCCGCGGCAACGGGCGACGTCAAGGGTGCGTTGAAGCCGATCGAGCCATCCGACGCCGGCGTCATGATGGCTTTCGCGCAGAAGGTCATCGTGATACCGGGCTACGGTATGGCGGTCGCGCAGGCACAGCACAAGGTCTGGGAGCTGTGCCAGCTCCTGATCGACAAGGGCGTCATGGTGCGCTTCGCGATCCACCCGGTCGCCGGGCGCATGCCCGGCCACATGAATGTCCTGCTGGCCGAGGCCGGCGTGCCCTACGACCTGATCTCGGACCTCGATGAGATCAACGCTGAGTTCGAGACGGCGGACGTGGCGCTCGTGATCGGCGCCAATGACGTCGTGAATCCGGTCGCGCGAACCGACAAGGGCAGCCCCATCTACGGCATGCCGATCCTGAATGCCGACAAGGCCAGGAATGTGCTGGTAATCAAGCGCGGCCAGGGTGCCGGATTCTCAGGCATCGAGAATCACCTTTTCTACCTCGACAACACGCGCATGGTCTATGGTGACGCCCAGAAGGTCGCGGCCCAACTGATCCATGCCGTTAAAGAAGCCGGATAGGCGAGCGCGATCACGACGCGCTTTGGACGGCCGGGCTGGTTCACTCGTCGGCATCCGGCATCAGTAACCACAGCAGCAGGTACATGATGATTCCCGGAAACGCGACGCTTAGGATGGAGACGATCACGTAGGCGACGCGGACCCGGTCTGCTTTCCAGCCCAGCCATTCGGCGATTCCGCCGCAGACACCGGCGATCATCCGGTCATTTGAGCGCTTCAGCTTTGCGTTGGACATGACGGCACCCGGATCATGGAAATTGGACGCCAATATCCTCCCACGCAGCCAGGTTGAGCGCGAGTGGTCCGTGGTCAGCGCGGGGGCCGGGGCGCAGGCGCCGGGCGCTCTGCGGCTGGCGTCCCCGGATCACGCGCTGGCGCTGTTCCCGCGGCGGCGTTGGTAGTCGGTGATCCGGTTGCGCAGTATCCGGCAGAACAACGGCCGCCATTGTTCTTCAGGATGCCCCGCGTAATTCCGGGCCAGGCTGATCATCGCGTCCTGCACGACGTCGAGCACATCATCTGTGGTCGCGTAGCGAAAGCTTGGCGATCCGGTAGGCACGTTTCTCGACGCCGGCCAGGAATCGTGCGAGTGCCCGCTCCTGGTCCACTGCCGTCTCCCGCGCCCTGTCGTAAAAGCGTAGCAGAGCCGATCATCAGCCCCTCCTGCATGCACATCGCGCGACTGAACGCTTCGCCACGGTGATATAACGTGGCCACTGCCGGACTGTTGACGCCGACCGGTACATCTTCTTATCTTATTGATCATAAACAACTTTTTGCGTACTGACAGCACCATCCTGCAAGTCGTCCTCGACACGCCGCTACGGAGGAAATTCGATTATTTTCCGCCGGCGGGCAGCGGCGCGCAGGCACGCCCCGGACAGCGGGTACGGGTTCCACTCGGGAAGCGGCGCGCGATCGGTGTCATCGCCGCTGTAACCGACCGCAGCGAGTTGCCCGCATCGCGGCTGAAGCGCGCGTTCGAGATCATCGACGCGGAGCCCCTGTGGGATCCGGTCACCTTCGCGTTGCTGTGCTGGGCCGCGGACTATTACCACCACCCGCTGGGTGATGTGCTGTTCGCCGCGATCCCCGTTGCGCTCCGCGAAGGCGGCAGTGCACAACGCAGCGAACTCGCCTGGCGATTGTCCGAGCGTGGGCGCGCCGCGCAGACGCCGCCAATGCGCCTCGGCCACCGACAGCAGCAACTGATCGAGCTGATCGGCAACGACAGCATCGCCATGGAAGCGATCTCGCGAGCACGCCTCGGCGCCGCGCTCAAGGCACTCGCGGCACGCGGCTGGCTTGAATCGCTGGAGCGGCCGGAACCCGCACCGCGCGCCGGGCCAGGCCGCGCCGGACCCGTACTGACCGCCGCTCAATCCACTGCCTGCAATGCGATCGGCGCCGCAATCGGGCGCTATGACGCCTGGCTCTTGCACGGCGTCACGGGCAGCGGCAAGACCGAGGTCTACATGCAACTCATCGAGCGCGTGCTGACTGCGGGACGCGGGGCGCTGGTGCTGGTGCCGGAGATTGCGCTGACACCGCAGCTGGTGGCGCGATTCCAGGAGCGCCTGAATGCGCCGGTCGTCTCGCTGCATTCCTCGATGGCGGACGGCGCGCGCTTTGCCGCCTGGCGCGCGGCCGCAACTGGCGCCGCGCCGGTCGTGATCGGCACACGCTCGGCGGTCTTCACGCCGATGCCGGCGCTCGGCCTGGTCGTCGTCGACGAGGAGCACGATCCTTCCTACAAGCAGCAGGACGGCTTCCGCTATTCAGCACGTGACCTCGCGGTCGCGCGCGCGCAGCGCACGGGCGTCCCGGTCGTACTCGGTTCCGCGACACCATCGCTTGAGAGCCTGGCCAATGCGGCGGCCGGCCGCTACACGAAGCTCTCGCTGCCGGAGCGCACCGGCCGCGCGGGCAAGCCACGCGTCGCCGTCATCGACCTGCGCCTGCACGCGGCGCGCGATGGACTTTCGCAGCCCGCATTGGCAGCGATCGAGCGGCATCTCGCTGCCTCCGGCCAGGTGCTCGTGTTCCTCAATCGCCGCGGCTACGCGCCGACGCTGTTCTGCCCGGGCTGCGGCTGGATCGCGCCCTGCACGGCCTGCGATGCGCGGCTCACGGTCCATCTCCGGCACGCGCGCCTGACCTGCCATCACTGCGGCGCGGAACAGGCGATGCCCTTTGGCTGCCCGCGCTGCGGCACCGAGCTTCGGCCTGTCGGCGAGGGCACCGAGCGCGTCGAGGCTTTGCTTGCCCAACTCTTCCCGCGCGCGCCGCTGGTGCGCGTGGATCGCGACGTGATCCGGCGCCGCGGCGACATCGAGCGGGCCCTCAACTCCGTGGTGGACGGCCACGCGCGCATCCTGCTCGGCACGCAGATGCTGACCAAGGGGCATGACTTCCCGGACGTCACGTTGGTCGTCGTGCTGGCCGCGGACCAGGGACTGTTCGGCGCGGATTTCCGCGCGAGCGAGCGGCTCGCGCAGCAGATCGTGCAGGTCGCGGGCCGCGCCGGGCGCGGCGACCGGCCCGGCGAAGTGCTGATCCAGTCCGCGTATCCGCAGCATCCGCTGCTGCAATGCCTGATTTCCGAGGGATATGAGGGCTTTGCAATGCGCGCCCTGGAGGAGCGCCGTGCCGCCGGCTGGCCGCCCTGGTCGCATCTCGCGCTGCTGCGCGCCGACGGCCCGACCCGCGCCGAAGTGCACGGATTCCTCCGCGAAGCGCAGGCCGTGGCGCCCGAAAAGCGCGCGGCGGGCCTGCGCCTCCTCGGCCCGGCGCCCGCCTCGATGGAGCGGCGCGCCGGCCGCTATCGCGCGCAGTTGCTGCTCGAATCACCGGCCCGCGCGCCGCTGCAGCGATTCCTCTCCGAGTGGCTCGCTCGCGTCGGGGAATTGCGCTCATCACGGCACCTGCGCTGGTCCGTGGACGTCGATCCGATTGAGGTTGACTGATAGACTCTCGCGCGCTTGAAAAACCTCATTGAACGGCTGGTGTCAGATGCGCTCATGGCGCTGCCGCCCGGAACTTTGGGCGGTGCGCCGCCGCCTGCGCCCGAGGTAGAGCGCAGCCGTGCTACTGCACATGGCGACTTCGCCTGCAACATCGCAATGCGCCTCGCGCGCAGCCTGCGCGTCAACCCGCGCGCGCTGGCACAGCAGATCGTCGCCGCGCTGCCGAAGAACGACCTGATCGAGAAAACCGAGATCGCCGGACCCGGCTTCATCAATTTCTTCATGACGCCGGCCGCCTGGCAGGCGGAGCTTCTGCGCGTGCACGCGGCGGGGAGCACTTATGGCCGGGGTATTAGCGGCGCCGGTCGGCGCGCGATCGTCGAGTTCGTGTCCGCGAATCCGACCGGACCGCTGCACGTCGGCCACGGCCGGCACGCAGCCTATGGCGAGACCGTCGCCAACTTGCTGGAGGCGGACGGCTGGTCCGTGCACCGTGAGTACTATGTCAATGATGCCGGCCGGCAGATGGACATCCTCGCGGCGAGCGTGTGGCTGCGCTATCTCGAGTTGTGCGGTGAGACGATCCGATTCCCGGCCAACGGCTACCGCGGCGATTACATCCGGCCGATCGCGGCCGCGCTGCACCGCAAGCATGGCGACGCATTCCGTAAACCCGCAGTCGCAGTGCTCGCAGGCCTGCCAGCCGACGAGCCCGACGGCGGCGACAAGGAACAGTACATCGACGCCCTGATTGCACGCGCCAAAGAGTTGCTGGTTGCGGGCTTTCGCACGGTCTTCGATGCGGGCCTCGCCGAGATCCTGGCCGATATCCGCGACGATCTGGAGGGCTTCGGCGTTCGCTTCGATCGCTGGTTCTCGGAGCGCTCGCTCGGCGACGGCGGCGCCATCGCGCGCGCGCTCGCGCGCCTGCGCGCGCAGGGCCATGTCTTCGAGAAGGACGGCGCGTTGTGGCTCAGGGCGACAGAGTTCGGCGACGAGAAGGACCGGGTCGTCGTGCGCGAGAACGGCCAGACGACCTATTTCGCGTCGGACATCGCCTATCACCTGGAAAAGCGCGAGCGTGGCTTCGATCTTCTGCAAAACATATTGGGCGCCGATCATCATGGCTATGTCGCTCGGGTTCGCGCCGGACTCATGGCGATGGGTGAGCCCGGGGATTCGCTCGACGTGCGGCTGATCCAGTTCGTGTCGCTCTACCGTTCTGGCCAGAAGGTGCAGATGTCGACGCGCTCAGGCGAGTTCGTCACGCTCAGGGACCTGCGCGCCGAGGTCGGCAATGACGCCGCACGCCTTTTCTATGTGATGCGCTCAAACGACCAGCACCTTGACTTCGACCTCGAGCTCGCGAAGTCACGCAGCAACGACAACCCCGTCTACTACATCCAGTACGCGCATGCGCGCATCGCGAGCGTGCTGAAGCAGGCCGCCGAGCGCGGCTTGCCATTCGACCACGAGTCGGGACTCGCATCGCTCGCACTCCTTGCCGATCCGCAGGAGCGCGAGATGATCCGCGAGATCACGCGCTGGCCCGAGATCGTCCGGCAGGCTTGTGAGTTGCGCGCGCCGCACATGGTCGTGCATTACCTGCGCGAGGTCGCGACCGCGTTCCACGCCTATTACAATGCGCTGCCATTCATCGTCGACGACAACGGGCTCCGCAATGCGCGGCTTGCGTTGATCGTCGCCGCCCAGCAGGTTCTGAAGAACGCGCTCAACCTGCTCGGCGTCTCGGCGCCGGAGTCCATGTAATGGTTTCGCGCGACTACAAGCGGAGCCGGGCACGCCGCGAGCCGTTCTCTGGCTGGACCGGCCTCCTGATCGGCGGCATCGCGGGCTTTGGTGTGGGACTCGCGCTGTACTTCTTCGACCCGCGCTCGGCGCCGCAGAATGGCGGCGGACCGGAGCCGGAACCGGCATCGGCGCGCGAATCGACCGGGGATGAGCCGGCTGAACGTTACGATTTCTACGAGATGCTGCCGAACTTCGAGGTCGTCGTGCCTGAACGCGAGGCCGCCATGCGACGCGACCTGCCGGCCGCGCCGGTCGAGAAAGCCGGCTCCTACGTGCTGCAGGTCGGGTCCTACCGCGATTTCAATGAGGCCGACCGGGTGCGCGCCCAGCTCGCGCTGCAGGGCATCGAGTCGAAGGTGCAGCGCGTTTCGGTGGACAGCGACACCTGGCATCGCGTGCGGATCGGCCCGATCACCGACCTCACTGAACTCAACCGGATCCGCGTCCGGCTGCGCGAGGCGGACATGGACCTGCTGGTGATTCGCGTCGGCGACTAGTCTTCGGTGATCTGGCGGAAGTCCACGCCCAGCGAGCGCAGCTTGCGGTAGAGGTGCGTGCGCTCCATGCCAACCCGTTTGGCGAGCAATCCAACCTTGCCATTACACAGCATCAGCTGCTGCAGCAGGTAGGCACGCTCGAACTGCTCGCGCGCTTCGCGCAGCGGCAGTGCCAGCAGGTCCTGTTTCACCAGCGGCTCGTTCGGGGCCTGCTGCAGCGCCAGCTGCTGCTCGATCTCGTCGAGCCCGATCGCTTCCGGGCCGCCGATTATCAGCACGCGCTGCACGAGGTTGCGCAGCTCGCGCACGTTGCCGGGCCATGGATAGTTACGCAGGCGATTCTGTGCCGCAACGCTGAAGCGGCGGAGTGGCATGCCTTCCTCGTCGACCAGGCGATCGACGTAGTGGCGCAGCAGGTCCGGCACGTCCTCCGCGTATTCGCGAAGCGGCGGCACGCGGATCGTGATCACATCGAGGTGCGCCAGCAGTTCGCGGCGCAGGCCGCTCGCCGCGCTGTCGTGGCCGGGCTTTGCGGCTGCGGTGAGGCGCGCGCCCAACGGCATGCGCCGGCCGCCGCCCTCGTGCTGCCAGCTGCCCTGTTCCAGATCCGCGAGCAACATCCGCTGCACGCCAGCGGACAGGTCCTCAAGCCCGCCCAGGAACAACGTGCCGCCTTCCGATTGTTCATAGAAACCCGCCTCGATCTTGCCATCCGCCTCGACACCGCGGAGCCGCGCAGCGGCGGTCGTATCGTCGAGACTCGCGCAGCTCACGGCGATGAAGGGACCCGCGGCACGCGGGCTGAGCGAATGCAGATAACGCGCAAATGCCTCGCGGCCGGTGCCGGCCTCGCCGATCAACAGCACCGGGGCGTCATGAGCGGCGACCTGCTGCACCTGCTCACGCAGGCGCTGCATCAGGCGACTCTTGCCGACCGGCGCGACCAGCGGCGGAATCAGCGTGCGCTGGGCCTGCCGGCGCCGGCGTCCGGCTTCGAGCGCGCGCTCGACGGTGCGCAGCAGCTTTGCGATCGACAGCGGCTTCTCGACGAAATCGAATGCGCCGAGCCGCGTCGCCTCGACCGCGGTCTCGACCGTGCCGTGTCCGGACAGCATGACGACCGGGAACTTGAGCATGTTCTTCTCAGACCACTCGCGCAGCAGCGTGATGCCATCCATATCAGGCATCCAGATGTCGAGCAGCACCAGGTCCGGTTCCTGGCGTGCGCAAGCGCTGCGCGCGGTTGCGGCATCGGGCGCGGCCTCGACCTCATAGCCCTCTTCCGCGAGGATCTCGCTGAGCAACCCGCGGATGTCAGCCTCGTCGTCGACGACGAGAATTCTCGACGAACTCATGTTCTCTCTCTCCTCGCAGCCGGCAATGTGACGCAGATTCGCGCGCCTCCCTGCGGCGCGTTCTCCAGCTCGACCTGGCCGCCATGCTCCTCAACGACGCGCCGGACGATCGCGAGCCCAAGTCCCGTGCCTTTCGGCTTGCTGGTGACATAGGGATCGAAGGCCCGCTCGATCAGGCCGCCCTGGAATCCGGGTCCGTTGTCGATCACGGTCAGCACGATCTGGTCACCAACGCGTTTCGTTTCGATCATGATGACAGGATTTTCCCGCCCGTCGAGCGCCTCGACCGAATTGGTCAGCAGGTTGTTAAGGAGCTGCCGGATCCGGCCCGGATCCGCCTCGAGCATGGCCGCGCGCGGGTCCAGCGACAGGCCGATAGCAACACGTGGATCCTGCGCGTGGTAGAGGTCCGAGACCTGACGGATCAGCGCATTATTATCAAACTCACTCAGCCGCATTTCCGGCGCATTCGCGTACTCGCTGAAGGCGGCCACCATCTGCTTCATCGCCTCGACCTGCTGCACGATTGTCTGGGTCGACCGATCCAGCAGTTCCGCGTCCGCTGGCTCGAGTACCCGGAAGAGCTTGCGCCGCATGCGCTCGGCCGATAGCTGGATCGGCGTCAGAGGGTTCCTGATCTCGTGCGCGAGACGGCGCGCGACCTCGCCCCAGGCGGCCTGCCGCTGCGCCTGCAGTAGCTGGGTCACTTCATCGAAGACGAGTACCAGACCACCGGTGATGCCTTCGTCGCCGGGAAGCGCTGTGCAAGCGCACACCAGCTCGCACCGGCCAGCGTCGCTCTTCAGCGTCACCTGCTCACGCCATTCGCTTTCGCCGGCATCGAGATGCCGCTGCATCGTGGCGTGCAACTGCCCGAGCAGCGGGTGGCGGGCGGCTAGTTCCGCGAGCGGCTGGCCGACCGCCGGGTCGAAATCAACGCCGAGGATATTGCCGGCCGCGTGGTTGGCCACGCGCACCCGCAGGTCCGGTTCCAGCGAGATCACGCCGCTGGTCAGGCGCGCGAGAATCACCGCGAGCGCAGCGCGCTCGCTCTCCACGGCGGCCTTGCTACGCTCGGCCTCTTCACGCGCCCGCGCAAGCTTCTTGGTCATGTCATTGAACGACGTGACGAGATAGCCGATCTCGTCGTGCGACGGCATCGCCAGACGCGTATCGAAATCGCCCTTCGCGACCGCGCGCGTTCCGGCAATCAGGTCCTGCACCGGCCGTATCAGACGCTCTGAGAAATAAAGGGCGCCGTACAACGCCGCCAGCAACGCCATCAACAACACGAGCGACAGTGTCAGCACGAAGCTGAGCTTCAGCGGTTCGCGCAGGAACGAAAGGCGGCCGTATTGCTGGTAGGCCTCCTGCACCGTCGCGGCAAGATCGGCGAGCCGCTGCGGCACGGGGTAGGTCGCGATCAGCAGGCGCGAACCCTGCAGACTCTGTGCCGCGCCGATGCGCTTTGCCGCGCGGATCAGGTAACCACCGCCGGGCGCCGGCTCGAGGCTCACAAAGGGACGCCCCTGGCGGACCTGCTGCAGCAGCTCCTCGGGCGGCACGCCCGGCAGCCCGTGCTGCATGCCCGCGGTGCTGTAAGCCTCGGGCTGCCCGCCCGCGCTCGTGACGATCAGCTCGTCGGCGCCCGCCAGACGCAGGTGGTCGTCGAGGGCCGCGTACAGGCTCCTGCCACGCAACTCAGACAGGTCGTCCGCGATTCGCTCCGTGCGCTCGAGAATTTCGCGCATGCGCAGATCGAGTGCCGCGCGCGACAGGCCGAGCGCATCTGACAGGCCTTCGCGCACCTCAGCGTGGAACCAGCTGTCGATGCCACGCGTCAGGAACAGCACGGAGAAGGTGAACACGAGCA
>CAYYQQ010000081.1:6933-12202 GCA_964473595.1 uncultured Steroidobacteraceae bacterium | reverse complement strand
CCTGCATTGGTGCAGGTCATCATGCGTCCGGCGCGCTCTGGCCGTGTCGGCGCCCCGCAGCTGCCGCAGAAGCGATGCCGGTGACGGAAGGAGACCATCGCCCGCGCATAGGCCAGCAGACCCGCTTCTTCGTGCGGCAACAGGCCCGCTGCAAGGCGCAGGTCGGCAAATTCGGCACCGTCCGTGAGCGGCGGCGGCGCATCGGCCTCGATTTCAGTCGTAAAAACAGCGTTGCCGCGATATTCACCGAGCAGGATCAGCTGGTCCGTATCAATGCCCGCAAATGGTCCGACGCCGAATTCAAGCAGGAAGGCGCTGGGCGATGGCGCGCGGATCAGGGGACAGCGCGAACGCCAGACGGGAATCAGACGGGCCGTGCCTTCCGCAATCGCAAACGCGACAGTCTCGGCGTCGGCACGCGAAAACTTCAGTCGATCGACGTGCGGCCCGGCAAAGACATTGGGCCGCTCGATGTCAGGGCGCATCGGAAACCGTTCCTGGAAGGCAGATGCATCATTCTAGCAGTCGCCTACCGACAGGCCCGGCCGTGCAGGCGGGCGGGTCGAAGCGCAGAACTCGCAGGCCTTCGGTTTCTCTGCATAGCGCATCACGACGAGCAGGCTGCCACAGCCTTCGCATTCGTCCAGGCACAACTCGTTTTGCCGCTCCAGCGAGCGTAGCAAATGGCAAGCGTGCTCGAAGGAGATCTGCGGGTGCTCAAAAAGGCTTGCGAAGGTCTCGTAAGCCTCGCAAAAGCTCTCGCCCCAGCGCAGCTGGTCCAGCCCGCCCGGCGACGCGCTGGCTTCGCGCCGCAACAGCCCGAGGATGCACATCAGCGTCGCGAGGCCCGCGGCTTCGCGGCGGATACCGGCATTGCGCATGAAAAAGGCGCTTTGGCGTGGCGACTTGCCGCGATGGCGACGCACATCACGGCGGCCGGCATCAGCGACATAGGACCGGTAGAGCTTGCGGATCCGGTCGTCG
The DNA here is from genome assembly GCA_964473595.1 of uncultured Steroidobacteraceae bacterium. Taxonomy (GTDB): domain Bacteria; phylum Pseudomonadota; class Gammaproteobacteria; order Steroidobacterales; family Steroidobacteraceae; genus SCUD01. The sequence continues at coordinate 11,218 of CAYYQQ010000081.1, read as the reverse complement.
GTCAGCCCGGTCCAGCTGCGGATGGTGCGGGTTCGCGCCTCGTGCCCGATCAGGCGCAATGCCAGGTCCAGCCGGAGCCGGTCGCGGGTGTAGCGGTCGTCGGTGATTCGCATCGTGGTCGCCTTGACGTCATGATAGCTGACTGGTATTTTTCTACCAGTCAATAAGAGACCGGTCCAAGAGCCGGCCACCTTCGTAATGGCACGTCATCGGGGAGAAATGCCATGAGCCGCCAACAACCGCTTGCGCTGGCACCGCCAGCAGGTAACGCCGACTGGTCCGAACGCTCGCTGCTGGACGCAGCCATCCGCAAGACGCTGTGCTCGATGAATCTCGCGTTCCTCAATCTGGCCGCGGAACTCGCGGAGGAGGGCCGGCTGAAGCTGATTTCGGGCCTGCCGCCGCGTGCCGTCGATGCACTGATCGATCCGGAGGCGCAACAGCGGCTCTGTGAAAGGCTGCCATTTGCGCTCTTCGAACTGCGCTTCGATGACAGCGGTTTCTGGGAGGGCCAGATTGCCGCGGCAGGCGGTGTCCAGGATGCCCAGGCTGCCGTGGTCGTCGATGAACGCATCGTTTCTTTCACGCGCATGGCGATCATGCTGGCCTGGCATCTGGCGCAGACGCGCGCACCCGGCGCGCGACTCATGTTCGGGATGGCGCCCGCGACAATTGCGGCACTTGCATCGCTGCCGGTTGCAACATTTGACGGCCTTGCGCGGCGGGTCTCGCCTGCGCTGGCCGCGCGCTTCGGCTCACGCGCGCGATTCTGGCTGCAATTCGAGGGATGCGCCGCGCATCCGGACGACAAGTCAGTCAGCGTGCTGCAGCAACTCGGACTGCAGATCCAGGGCGCAGACAGCGCCCGCCTGCAGGCCTTGCAGCGCAGGCCGAGGCGCGCCGCGCTGGCCTGACTCCGGTGGTTGCCGGGGAACAGGCCGCAGCTTACGCTGCGCGCCTGTCCTTCACCGTTCCATGGCTTCCCCGGAGTTCCATGAAGGCGCTTTCGATCCGCGGCCTGACCAAGACCTACCGCAATGGTGTCCAGGCGCTGCGTGGCATCGACCTCGACGTGCAGGAAGGCGATTTCTTTGCACTGCTCGGCCCGAATGGCGCCGGCAAGACGACGATCATCGGCATCATCGTGTCGCTGGTGACGAAATCGGGTGGCACGGTCGAGGTATTCGGCTATGACATCGACCGCGCGCTCGCCCATGCGAAGTCCTGCATCGGGCTGGTGCCACAGGAAATCAACTTCAACCAGTTCGAGAAGGTGTTCACGATCATCGTGAATCAGGCGGGTTTCTACGGGATTCCGCGGCGCCTCGCGCTCGAGCGTGCTGAACGCTACCTTCGCCAGCTCCAGCTCTGGGACAAGCGCGACCAAATCGCGCGCTCGCTTTCGGGCGGCATGAAGCGGCGCCTGATGATCGCGCGCGCGCTGGTGCACGAGCCGCGGCTGCTGATCCTTGACGAGCCGACCGCGGGTGTGGACATCGAGATCCGGCGCAGCATGTACAGCTTTCTGCGCGGCATCAACGAGCAGGGCACGACGATCATCCTGACGACCCACTATCTCGAGGAAGCCGAGAGCCTGTGCCGCAACATCGCGATCATCGACGGCGGCCGCATCATCGAGAATGACAGCATGGCGGCCGTGATCCGCAAGCTGAACCAGGAAACCTTCGTGATGAACTTCCGCCAGGCGGTCGCCGAACCGCCGCCGCTGCCGGGCTTCGTGTCGCGCATGACCGACGACCATACGCTGGAGGTCGAGGTTTCCAAGGAGCAGAGCCTCAATGACATTTTCAGCCGCCTGACACAGAGCGGCATCGAGGTCGTCAGCATGCGCAACAAGGTCAATCGCCTCGAGGAGCTGTTCATGCACCTCGTCGAAAGCAAGGGCGCCGCCAGCGCCGGTGGAGGCTGACATGGCGATGACGGGAGCAGCCGCGCGCGGTGGCGAAGCCTCGATGGCGCGGGTCCGCCGGATTGGCTTCGAGACCATCATGCGCCGCGAGTACCACCGCATCATCCGGATCTGGGGCCAGACCCTGGTGCCGCCGGCGGTGACGGCCACGTTGTACTTCATCATCTTCGGCAGCCTGATCGGCAGCCGCATCGGGCAGATGGGTGGCTACGACTACATGCAGTACATCGCGCCGGGCCTGATCATGATGGCGGTCATCACCAATTCCTACGGTAACGTCGTCTCCAGCTTCTTCGGCGCCAAGTTCGGCAAGCACATCGAGGAACTGCTGGTTGCACCGCTGCCGAACTGGCTGCTGGTGCTGGGTTACGTCTCAGGCGGCGTCATGCGGGGCCTGCTGGTCGGGCTGGTCGTCACCGGCGTCACGCTGTTCTTCACGCGCATCCCGGTGCAGCACCCATTGCTGGTCGTCGCGTCGGTGCTGCTGACCGCGATCGTGTTTTCGCTCGGCGGCTTTTTCAATGCGATATTCGCGAAGAGCTTCGACCAGATTTCATGGTTTCCGACCTTTGTGTTGACCCCGTTGACCTACCTGGGCGGCGTGTTCTACTCGATTTCGCTGCTGCCGGAATGGGCGCAGTCGCTGTCGCACGCGAACCCGGTCCTGTACATGGTCAGCGCTTTCCGCCACGGCTTCCTCGGCACCAGTGACGTGAACATCGGGCTTGCCTTTGCGATCATGACGGTGTCCGCAATCGTGATGTTCACCGTCGTCGTGATGCTGATGAACCGGGGAACCGGTATCCGGGAGTAGCGATCATGTGCGGGCGCTATGCCTTCTTTTCGCCGGCCGAAGCTGTCAAGCGTACATTCGCACTGGACTTCAGCCTTGAGCTGGCGCCGCGCTACAACATTGCACCGACGCAATCGGTGCCGGCGCTGCGCGTCGCTGCGGAGGGATCGCGCGCGCTCGTGATGCTGCACTGGGGGCTGGTGCCGCGCTGGGCGAAAGAACGCGCGATCGGCAACCGGATGATCAATGCGCGTGCCGAAACACTTGCGGAGAAACCGGCCTACCGCGACGCATTCCGCCACCGGCGTTGTCTCGTGCTCGCCGATGGCTGGTACGAATGGCAGGCCGCGCCCGGCGGGAAGCAGCCCTGGTTCGTCCGGCTGCGCGATCCGCGCCCGATCGCATTCGCGGGTCTCTGGGAACGCTGGAAGGATCCTGCGCACGGCGAATCGCTCGAGTCCTGCACCATCGTGACAACCGATGCATCGGAATCCATACGCAAGATCCACGATCGCATGCCGGTGGTCCTGCCGGAGCAGTCCTGGGACCGCTGGATGGATCCGGCCTATTCGGACACTGAAGCGTTGTCGAAGACGCTCGGGCCTTACGACACGAAGGCCCTGCGGGCCTGGACCGTGAGCCGCCAGGTCAACGCCCCGAAGAACGAGGGTGCGAAGCTGATCGAGGCGGAAGGCTCAGGCGTCGTGGGCGCCTGAGCCCTGGGTCATTTCTTCGCCCAGTCGCCGCTGCCTTTCTCGTAATACCAGCCGGCACGGGCATTCGCGATCCAGCGCTGGGCAAAGGTACTGCGGATGTCGGATTCCCATTCGGGGTGGCCATTCGCGTTCGCGATCTCGGTGTAGAGCGCGTTGCGGTCGGCATTCTCGGCGGCGACCAGCTTGCGCGCGGAGGTGCGGTCCGCAAGCGGCACGCTGTTGACGTCGCGAAGCTCCACCAGGCCGTCCGATGTCAGGCCGACGGCACCCGAGTCGAAGAATGGCGCCAGGTCGGCGGCTCGGGCCTTCATCGATGCGGTCAGCGCACGAATGGCCGGGCTCGAGACGTCGATATCAGCCTGTGCCTGGGCGGCCGGCACGACAAAGTCGAGCGTCCCACGCAATGCCGCAAGCATCAGCCCGCCCGCGGGCGCGCCCAGCGATGACTGCTCTTTCGATTCAGGCGCGGCGGCCTTATCCGCGCCCCATATATCCTCGATGATGCGGTCGGCCGCTTTCTCGGCCGCGGCGGCGGGGAAATAGACATTAATCGTCACGCAGGCGACGAGCGCCAGGCAGCCGGCAGCGATGCCAGTGGTGATCCAGCGAATCATGTCACTACTCCTTCAAACTCCATGCCGGTCATGAGCCATGTTCGCGGCCGGCGGCTGAACGTTTCCTGAACCGATTCTAGCGCACCAGCCGGCCTCACTCGACGACGATCTCGGACTCCATGATCGCCCCGAGTTGCTGCACCAGTCGGGTCCAGGCGACACGCGACTGGCTGCCGATCACATTGATGCGCGGCAGGCCCGCACCCTTGACGATGTAGTAGCCGCCGGCCGT
>CAYYQQ010000081.1:0-6923 GCA_964473595.1 uncultured Steroidobacteraceae bacterium | reverse complement strand
GACGCCGCGCATCGTGCAGACGTCGTTCGCGAGCCGGCAGCTCAGGCCGAGCCGGTCATAGCCGAAATCATCGAAGAACTTCAGGAATCCGCCCTGCAGGGCGGCTGCGACGCTACCACCGCTGCCGCCGCCGATGCTCGACAGGTTGGTTACAGCACGCTGGCTGATACGGTGCGGCGAGCGGTCGCCCGGCGGCGTATAGAAGCGCGCATCGAATGCCTCTGGCATCCAGTCGAATGTCTCCAAGTCCTCGACCCGCCCGGACAGGCGCCCGGTGATCATGCCGAATGAAAATGTGTTGGTCACGAGCTTCAGGTCGAGGTTTTCGACATCGATACTCGCGTGCAGGCGCGGAAACTTGCCGAGCGGGTCGCGCAACTGCAGGTCGCGCACGACCATATGGCCGTCGAACACGGAGGCCTCGAGATTGCCGCCGAGTGTCACGACGCCCTGCGACAACTGAAGATCCGGAATGCTGCCGGAGAGGGTGCCGGAGAATTCCGGCCAGCCCAACGCGCGACCGAGTAATGCGACACTGATCGGGCGCACCTCGGCATCGAATCGCAGGTACATCTGGTCCGTTCCGGCGTGGCGCACGCGCAGAGTCTTGATCGCGAGCCCGCCGTCGAATATCGGCAGCAGCTTCGGCTCCAATAGCCGGAAATGGCGGCCAGTAGTCGTGAAGGGCAGTTCGACGGCCCCGATCTCGATACCCCAGAGACTTGCCGACTCCCAGGTCATGCTCGAGCGGAACGAATCGTCATCGATCTGCCCGGCGAGCTCGCTGCGCAACGAATCGTCGAACCAGTTGAGTGTTCCGCCGAGTCCGTTGACCGACACCGAGCCGGTCTGGCTGTCGAGCGTGACCCCCTTGAATGTCAGCATCGCCCGGGTCGGCAGGCCGGCGGCGACATCCACCTCTCCGCGGACATGCCCGAGGCCCTCGAGATCCTTCAGCGAGGTCCCGATCAGGTACGGCTGCACGTAGGCAGGCAATGCATTCGCGAGATCGAGATCCGGGATGGCGAGCTTCGCCTGCTGCAGCATGGTTTCGCCTATGAGATCGAGCGTCGCAGATCCGGAAACGGAAGCGACACCGTCATGCACCAGCGAAAACTCACGCGCGAGGAATTGCGATGCATCGGACGACAGCAGGCCGGCGAAATCGACGCTCATCCGATGCGCGCCGAAGTCCAGGAAGACCGGATCGCTATAGGCCTGGCCGCCGGTCAGCGTGAGCCTGCCATCGGTCGCGAAATCGCCCGAACGGTCGACCACGAGCTTGATCTTGAGTGCGCCCGCGACCGCCTCGCCGGCAAGAGCACCAGCCGCATCCGCGAAATCGAGGCGGGCGATCGCAAGATCGGCGTCCGTGGTGCGCAGATCATCGTTACGCCCGGTGGCACGTACGCGGCCCGAGGCACGGCCCGCGGTCGTGAATCCCTCGGGAAACTCAATCAGTGGTGCGGCGATCTTCTGCATCGCCGCAAGGTCGATTTCCGAAAGGGCGGAATCGAGTATCCAGGCCGCGCCATCGAGCCGCAGGTCCACCCTCGCGCGGCCGCCGGCCAGCGCGACGGCATCGAGGTGCAGCTTGAGGCTGCCGTCGGGTAGTGTGCGTGCGCTGAATCTCGTGTTCTGGTCGCCGAGGCTTCCGAGCGCGCCACTCAGGCGGCCGCTCTTGCAGCTGACTAGGTTCCCGGAAACCGAGAGCTCTGCGCAATCGATCGAAATCGCGGACAAAGGGCCGGTCGCGCCGATTCCACGGATGCGGGCGGCACGAACACCGACCTTGCCGCCGGCAATCGTTCCCGGTGTCCAGTCGAGGCCCAGGTCCTCGATCTGCAATCCGGCGAATTCCGTTCGCCCGACCTGCAGGCTGAGCTTGCCGGCGGCCAGGGCCGGAGCGGCCGCGACAATCAAGGCGCAAGCGGCAAGATTTCGAACGGCGGGTCCTAGCCGATGGTCAGGCACTTTGGCTTCCTGGGGTCGCAGCACAGGTAATTCGGTTCCTAGACTAAGCCCGAACCGCGGGCCGTCCAAGTTGCATCTGGCCACGGCGGTAGACTGTAAAATCACCCGATGCGCGCGATCATTTCAATCTCGGACCTGACCAAGACCTATGCCTCGGGTCAGCACGCTCTCAAGCGCATCAATCTGGATATACGCGAAGGCGAGATCTTTGCGCTGCTCGGACCCAATGGCGCGGGCAAGACCACGTTGATCAGTATCGTCTGCGGCATCGTGACGCCGACATCGGGCACGGTTCTCGTGGATGGCAACGATATCCTGCGCGACTACCGTGCCGCCCGCTCGAAGATAGGCCTGGTGCCGCAGGAGCTCGCGACCGACGCATTCGAGACCGTTCGCGCGACCGCCAGCTTCAGCCGCGGCCTGTTTGGCCGCGCGCCGGATCCCAAGCACATCGAAAGCGTGTTGCGCGACCTGTCGCTCTGGGACCGCCGCAATGACATCATCATGACGCTGTCCGGTGGCATGAAGCGGCGCGTGATGATCGCCAAGGCGCTCTCGCACGAGCCGCGAATCCTGTTCCTGGACGAACCGACCGCCGGTGTCGATGTCGAATTGCGACGCGACATGTGGGCGCTGGTGCGGCGGCTGCGCGACAACGGCGTGACGATCATCCTGACGACGCACTACATCGACGAGGCCGAGGAGATGGCCGACCGGATCGGTGTCATCAGCCAGGGCGAGCTGATCGTCGTCGAGGACAAGATCCGGCTGATGCGAAAGCTCGGCAAGAAGCAGCTGACGCTGCACCTGCAGGAGCCCATGAAGTTGATCCCGGCCGGGTTCGAGGCGTGGAAGCTGGCGCTTAAAGCCGGTGGATTCGAACTGGAGTACACCTTCGACGCGAGCGAGGAGCAGACCGGCATATCGGCGCTGTTGCGACGACTGTCGGAGCTCGGCGTCGGATTCAAGGACCTCAATACACGGCAGAGCTCGCTGGAGGAAATCTTCGTGAGCCTCGTCAGTGAGCGCGAGGGATTCCGGCGATGAACGCGGTCATGTTCAATCGCCACGGCGTCTGGGCGATCTACCGATTCGAGATGGCGCGCTTCCTGCGCACGCTGCTGCAAAGTGTGTTGACACCCGTGATCACGACGTCGCTTTACTTCGTTGTGTTCGGCGCGGCGATCGGCGCGCGCATGACGGAAGTCGACGGCGTGCCCTATGGCGCATTCATTGTCCCCGGTCTGATCATGCTGTCCGTATTCATGGAAAGCCTTTCAAACGCCTCGTTCGGTATCCACTTTCCGAAGTTCACCGGCACGATCTTCGAACTCCTGTCGGCGCCGGTCTCTGCATTCGAAGTGGTGCTCGCCTATGTCGGCGCGGCGGCGACCAAGTCCGTTGGGCTTGCGCTGATCATCCTGGCGACCGCGTCGGTCTTCGTGCCGATCCAGATCCTGCATCCGGTCTGGATGGTCGCATTCCTGGTCCTGACCGCGGTGACCTTCTGCCTCTTCGGCTTCATCATCGGCATCTGGGCGAAGAACTGGGAGCAGATGCAGCTCGTGCCGATGCTGATCGTCACGCCGCTGACCTTCCTGGGTGGCGCCTTTTATTCCATAGACATGCTGCCGCCGGCCTGGCGCACGGTCACGCTGTTCAACCCGGTCGTGTACCTGATCAGCGGCTTTCGCTGGACATTCTTTGGCACTGCCGACGTCGACGTCAGTGTCAGCGTGGCGATGACGCTGGTGTTCCTGCTGACCTGCCTCGGGCTGGTGGCGTGGATATTCCGGACCGGGTACCGGCTGAAAAACTGAATCGCGGCGCGTTGACACCTGCCTGCGCTACACTTCGCACGACCCATTCAGGGAGAGGCATGATGCCGGGCAAGCGCGCTCTGGTGGTTGACGACTCCAAGTCCGCGCGAGTCGTCCTGAGCAGGATGCTCGAAAAATACGGGATTGAAGTCGACAGCGCCGATTCGGCCGAATCGGCCCTGGAGTATCTCCGCGAACACCGCCCGGACGTGATCTTCATGGATCACCTGATGCCCGGCATGGATGGCCTGCAGGCGGTGCGCGAAATCAAGGCGAATCCTGAGCTCACGGCAATCCCGGTCATGATGTACACGTCCCAGGAGGGCGAGCTTTACGCCGGCCAGGCGCGCGCCTCTGGGGCCGTCGGCGTGCTGCCAAAATCCATCCGCCCGATCGACGTGACGAAGGCCTTGTACCAGCTGCAGCTGCTGCACGATCGGCGCGACGACGAGCCTTCGATGCTGCAACCGGTCAATGGCGGCCCGGCGGCGCGCGCGGGCGAACCTGTGACAGCGACGCCACCGGGGCCCGCCGATCCGCGCCTGCGCGGCCTGGTCGAGGCCATGCTCAAGGAGCAGAGCATCGAATTGCGCAGGTTCATCATCGCCTCGCTCGACTCACAGGTGCACCGGGTCGTTGCCGAATTGCGGCCGAAAGAGCCTGCACAGCCGGGCGAGGACAGCGAGCCGGTGGCACAGCTGCCCGCCGCGCGGCCCTGGGTATGGATTCTCGCGACCGTATCCGCACTCGTCGCGCTCATCGTGGTCGGTGTGCTGTATTGGCAATCGCAGGGCGCTACCGAGCAGGCGCAGCGCGCATTCGAGGCCGTCACGGCGTCAAATGAAGCGCTGACCAAGGCCATCGAGAAATGGCGTGTCGTCAGCGAGCGGCCACCGGCCGCGGATGACAGCAGCGAACAGCGTGCGCTGGTGCTGTCGGCGCCATTCGGCGAGCCACCGCTCGCGCCGGCGCGCCTGGAGGCGCTGCGCACGCTCGTGGCCCAGCTCGAGCGAGCCGCCATTGGCGGAATCGTGCGCGTCGAAACCTATTCGGGCAGCTTCTGCCTGTCCGGCAACGGCGAGCGGGGCTATACGCTTGCTGCCGCGGCGATGGCCGCTTCGCAGTGCGAGCAGATGGGCAATCCCTACGACGATACCCAGAGCGGCGTTGCACGGCCGCCGCTCGGATTCGCGAACCTCGCTGCTTCGGTGCGCCGGCGCACCAATGGGGCAATTGAACTCGAGCTTGCGCCAGGACCGCGCGATCGGCTGTCCGTATCCTATCCGCCCATCGACCAGGCGACGGCAGGCCAGTGGAATGCGGCGGCGCAGTCCAACAACCGCGTCGAGATCAGCGTCATTCCGCGATGACCGGCGGCCTCCTGATTTACGGCGCGAACGGTTATACGGGCGAGTTGATCGCGCGTGCCGCGGCTGCTGCCGGTCTTGCACCAGTTCTGGCCGGCCGTTCAGCCGCGCCAATCGAGTCGCTTGCCCGCGAGCTTGGCTGCAAATTCCGCGTATTCAGTCTCGACGACGCGGCAACCGTCGCCACGGCACTCGCTGGCAGCCGCGTCGTGCTGCATTGTGCCGGTCCATTCTCTGCAACCGCCGGTCCGATGATGGCCGCCTGTCTCGCAGCGCGTGCGCATTACACGGACATCACGGGCGAGATCGAGGTCTTCGAACTCGGTTTCCGCCAGGATGCCGCCGCCAGGCAGGCTGGAATCGTGATTTGCCCAGGTGTGGGATTCGACGTCGTGCCGACCGACTGCGTCGCACTGACACTGAAACAGGCGCTGCCGGATGCGACCCACCTTGCGCTCGGCTTCGACAGTCGCTCGGGATGGAGCCGCGGGACTGCCTCGACGAGCGTAGAGGGCCTGGGTCAGGGCAGCCGGGTACGCGAGGGAGGAGTCATCCGCCAGATCCCGCTCGGCTCGCGCACGCGACGGGCCGATTTCGGCGCAGGCGAGAAACAGGCGACCGCGATTCCCTGGGGCGACGTCAGCACTGCGTATCGCACCACGGGCATCCCGAATATCGAGGTTTATGTCCCGGTGTCGCCGCGTGCGCTCACGAACCTGCGCCGCCTGGGCAAGCTTGGCTGGCTGCTGCGCTCCGGTCTCGCGCAGTCTTTTCTGAAATGGCGTATTCGCAGTGGCACTCCGGGCCCGACTGCCGAGGAGCGCGTGAAGACGCCCGTATTCGTCTGGGGAGAGGCGCGCGCCCCCGGCCGCACGATTACTGCCAGGGTCCGGGTTGCGAATGGCTATACGGTCACCACCGATGCGTCCATCGCAATCGCGCGCCGGCTGCTTGCGGGCGGCGTCTCACCGGGCTTCTCGACGCCGGCGCGACTGATGGGCGCCGATTTCGTCAGCAGCCTGCCGGGAGCGTCGAAAATAACCATTGAATGAGCTGAAACCGCCCACACGCGAAGTATTCGAGCCACCTGCCTGGCTCGCCAATCGCCATATCCAGTCGATGCTGCCGAGCCTGCCCATGAGACGCACGCCCGTCGAGCGGCGCGCAGGCCCCGTCATCAGCGCGAGCCGTCAGCTCGTAATGGATTGTGGCGACGGCGCGCGGCTGATGGGCTGGTACGCGGATCCTCAAGCGAGCGAAGTCCCGGAAGCGCAGCGCCTCGCCGTGCTGCTGCACGGCTGGGAAGGCAGCTCCGATTCGCTTTATGTGCTGTCCGTGGCCCAGTTGCTGCACGAGCGCGGATTCGCGGTGATGCGGCTCAACCTGCGCGACCACGGCGGCAGTCATGCGTTGAATGAAGGACTTTTTCATTCCTGCCGCATTGCCGAAGTGGTCGGGGCGATCGCGCGCCTGCAGTCGCTGTTTCCGGTGGCGCGGCTGTCACTCGCGGGATTCTCACTGGGCGGCAATTTCATGCTGCGGGTCGGCGCGCGTGCCGTGGCCGCCGGGATCCGGATCGCGCGCATCGTCGCGGTCTGCCCCGTACTCGATCCGGCAACGACACTCGCTGCCCTCGAGACGGGATCCCCAATGTACCGGCATTATTTCCTGTTCAAGTGGCGACGGTCGTTGCGCGCCAAGCAGGCGGCCTGGCCGGCGGCCTACGATTTCACCGAGTTGCTCGGTGAGCGGTCGCTGACGG
>CAYYQQ010000080.1:0-12448 GCA_964473595.1 uncultured Steroidobacteraceae bacterium | reverse complement strand
TGGCACGGCGATCTTTCCGTCTGCCGCATCAATGTGCGCGACATCCGCCCGCTGATGAGCCACCGGTATCACCTGCCGCCATCGGCGCACACGACCTTCCTCGGCAACCGCTTCGTGGTCTGCACTTTCGCGCCGCGGCCCTTCGAATCCGATCCGGGCGCGCTAAAAGTCCCCTTCTTCCACAACAACGACGACTATGACGAGGTCATCTTCTATCACGCGGGTGATTTCTTCAGTCGCGACAACATCCACCCGGGCATGATGACGCTGCACCCGGGCGGCTTCACGCACGGCCCGCACCCCAAGGCGCTCGAGCGCATGCTGGTGCAGACCAAGCCCGCCACCGACGAATACGCCGTGATGGTGGACACGCGCGATGCGCTCGAGATCGGTGCGGCCGCGGCTTCGGTCGAATGGCAGGGCTACGTAGACAGCTGGAAGGGTTCCGCCAAATGAAACTGGCGACGCTCGCAGATGGCAGCCGCGACGGCCGGCTCGCGGTCGTCAGCCGCGACCTGTCGCGCGCGGCATTTGCCACCGGCATCGCACCGACCCTGCAGGCAGCGCTCGATGACTGGGCGCGTACTGCGCCAGGCTTCGAACGGCTCGCGCGTTCCCTCGAATCGGGCAACGCAGAGTCTTTCGATTTCGATCCGGCGCACGCCCTGTCACCGCTGCCGCGTGGATATCACTGGGTGGACGGCAGCGCCTATGTCAATCATGTCGAACTGGTGCGCAAGGCGCGCGGCGCAACGATGCCAGAATCTTTCTGGACCGACCCGCTCGTTTACCAGGGCGGCTCGGACGATCTGCTGCCACCGGCTGGTGATGCCGCGTTTGCGAGCGAGGACTGGGGCATTGATCTGGAGGGCGAGGTCGCCGTCATCACGGATGACGTTTCGATGGGCACGGACGCGAAGGCTGCGCGCGGGCATATCCTGTTACTGATGCTGGTCAACGACTGGTCGCTGCGGAATCTGATTCCTGACGAGCTCGCCAAGGGCTTCGGCTTCTACCAGTCGAAGCCAGCGACCGCATTCTCGCCGGTCGCAGTCACACCCGAGGAACTCGGCAAGGCCTGGGATGGCGCCAAGGTCCATCTTCCGCTCGTCGTGCACCTTAATGACAGGTTGCTCGGCCGGCCAAACGCCGGTGAAGACATGACATTCGACTTCGGTCAGTTGATCGCGCATGTGGCAAAGACGCGCAGACTCGGCGCCGGCACGATCGTCGGCTCCGGCACCGTCTCGAATCGCGACCGGTCGCTGGGCTCGTCTTGCCTCGCCGAGCGGCGCATGCTCGAGACGATTGAGCAGGGCCGGCCTGTGACACCCTTTCTTTCTTTCGGCGATCGCGTGCGCATCGAGATGTTCGATGCCGCCGGTCATTCCATTTTTGGCGCGATCGATCAACGCGTCGTAAAGGCAGCATGATGAAACTCAAGGACTCTTCGCTGTTCCGCCAGCAGTGCCACGTGAATGGCGCCTGGGTCGACGCCGCGAGCGGCGTTACTATTCCAGTCACGAACCCCGCGACCGGCGCCAAGCTCGGGACAGTGCCGTCGATCGATGCGAAGGGCACCGAGGCCGCCGTCGCGGCTGCGCATGCGGCTTTCCCTGCCTGGGCTGCGAAGACGGCGAAGGAACGCGCGATCGTGCTCCGCCGCTGGTTCGAGCTGATCATGGCAAACGCCGACGATCTGGCGGTGCTGATGACTGCTGAGCAGGGCAAACCGCTATCGGAGTCGCGCGGCGAGATCGCTTATGCCGCGTCCTTCGTCGAGTGGTTCGGCGAGGAGGCGAAGCGTCTTTACGGTGACGTCATTCCCGGTCATCAGGCCGACAAGCGAATTCTTGTATTGCGCCAACCGGTTGGCGTGGTCGCCGCAATCACGCCCTGGAATTTCCCCGCTGCGATGATCACGCGCAAGGTCGCGCCCGCACTCGCGGCCGGGTGCACCGTGGTCTGCAAGCCGGCGACGCAGACACCCTACTCCGCGCTCGCGCTTGCGGAACTCGCGCACCGCGCCGGGCTGCCGGCGGGTGCCTTCAACGTTGTCACCGGCGCCGCGCGGGAGATCGGAGGCGTGCTGACCGGCGATGCGCGCGTGCGCAAGCTCTCGTTCACGGGCTCGACCGAAATCGGCAAGCTGCTGATGGCGCAGTGCTCGCGAACCATGAAGAAGGTTTCGCTGGAACTCGGTGGTAATGCGCCATTCATCGTGTTCGACGACGCGGACCTCGATGCGGCTGTTCTCGGCGCGATCGCCAGCAAGTACCGCAATACCGGCCAGACCTGTGTCTGCGCCAACCGGCTTCTCGTGCAGGCGGGCGTCTACGATGCATTCGCAGCAAAACTCGTCGCGACCGTAAAGAAACTGCGCGTCGGCGATGGTCTTGCCGGAGAGACCGACCAAGGCCCGCTGATCGACGTGGCTGCATTGACCAAAGTCGAGGAACATGTAGCCGACGCGCTCGCGAAAGGTGCCAAGGTCGCGACCGGCGGGCGCCGTCATGCGCTCGGCGGCACCTTTTACGAGCCGACCGTGCTCACCGGCGTGACGCCTGCGATGATGCTGGCGAAAGAAGAAACCTTCGGCCCGGTTGCGCCGCTTTTCCGCTTCGAGACCGAGGCCCAGGCGATCGCGATGGCGAATGACACCGAGTTCGGGCTCGCCGCCTATCTTTATACGCGCGACCTCGCGCGCTCCTGGCGCGTTTCTGAAGCGCTCGAATACGGCATCGTGGGCCTCAACACCGGGATCATCTCGACCGAGGTCGCGCCCTTCGGCGGCGTCAAGGAATCGGGCACCGGCCGCGAGGGCTCGAAGTACGGGATCCTCGAGTACACCGAGCTCAAGTACATCTGCGTGGGCGGGGTGCAGTAACTTCGCGCTCGCTTCACTGCCCCCCGCCAGATGGTTTTGCCGGCGCAAATATCCACGTAATTCACATCCACGACAGGCGGAACTTGACCCCTCTTGGGGGGTCTATATGCTGCGCGCCGGGCTCGCGGATCCCCCTCACTGCGGGCCCCAGGGCCGCCCCACCCCTGGGCGATCAAGCGCATATGTAACCCCTTAATCTATATAGGAAATATGACTATGAAGTTCCTGAATGCCATGACTGCCGGTCTGATGCTTGCGGGGCTGCCGCTGGTCTCTCACGCGGAGGACATGAGCTACTCGTTTGTGGATCTCGGCTACATCGCGGCTGACATCGATGGTGTCGACTCGACGGCTGACGGCTTCGCACTGCGGGGATCGATCGGCTTTGCCGAGCACTACTTCGCGTTCACGGAATACTCGAACCTGAGCGTCTCCGGCGGCGATTTCGACCAGATCACGGTAGGCCTCGGCGGACACTATGGCCTGTCGGACAACCTGGACCTGGTCGGCCGCGCCGGCTGGTTCAAGGTCAATGCCAGCGATCCAGGGGGTAGCTTCGATGATGATGGTTACCTGCTTTCCGCGGGTCTGCGCGGCAAGGTCGGCACCAGTGTCGAGCTCGAAGCCAGCGTGATTTACACCGACCTCGGCGGCTCCAACGGCGACGACACCGCGTTCGCGATGGGTGGCCGTTATTACTTCACCAGGAATTTCGCGGTGGGTGCCGAATATAAGGATGACAGTGACTCGTCGGCAATTTTTCTCGGCGGGCGCTACAGCTTCTAAGACGACATTCCTCCATATGGCGGCCGGGAACAGGATTCCCGGCCGCTTTTTTTACGGTATCGTGGCAGCGCAGCCGCAAAGGCAGCGCGACATGCCAAACAACATTAATCAACATCAGCACGGCACGGCCGGAAAGCTCGGCGTGCTCATCGCCAATCTCGGCACGCCGGATGCGCCGACGGCAGAGGCGGTAAAGCGCTTTCTTGCCGAGTTCCTGTCGGATCGGCGCGTCGTCGACCTGCCGCGTGCGCTGTGGCTGCCGGTGCTTTACGGCGTGATACTCCGCATCCGCCCGCGGCGGAGCGCGCGCGCCTATCGCGAGATCTGGACCGATTCGGGCTCGCCACTCCTCGTCAACACGCTGGCGATCGCTGGCGCGCTGGAACGACGGCTCGCGTCACTCTTGTCCGCGCCGGTGCCGGTCGCGACCGGAATGACTTACGGGAATCCGTCGATTGCCGCGGCACTCGAGGAATTGCGCGCGCGTGACGTGCAGCGGCTCCTGGTGCTGCCGCTATACCCGCAGTACTCGGCGACGACGACCGCATCGGTCCTCGACCGCGTGGAGGCCGCACTCGACCGCCTCGACTGGCAGCCGGAAGTTCTGAGCGTCGACGACTACCACGCCGATGCGGGCTACGTGGCGGCGCTTGCGGAGTCCCTCGCCGGCCGGATCGCTGATTTCGGGGCCGGGGTGCATCTGCTGTTTTCGTTCCACGGCCTGCCGCGGCGCTTCGTCGATGCCGGCGACCCTTATCAAGAACAGTGCCAGACGACTGCACGGCTCGTGGCGACACGGCTCGCGCTGCCCGCGGACGCCTGGTCGGTCGCATATCAGTCTCGTGTCGGGGGCGCGCGCTGGCTCGAGCCATACACAGTGGACTGCCTGCGCGCGCGCGCGACCCAGGACACGCGGCGTGTCGTCGTCTGCTGCCCGGGATTCGCGGTGGACTGCCTTGAGACGCTCGAGGAAATCGCAATCCGTGGCCGCGCGGATTTCGTCGCGGCGGGCGGAGCATCCTTCGATTACGTCCCGGCGCTGAACGACGCCCCGGCCCACGTCGAATGCCTCGCGCAGATCGCCGCCGCCGCGTCCTCGCGCGAAGCATTTCGAGCCGCATCATGATCGGGCGCTTCCTCGAAATCAGCGTGCATGCACCTGATGTGCTGGAGTCCCTGGAATTTTACGAACAACTCGGCTTCTCGCAGGCCACAACCGGCGAAGCCTGGCCCTATCCCTACGCGGTTGTCACCGACGGACGACTCGGCATTGGCCTGCATCAGCGCGAACTACAGCAATCGCCGCTGCTGTCATTCGTATTGCCGGACCTCTACGAGCATCTCGAGGCTCTCGAAAGCCTCGGTATCGAAATCCTGAATCGCCGGCTTGGCAGCGACGTGTTCAATGAAGCGACATTTGCGACTCCGGGTGGCCAGTTGGTCCGTCTGCTGGAGGCGCGCACGTTTTCTCCGTCTCAACGCAGACCCGGTGAGACGACCCGCCTTGGCTGGTTCGAGGAATTTCTGCTTCCGGTTGCGGATATCAAGGCGGCCGAGCATTTCTGGGAGCGGCTCGGTTTCGTGCCGGCCGAAGAAAGCGAGGAGCCCTTTCCACACATCGGACTGACCAGCGATTCGCTCGATGTCGCGCTGATCGGCGTCGGCGCACTCACCCGTCCTGCGCTCCTGTTCACGGACTCAAGCATGCCGGCGCGTATTCGTGCGCTCGCGGACAAGGGCGTAGAGTTCGCGCGCCTGCCTGGCAAACTGGATCCTTCGCAGCATGCCCTCCTGGTCGCGCCGGAAGGCACTCAACTCCTGCTGACGACCGCTGAATGAAACGCCTGTTTCCCGCACTGCACTCGCTCGCCACAATCAGCCCTGCTGACGATATTCTTGGCCCAAGCCAGCCCAACGGCCCACGAAGGGCGGTTCACCCCCGACGGTATCCGGACACGATGAACGGCCCGCCAGCCGCGCCGACCGGTTGGCCGCACTGTCCAGGGTCGGCGGCTAACAGGTACCATTGGCTAATCGCCGCCAGCCAGCGGCCATTCACTTGCATTGGAGTTCCCTGATGATGCGCATCTTGATTGCGGTGATGACCGCGATGGTGTCCCTGTCTGCCCTGGCCGACGAGGGCATGTGGACCTTCGACAACCCGCCGCGCGCCAAGATCGCGGAGAAATACGGCGTCACGCTCGACGCCGCCTGGCTGGACCGGGTCCGCCTGGCCACCGTGCGCCTCGAGGGCGGCTGCACCGGTTCATTCATATCCACGGACGGGCTGGTCCTCACCAATCACCACTGCGGCGAGGAATGCATCGTCCAGAATTCAACGCCCGACAATGATCTCTCAAGCAACGGATTCCTGGCGGACACGCGTGAAAAGGAACTGCGCTGCCAGGAAGAAGCGATCTCCGTGCTGGTCGGCACCGAAGACGTCACGGGCAAGGTTGCCGCGGCGACCGCGGGACTTGCTGCGGATGCGGTCGTCGAGGCACGGCGGAGCCAACTGACCAAGCTCGAGCAAGCCTGCGAGGAAGCTTCGGCCAAAGCCAAGAGTGGTGCGCTCAAGTGCGAGCGCGTGTCGCTCTACCAGGGCGGCCAGTACTGGCTCTACAAGTACAAGCGCTATGAGGACGTGCGCCTGGTTTTCGCGCCGGAGCGCGATATCTCGGCATTCGGCGGCGACCCGGACAACTTCCAGTTCCCGCGCTGGTGCCTGGACATGTCGATCCTGCGCGTTTACGAGAATGGCAAGCCGGCGAAGACGCCCAATCGCCTGCGCTTTGACTGGGATGGAGCGGATCCCGGCGATGCGGTGTTCGTTTCCGGCCACCCCGGCAACACCGATCGGCTGCTGACGGTCGCGCAGCTCGAGACGCAACGCACCACCTTCATGCCATTCTGGCTGATGCGATTTTCCGAATTGCGCGGACGCATGCTGCAGTATTCGAAGACTGGCGAGGAACCGCGCCGCACCGCTGAGGCCTACCTGAATGGGGTCGAGAATTCGATCAAGGTGCGCCGCAAGCAGTTCGACGCGCTGCTGGATCCCGCGCTGCTGGAAGCGGCCCGCAAGAATGAGCAGGCGCTGCGCGACGCCGTCGCCGCGAATCCGGCGCTCGCCTCCTCGGCCAGCGCATGGCAGGACATCGAAGCTGCGCAGAAGACCTGGCGCGACATGCTCGTGCCCTACACGTTCATTGAGGGCGGCGCCGCCTTCAACGGCACTCTGTTCGGCTACGCACGTGCAATCGTGCGTGCGGCGGAGGAACGCACGAAGGGCAACGAGTCGCGTCTCGCCGAGTACACCGAGGCACGCTTACCGGCGCTACTGCAGAACCTGCAGGCCGCGGCGCCGATCTATCCGGACTTCGAAGTGCTGCGGCTGTCCTTCGGGCTCGAGCGCATGCGCGAATGGCTGGGCCCCGATGATCCGCTGGTGCGCAAGATCTTCGGCAACGATTCACCGGATGCGCTGGCATCGAGACTCGTCAACGACAGTTCACTAGCCGATCCGGCTGCGCGCATTGCGCTCTACGAGGGCGGCAAGGCCGCCATCGATGCGAGCAAGGATCCGATGATCCGCCTCGCCGCGATCGTGGATCCGGCCGCGAGGGCACTCCGCAAGATCTACGAGGAACAGGTCGAGGGACCGGTGCAGCGCGGCCAGGAGGCGATCGCGAAGGCGCGCTTCGCCGTCTACGGCACCAGCATCTACCCGGATGCGACCTTCACACTGCGCCTGTCCGCCGGTGCAATGATGGGCTGGAACGAGAAAGGGCAGGACGTGCGGCCATGGACCGAACTCGGCCGCGCCTTCGAGCGCGCGACCGGCGCGGAGCCATTCAAGATCCCGGACCGTTGGCTGGCCGCAAAGGATCGCCTCGACATGACGACGCCGGCGAATTTCACGACCAACAACGACATCGTGGGCGGCAACTCCGGCAGCCCCATGATCAACGCGGCCGGTGAAATCGTCGGACTTGCCTTCGACGGCAATATCCACTCGATCTCGGGCAGCTACTGGTTCGACGACCGCCTGAACCGCTCGATCGGCGTGCACCCGGCGTATATCCGGGTCGCGCTCGAGAAGGTCTACGGCGCGAAGGCGTTGCTGGAGGAAATTGACAGGCGCTAGGCCAGGCGATCGACTGAAATGTCTGCGCCCGCTGCCTTTCGGCAGCGGGCGCAATTTCGTTCAGCGCTTTCCGGGTTACAGCTGCGCCACCGTCACCTTGACGATCTTGCCGGTGAAGTGGTTCTCACCCTGTTTGTAGTCGCTGGAAACAACGGTCTCGCCGTCCATGCCCACATCCGCGCCCTCGTCGCCAGAAAAAGCAAAGGGCTGGGTCTTGGGGATCTGCCCTTCGGCAACCTGTTGCCCGTCGATGCTGAGGATCGACTTGCCGCCGGTGCCCGGTTTCGCTTCATCCGGGATGAATTCGTAACCGATCGTGTGCTTGCCGGGTGCGAGTGCTGACTTCGACGCGATGTTGGTGTGATCCAGTCCGAAGAAGTTGTACTCGTGGTGGACCTTGCCGCCCTTCATGTACAGCGTCCAGCCACCGAAGTAGCCGGCCTGCGCGATGATCACGCCCTCCGTCTTCGCGTCGGGAACCACGACCTCGGCCGTGACCGAATGGTGCACGCCCTTCACGTTGATGAAGGCGTTTTCCATCATGCCCGTCATGCCCTCATAGACCGTCAGCGTCTTGCGCCCGCCCAGCAGGTCGGGGCGCCCGGCGATGGCCGGGTTAAAGCGCTCCACCCGACGGTCGTCGATCGGCAGCACGTGGTTGCGTTCGGCCTCCTTCATGAACAGGTCCTGCAACTCCTTGAGCTTGTCAGGGTTCTTGTCCGCGAGGTTGTCGGCCTCGCTGAAATCTTCGGCTACGTGGTAGAGCTCCCAGACGTCATCCTTGAGTGGCGGCAGCGGCACTACCAGCCAGGGGATTGAGTGACGCGTGGCGGCGACCCAGCCGTCGTGATAGATCGCGCGGTTCCCGAACATCTCGAAATACTGCGTGGTGTGCCGGTCGGCGGCCTTGGCATCATCCACGGTGTATAGCATGGAAACGCCGTCCATCGGGTACTGCTCCACGCCATTCACCGTCTTGGGCTCCGGAATCTTCGTGGCTTCCAGCACCGTGGGGGCCACGTCGATCACGTGGGAGAACTGGCTGCGGAACTCGCCCTTGGCTTTGATCCCATTGGGCCAGCGCAAAACCATGCCATTGCGGGTGCCGCCGAAATGACTGGCCACCTGCTTGGTCCACTGGAAGGGTGTGTCGCCCGCCCAGGCCCAACCGATAGCGAAGTGCGGGAATGTCGTGGGGCCGCCCCAGTCATCGATGTGGCCCATCATCTGATCGGCTTTTCCGACGACGCCATTCAACGCCATCATCTCGTTGTAGGTGCCCTCGGGCCCGCCTTCGGCGCTCGAACCGTTGTCGCCGACGATGTAGAAGAATATCGTGTTGTCGAGCTCGCCGATCGCTTCCAGCTGATCCACCAGCCGGCCCACTTCGTGATCCGTCTGCTCGGCGAATCCGGCGAAGGTCTCCATCTGGCGCTCAAAGAGGCGCTTCTGGTCCGCACTCATGTCGTCCCAGGCTGGGATCTCCGCAGGCCGCGTGGTCAGTTTCGCATCGGCCGGGATCACGCCCATTTCCTTCTGGCGGGCAAAGGTCTCCTCGCGGAGCCGGTCCCAGCCACCGCTGAACTGGCCCTTGTACTTCTCGATCCACTCCTTCGGCACGTGGTGCGGCGCATGCGTCGCGCCGGTCGCGAAGTACATATAGAAGGGCTTGTCCGGCGTCAGCGCCTGCTGGGCACTGACCCACTTGATGGCCTGGTCGGTCATGTCGACCGTGAAGTGATAGCCGGGCGTCTGCTTGTGTTCGACGCGCACCGTGCCGTCAAAAATCGCCGGCGCCCACTGGTTGGTCTCGCCGCCGATGAAACCATAGAACTTGTCGAAGCCGGAGCCCGTGGGCCAGCGATCGTACGGTCCGGAGGTCGAGACTTCCCAGGGCGGTGTCTCGTGATACTTACCGAAGGCGGCCGTGCTGTAGCCATTCTGGCGCAGGATCTCGGCAAGCGGCGTGACGCTCAGCGGACGGATGCCGGTATTGCCTTCGAAGGCGGTGGCCAGTTCCATGATCGCGCCCGCGTTGTTCACATGGTGATTGCGGCCGGTCAGCAGGGCCGTGCGCGTCGGGCTGCAGAGCGCGGTGGTATGGAATCGGTTGTAGCGCAATCCTTCCGAGGCCATCCTCTCCAGCGTGGGCATGTGGATCGGCCCGCCGAATGCACTGCTGTGGCCGAAGCCGATGTCGTCGATCAGCACGATCACGACATTGGGCGCGCCTGCCGGCGCCTTGACCTCGAAGCGCGGCGGGGCCGTGGCATTGCGCGCGTCAAGTTCGGTGATCACCGGTAGCGTGGGTCCGTGGATCGGCAGGACCGTACGATCGAGACCACCCCCGGCCGTCGGGCTTTCAGGCGCCTTCTTTGCACAAGAGGCGGCGAACAGCAGCGTCGCCATCAGCAGACCGATGTTGAAGGTCGTGGATATCTTCACAATTGAACTCCCGATCATTGTTCTCACGACCCCGGCGGTCGTTTCGCTTCGAGGCGACAGTCTATCGCGATTTCATCACGCACATGCAGTGCCCCGAGCGCCACCGAAAAAGGCGTGAGCCCGAGATCCGCGTGATGGAGCTTGAAGCTTGCATGCGCGCTGAGCCGATCGCCATCGACCTGCACCGACAACGGAACGCCGATGATGCGCTCCTCGCCGCGGATCCCGACCCGCACTTGCGCCACGAAATCAGTGGGCCCGCCGTCCATGCTCTCGGCCGTCAGGCGCAACACCGGCTGGCGCGCCGCATCGAGCACGGACGGTCCCAGCATGTTATGCCGGGTCGCATCGCGATCGGCCTGCGGCACTTCCTTTGCGAAATCGGGACCCGCCGTGGACCGAAGTGCCGGATCATCGACGACCAGCGAGGCAAGGGGCAATTCGAAAGTGAAACGGGTGTCGCTTGCCGGATCGCGCAAGTCGATCGTGCCGGCGAGCGCGTCCGAACTGATCAGGTGATTGTGCCCGAGCTGAGCCATCGGCCCTTCCCGGAAGGCGCGGATTTCGACGTGGGAAGCCACGATCTCATACCGTTCGAAGGGTCCTGAGGGCGCGGCCACCGGGACTGAGGGCGCGGCGGGCGGCGGCTTTGGCAGCTGGGCGCAACCCGAAAGCAGCACAACCAGCGCGATCAGGAACTTACGCATTGTCGTATTCTCCAAGACCTGATGCCCGCGCGAAACACCCCTGCCCGGTATGGATCCGTCGCGCAGACACTGCATTGGGTGATCGTCGGACTGCTGATCGTCCAGTTCACGCTTGGCAAGACCGCCGAGGATCTGCCGAACGGCCTCGACAAACTGATCATCCTTGCGCGGCACAAATCCTTCGGCATCACGATACTCGCTCTGGCATTGCTGCGCCTGGCCTGGCGCTTCCTTGATCGGCCGCCGCCGCTGCAGCCGATGCCGCGCTGGCAGACCATCGCCGCCCGCATTTCTCATGCGGCGTTATACACATTGCTTTTCGCAATGCCCCTGACCGGCTGGATGATGTCCTCGGCGTCGAATTATCCGGTCAGCTGGTTCGGCTTCGTGCAGCTTCCCGACCTAGTCGCGCCGGATCACGCACTCAAGGAGACGTTGCACGAAGTCCACGAAACGCTGTCGAACGTTCTGATTGCGCTCGCCAGCCTGCACGTCCTGGCTGTGCTGAAGCACCAGTTCCTCAATCGCGACGGCCTGATATTCAGGATGCTGCCATGGCGACCCCGCTGACACTTCGAATCTGTGCCGCGCTCATCGTGCTGCTGCCCTGCGCGGCGTTGGCGGATGTCTGGCAGGGTGACCAGCATTCGGGCGCGCTGCGATTCGTCGCGACCCAGGCTGGCGCGAAGTTCCAGGGCCATTTCGGCGAGTTCAAGGTCCGCTTCGACTTCAATTCCGCTGAGCCTGCGAAGGGAAGCCTCGATGTCACGATCGTGACCGGGTCCGCGGACACTGCCGACAAGGACCGCGACGAGGTCCTGCATGGCAAAGACTTCTTCTGGGTCGAGCGCTTTCCGGAAGCGAAATATCACGCCGAAGGATTCAAGCGCGACGGCAAAGGCTGGACCGCCGCCGGCGAATTGACGCTGCGCGGTGTCACGCAGCCGGTCGCCGTCCGATTTGAAGTCGAGCCGAAGCAGAAGCAGCTTGGCATGAAGGGCAGCACCACGTTGCGCCGGCTCGAGTTTGGCGTCGGACAGGGCGACTGGACCGACACGACCTGGGTCGGTGATCCAGTGGACGTCGCCTTCGACCTCGGTCTGCAACAGGAAACTGCCGCAGCCAGCCCGTGACGCCACAACGCCGCGTTGGCCGTTCGGGTAGGCAATTGCGATAGAGTCCTGCCGATGAACGCCGGCAAACCGCAGGTGGTCTCCAACGTGCATGACTGCGTCGATCAGACGCTATCGCGCGTCGGCAAGCGCATCGTGCTGTGCGCACCGATCGGGGTCGGCAAGCCGGTCGCACTCGTCAACGAATTCTACCGGCGCGCCACAGCCGACCCTTCGATCAACCTTTCCATCCTGACTGGCCTGACACTGCACAGGCCACGTGCCCATAGCGAACTGGAGCGGCGGTTCGTGGAGCCGATGGCCACGCGGGTATTCGGCGATCAGCCCGACCCCGCATGGGTTG
>CAYYQQ010000079.1:0-12693 GCA_964473595.1 uncultured Steroidobacteraceae bacterium | reverse complement strand
GTAAACCGCAACGTCGCCATGCGGGTGGTACTTGCCGATGACATCGCCGACGATGCGCGCCGATTTCTTGTAGGGCTTGTTCCAGTCATTGCCGAGTTCGCGCATCGCAAACAGCACGCGCCGGTGCACCGGCTTCAATCCATCGCGGACATCGGGCAATGCGCGACCGACAATCACGCTCATCGCGTAATCGAGATACGACCGCCGCATCTCGTCTTCGAGGTTGACGTGCAGGACTTCGCGCGCGATTTCGCTCATTCGGATTTTGTCTTCAGTCAGGGCAGCGGAAGGTCGCGAATTTTAGCACAAGGGTGCATCTGTAACCCACTGTTTTCATGGGTTTCAAGCGCAAAAATGGGTCACTGGCCAGCGGCTTCGACAAAGGCCCGGACGGTATACTTCGCTGATGAGTGGCGCAGCAAACGTCGATCCCGCGGAGATTTCGAAATTCGACGCAGCGGCACCGCGTTGGTGGGACCCCGATGGTGAGTTTCGCCCGCTGCATGACCTGAATCCCGCACGGCTCGACTACATCGAGTCACGCGCCGGGCTCGCCGCACGCCGCGTGCTGGACGTCGGCTGCGGTGGTGGCCTGCTGGCCGAGGGCATGGCGCGGCGCGGCGCAAGGGTGACCGGCATCGACCTTGCGCCCGGCGCGCTGGAAGTCGCGCGGCTGCATGCGCTGGAAGCTGGCGTGACCGTTGATTACCGCCAGGTCGCGACCGAAGTGCTCGCTGACACCGAGTGCGGCACATTTGACCTCGTGACCTGCCTGGAGATGCTCGAGCATGTGCCGGACCCGGCGCAGGTGGTGTGGGCGCTCGCGCAACTGGTCCGGCCGGGTGGCGACGTGGTCTGCTCCACGATCAACCGGAATCCCAAGGCATTTGCGCTGGCCATCGTCGGGGCCGAGTACCTGCTGCGGTTGCTGCCGGCGGGTACCCACCAATACGCGCGGCTTATCAAGCCCTCGGAACTCGCCCGCTGGGGGCGGGCCGCGGGGCTCGCGGTCGCCGACCTTGCCGGACTCGAATATGACCCGCTGGCGCGCAAGGCACGGGTCCGCGCCGACACCTCGGTCAATTACCTCATCCATTTCAAGCGGCCCGCGTTGGATACGAGCGCATGAGCCCACGCAAGGGGCTCCGTGGTGTGCTGCTCGATCTTGACGGCACATTGCTGGATACAGCGCCGGACATGGCGGGGGCACTCAACCAGCTGCTTGTCGACGAAGGCATGGAAGCGCTGTCGTTCGAACGCATCCGGCCGCATGTGTCACACGGCGCGCTGCGGCTGGTGCGGCTCGCCTTCGGGGAACCGGATACAACGCGCTTCGAGGACCTGCGCCGACGATTCCTGGACTTCTACCGCGCGGGCATTGCAAAGCACACACGCATGTTCGACGGATTCGAGCTCGTGCTGAACACTCTCGAGGCGGCCGGCCTGCGTTGGGGAATCGTGACCAATAAGCCGGGCTGGCTGACGGTACCGCTACTCGA
Organism: uncultured Steroidobacteraceae bacterium; assembly: GCA_964473595.1. Taxonomy (GTDB): domain Bacteria; phylum Pseudomonadota; class Gammaproteobacteria; order Steroidobacterales; family Steroidobacteraceae; genus SCUD01. The sequence goes on along the minus strand of CAYYQQ010000079.1, from coordinate 11,194 downwards.
GGAGCTTGGGCTGGCTGCACGCAGCGGCTGCATCGTCAGCGGCGATACGCTAGCCGAGCGCAAGCCCCACCCGATGCAACTGCTGCACGCCGCGACACTGCTGGGCCTGGAACCGCGGGAATGCGTCTACATGGGTGACGCCGAACGCGATGTGCAAGCCGCCCGTAACGCGGGCATGATCCCGCTGGTGGCCGGGTTCGGTTACCTCGGCGCTGGCGAGGATCCAAACGACTGGCAGCCCGACGCGGTATTCGGGCAACCGACCGACCTGCTGGAATGGCTGGGCCTGCGAGCATGAATCCATGGACCTGACGACGACCCTCCTGATCATCGCGGGGCTCGCAATCGCCTTTGCGGCGGGGTTGTGGATCGGCCGCAGGCGCGCCGCCTCGCTCGAGACTGAGGTCGCGGTACTGGGCGCACGCCTGCAATCCGAGGACGCCCTCGAAGTCGAACGGACAGCCGCCCTTGAACGGGCCATGGAGCAACTCGACCGGCGATTTGACGATCTCGCCGGCAGGCAGCTGCGCGAAAACATCGAGAATTTCCTGCGCCTCGCGAAGGAGAATCTTGGCCAGCACCAGCAGCAAGCCCAGAGCACGCTCAAGGAGCGCGAGAAGGCGATCGAAACACTGGTCAAGCCGATCCAGGAATCCCTGACCCGCACCTCGGAGGCACTGCGCGAGATCGAGGTCGAGCGGCAACGGGACTTCGGCAGCCTGCGCCAGCACTTGACCGACATGCGCGAGACCCATATGGCGTTGCAGCGCGAAACCCGCAATCTCGTGCAGGCACTCAGCAAGCCGCAGGTGCGCGGCCAGTGGGGTGAGATTGCGCTGCGCCGGCTCGTCGAGCTTGCGGGCATGACCTCACATTGCGATTTTGAGGAACAAGTCCATGTGGCCGGCGAAGATGGGGCGTTGCGCCCTGACATGGTCATCCACATGCCCGACGGGCGCGATCTGGTGGTGGACGTCAAGACGCCGCTCGATGCCTATCTGCAGGCCGTGGAGGCCGCAACGGACGAAGCCCGCACGCTCGCGCTCAAGCGTCACGCGCAGCATCTCAGCGAGCGTGTACGTCAGTTGTCATCGAAGAATTACGCCGCGCAATTCGAACGCGCGCCGCAGTTCGTGGTGCTGTTCCTGCCGGGCGACCAGTTCCTCTCAGCTGCGCTCGATCAACAGCCGGAACTGCTCGAAAACGCGATGAAGAGTGGCGTGATCCTGGCGACGCCGTCGAGTTTCATGGCGCTCCTCAAGGCGGTCGAATATGGCTGGAAGAATGTTCAGCTGGCCGAGGGCGCAGAGCGCATCCGAAAGCTTGCGGAGGACCTGTACTCGCGACTAGGCACATTCCGCAATCACCTGAGCCGGCTCGGCAGCGCGCTTGATGCCAGCGTGCGCGCGTTCAATGCATCGGTTGGTTCACTCGAGCGGAATGTGCTGCCCGGTGCACGAAAGTTCACCGAACTTGGCGTGCGCGGCGACAAGGCCATCGAAGAACTCGCCGAGATCGATTCCGCCGTCCGCGCGAATGACGGCGCGCCTCCGGAATTGCCCGCCCCCGAAGACCGCTGAGTTGACCGATCCACAGCAGCTACGAAACTACGACCCGGCACCGAAATCCCATCACGACCGGGTCGTGATTGTGACTGGCGCTGGCGATGGCATCGGCCAGGCGGTCGCGTTTGCGCTTGCGCGCCAGGGCGCGACCGTAGGCCTGCTTGGACGGACGCTCCGCAAGCTCGAACACAGCTATGACCAGATCGTCAATGCCGGCGGCCCGAAACCGGCGCTGTTGCCGTTCGATCTCGAGACTGCGGGCGCAGCTGAATACGAAGCCTTGCATGATGCACTCGATCGGGAGTTTGGCCGCGTGGACGGCCTGGCGCATATCGCCGGCATCCTCGGCATGCTGAGTCCGATCGACCATTACGACGTGCCGACCTGGTGCAAGGTATTGCACGTCAACCTGACCGCATCTTTCCTGCTCACGCGCACGCTGCTGCCCTTGTTGCGCCGTTCCGAGGACGCCTGCGTCGTTTTCACATCGAGCGGAGTTGCGCGGCGCGGACGCGCCTATTGGGGCGCCTATTCCGTCTCCAAGTTCGGCACCGAGGGCCTGATGCAGGTGCTGGCAGACGAGTCGGAACAGACGCGTATTCGCGCGAACAGCCTGAATCCAGGGCCGGTCAGGACCGCGATGCGCCTGCAGGCATTCCCCGCCGAGGATCGCAGCCGCCTGGTCGAGCCGGCGGCGATTACGGCGCCTTATCTCTTCCTGCTGGGATCCGAGAGCTGCGGCATCAATGGGATGACATTCGACTGCCAGTCGCCTGCGTTGCCTCGCCAGGCTTGATCGCAGCGAGTTCCCGCAGCGCGTTTAATTCGTCGTCTGTCATCGCCCGGCTGCGGCCGCGTGCGAGGGCACGATCCATCGCAATTGGCCCGACCTTTGTGCGCATGACCCGATTCGGCTCGAAGCCGCTGCGTTCAAAGATTCCCTTGAGATCGCGAGGACGCAGTCCGATGCAGGTCACGTTGACCCAGCGGTTGGTGCCCTCACCGCCCGCCGGCAGGATGCCCGTCAGCTTTCCCTCGAATTCCGTCCCGGCAACCGCTGCCATCATGCCGGCAATTCGCGACTCGTCGATATCGCCGCGCACCCGCACGCTGTACTCCGAAGGCATTGCGTGCCCGCGGCGCGTGAGCGCCGCCGCAAGCTCGCCGTCCGTGACAAAGAACTCGAGTCCCGCGTCATTTGCAGCCAGCGGGCTGATTGGAATCCAGCGCCTGCCGGCTGCTTTCGGCAGGCGTTCCAGCGAACTGCGGCCCTCGCCGCCAGCGGTGCCACGAATCTCTTCCCGCGCGGGCCGGTGATACACCAGTCCGCGATGGTCGGCGCGCGCGGTGTCCTGAAGCCGCAGCCGGCGGCCGTCGAGGCGCACGTCATCGCGCTCGCCGACCGGTTGGCCGGGCCGCGCAAGCTTGCCATTGACCGTGATGCGCCCGGCCAGGATCCAGGCCTCGACCTGCCGGCGCGAACCGACTCCGCGACCCGCCAGCACTTTCTGGATCCGGTCGCGCGGCGGCGCGAACAATCGCGGCGCGACGCGCCGCTTCAAATGGCAGCTTCGGCGTCGTTGGCCGCCGGCAGATCGGCCGCGGCGGCCTGCACCGTGTCCGCGAACTCTAGCTGGATACCGACATCGTCCATGTCCTTCAGGGCTGCCAGTGACGGCAGTTCATCCAGGCTCTTGAGCCCGAAATAGTCCAGAAACTCGCGTGTAGTGCCGAGCAGTTCCGGATGCCCTGGCACTTCACGATGGCCGACGACGCGGATCCACCCGCGTTCGGTCATGGTACGCACGATGTTCGGATTGACCTGAATGCCGCGGACGTTCTCGATCTCGCCCCGCGTGATCGGCTGGCGATAGGCGATCAGTGCCAGCGTCTCCAGCAGCGCCCTGGAATAGCGGCCAGGCCGCTCCTGCCAGAGCCGCGACAAGGGTGCCGCGTACTCGCCGCGCACCTGCAGGCGCCAGCCGCTCGCGACTTCGACGAGTTCCACCGGCCGATCAGCGCATTCGCGCGCCAGCGCCTCGAGTGCTTCGCGTACCGCGGCGGCCTCCGGGCGATCGACCTCGTCGAACAGCCCGCGCAACTGATCCATGTTGAGCGGCTGGCCGTACGCCAGCAAGGCGGCTTCAATGAGATTCTTGAGCTGATTCAGATTCATGGTTGTTCACCCCTCAGGAAGCAGTGGTGATCTCCACATCATCCAGTTCTGGCGCGTCCGGGTTGTGTTCCGCACGCCGCACATGCAGCGGCGCGTAGAGCTCGGCCTGAACGACGTCGATAAGGCCTTCGCGCAGCAGTTCGAGCAATGCGGCGAATGTGACGCAGACGCCGAGGCGGCCCTCCTCCGAACGGAACAGCTTCACGAATTCGACCAAGGTGGAATCTTCCAGCATCGCGAGCACATCCGACATCCGCTGCCGCACTGAAAGAGTTTCCCTTTGCACATGCAGGTTTTCGAACATCGTCGCGCGCTGCACGACGTCCTTGAAGGCCACCAGCATTTCCTGCAGCGTGACTTCCGGCAGCAGCCGGATCACGTGCCGAGTGGTCAACTCCGCGGTCGCCTGGTAAACATCGCGATCCAGGCGATCTAGGCGGTCGATGTCCTCTGCGGCGCGCTTGAAGCGCTCATACTCCTGCAGGCGCCGCACGAGTTCGGCGCGCGGATCGTCCTCTTCCTCGGCGTCGAACTGGCTGCGCGGCAGCAGCATGCGCGACTTGATCTCCGCCAGCATCGCCGCCATCAGCAGGTACTCGCCAGCGAGCTCCAGATCGAGCTCCTGCATCAACTGGATGTACTCCATGTACTGGCGTGTGATATCCGCGATCGGAATGTCCAGCACGTCGAGATTCTGCCGCCGGATCATGTACAGCAGCAGGTCGAGCGGCCCTTCGAACGCCTCGAGGAACACCTCGAGCGCCTGCGGCGGGATGTAGAGATCACGAGGCATCACCGTGATCGGCTCGCCCTCGACGATTGCAAATGGCATTTCGTCCTGCTGCGGCGGCGGCTCGGCGGCGCCGTGCCCGGCGTCAGCCATGACCGCGATTTCGGTGTATTCGGTCACCGGTACTCCAGCCCCACGGCGGCCCGCACATCTTCCATCGTTGCACGCGCCGCTTCGCGCGCACGCTCGCAGCCCTCGGAAACTATGTTGCGGACAACCTCCGGATTCTCCTCGAACTCCCGCGCGCGCTTGCGGATCGCGTCGATCTCGATGACGACGGAGTCTATCAAAGGCTTTTTGCAGTCCAGGCAACCGATGCCAGCGCTGCGGCAACCGGTCTGGACCCAGGACCTGGTCGCCTCGCTCGAATAGATCTTGTGCAAGTCCCAGACCGGGCACTTTTCCGGGTCGCCTGGATCACTGCGACGTACGCGCGCAGGATCGGTCTGCATCGCTCGCAGTTTCTTCGCCACGCTGTCCGGTTCCTCGCGAAGCCCGATGGTGTTGCCATAGGACTTCGACATCTTGCGGCCGTCGAGACCGGGTACCTTTGGCGACCTGGTCAAGAGCGCCGCGGGCTCCGGCAGGATCGCACGCCCGCCACCTTCGAGGTGACCGAGCAGCCGCTCGCGGTCCGCGATTGTCAGCTTGGCGCCGGACTCGATCAGCGATCGGGCCTTGGCCAAAGCCTCGGCATTGCCCTGCTCCTGGTACTGGCGGCGCAGTTCCGAATATTGCGCGGCATTCCGCGAACCCAGGCGCTTGACAGCGCGCTCGCAACGCGCCTCGAAATCCGGCTCACGTCCATAGATGTGATTGAAACGGCGCGCAATCTCGCGGGTGATCTCGACGTGCGCCACCTGGTCTTCGCCGACCGGAACGAATTCCGGGCGGTACATCAGGATGTCCGCGCTCTGCAGCAGCGGGTAGCCGAGGAATCCGTAAGTGCCGAGGTCCTTGTCTTTCAGCTGCTCCATCTGATCCTTGTAGGTCGGCACCCGCTCGAGCCAGGCCAGCGGCGTGATCATCGACAAGATCAGGTGCAGTTCCGCATGTTCCGGGATACGCGACTGGATAAAGATCGTGCAGGCATCCGGATTCAAGCCAGCGCCCAGCCAGTCGATCAGCACCTCGTGCACATTCGACTTGAATGCCGCCGTGTCGTCGTAGCCGGTCGTCAGCGCATGCCAGTCCGCGACGAAGAAAAAACATTCGTAGCGATACTGCAACTCGATCCAGTTCGCGAGTGCGCCGTGGTAATTGCCGAGGTGCAGCTGGCCGGTTGGCCGCATGCCGGACACGACGCGTCGGTTTTGGGTGGTGTTGCCGGCCAAAATCCTGCTCCTAGGTGGGCTGGAGCCCGAATGTCGCAATCAGCAGCCCCTGCAGGAATGCAATCGGGCCGCTCAAAATAGCGGACAACAGGTGGGTCGCAATCAATGCCAGGACGATGAAAAACCCAAACGGCCGGATCGCTGCCAACATCGAGGCCAGCGGCCCGGGTGGCAAAAGGTTTTCGAGCAACTGCCCGCCATCGAGCGGCGGAATCGGCAGCAGGTTGAAAACCGCCAGGATCAGATTGATCTGGATTCCCCAGTCAGCCATGAGGCCGATCCACTCGCCCGTCACCCCCAGATCCACATGCTGGCTCACCATCATCAGGAATGCCCAGCACACGGACATCGCCAGATTCGCGACCGGACCCGCGGCGGAGACCCACACCATGTTGCGGCGCGGATCGCGCATGTAGCGTGGATTGACCGGCACCGGGCGCGCCCAGCCGAACAGGAATCCTCCCAGCCAGAACAACAGTGCCGGCACCAATATCGTACCGACCGGATCGATATGCCGGATCGGATTGAGACTCAGCCTTCCCTGCGACTCTGCGGTGCGATCGCCAAAAGAGCGCGCGACCCAGCCGTGGGCGACCTCATGCAAGGTAATCGCGAACAGGACGGGAATTGCGGCGATCGAAAGCCCAGTCAGGAACGAGGCAGGATCCATGGAATTTCCAGGTGACGCCCCGAGCCCAGCCCCGGGAAACGATGCCAATTATACGTGGTGAATGATGGCTCTGTCGGTCATTGGAAGGGCCGCGGATCGCCCTTTCCCGCCCGCAAAATCACCGGCGCTTCGCCTGACAGATCCACGATCGTGCTGGGCTCCAGGCCGCAGTTACCGCCGTCGAGGATCAGGTCCACGGCGTATCCGATCCGCTGCTCGATGTCGCGCGCATCGGTCATTGGCAAGTCATCCCCCGGCAACAGCAGCGTCGTACTCATCAGGGGCTCGCCGTATTCAGCCAGCAACAGGCGGACAACGGCATGATCCGGAACCCGGATGCCCACGGTCTTGCGGCGTTCCTCGAGCAGTCGGCGCGGGACCTCGCGGGTTGCCCTCAGCACGAACGTATACGGTCCCGGCGTGAACGCCTTCAGCTGACGGTACTGCCAGTTTTCCACGCGGGCAAAGTGCGAGATTTCCGACAAGTCGCGGCAGATGACAGTGAAAAAATGGCGCTTGCTGGTCTGCCGAATGCGCTGGATGCGCTCCATCGCCTCCTTGGCACCGATCGCGCAACCCAAGGCATAACAGGAATCCGTCGGATAGACGATCACGCCGCCATCCAGCAGGCAATCCGCGGCAGTGCGCAGCATGCGTGCCTGCGGCGTCGTAGGATGCAGCTCCAGACGCTCGGCCATGGTCCATTATGTACCGGCGGCGGGCCATATCCGCTTCCGCTATCATTGGCGCCCCTCAATCACGGTTCCGGGCATGCAGCTACTGTTCGACTTCCTGCCGGTCATCGCGTTTTTCATCGCGTACCAACTGGCACATGACATTTTCATTGCGACGACTGTGATCATCATCGCGACCGTCCTGCAGGTCTCGATTCACTGGATCCGGAATAGACGCCTCAACCCGATGCACCTGGTTTCGGCCGGCCTGGTGCTCGTGTTTGGCGGTCTGACGCTCGCGATCCACAATCCAGTGTTCATCATGTGGAAAGTAACAGTCGTCAACTGGCTGTTCGCGGCCGCTTTCCTCGCCAGTCAATGGCAGATATTTGGCGGGCGCCCGCTGATCCAGCGCCTGATGACCACGGCGGACGCGCAGCTCGACCTCGCGCCAGTGCTGTGGCGGCGCCTGAATCTGGCCTGGATAGGTTTCTTCCTTGTGATCGGCGCAGTCAATCTCGCGGTGTTCCACTATTACGACGAAGCGACCTGGGTCAATTTCAAGTTCTATGGCATGCTGGGACTGACGTTTGTATTCGTCATTGCGCAAGGTTTCTGGATCGCCTCGCGTACGCGCGCCACATGAGTGAATCCCGGCTTACCCGCATCCAGACCCGACTGGAGTCCGCTTTCGCCCCTGCCAAAGTTTCGGTACGGGATGACAGCGACAAACACGCTGGTCATCCGGGCGCACGCAGCGGAGCCGGGCACTTTGCGGTACGAATCGAATCTGAAGCATTCGCGGGCCGGAACCCGCTGCAACGACATCGAATGGTCTATGAGGCCCTGGCGGAAATGATGCCTAGCGACATACATGCCCTTATAATTGAAGCGATTTCACCCAACGACGAGGAATAACCGAGGACACCATGAGACAGTCACACGCATTGGCCATCACGGCCACAATCCTTCTGCTGGCCGCAGGCTGCACGAAGACGGACACTGCCGCCGCAGGCGCCTCCGATGCCGCCGTAAAGCCGGTGGCAATGGTGGATGGAACCGCGATTTCGCAAGACGTGTGGAATCTCTACGTCAAGGCCCGCAATAACGGCAAGCCGGCCGAGGAACTCACGCCCGAACAGCGTACTGAGACGCTCGACGAACTGATCGGCATGTACGTGGGCGCGCAGGAAGCCAAGAAGCAGAATCTGACGACCGGTGAGGACGGCGCACGAATCGAGCTGGTGCACACCAGCTCGATGACCGAGTTGCTGTTCAAGAAGTTCGTGGACGGCAAGGAGCCGACCGAAGAAGAGTTGAAAGCGGAATACGACGTGCGGATTGCGGATTTGCCAAAAACCGAATTTCATGCCCGCCATATCCTCGTCGACGACGAAGCCAAGGCGAAGGATCTGATTGCACAGATTGACAAGGGCGCAAGCTTTGAGAAGCTCGCCACCGAGAACTCAAAGGACGGATCCGCGAAAGAGGGCGGCGATCTGGGCTGGTTCATGGCGTCGCAGATGGTCAAGCCATTCGCCGACGCTTTGCAGCAACTCGAGGTCGGGAAGTACACCGCTACGCCTGTGGAATCAGATTTCGGCTGGCACATTATCAAGCTCGAGGAAACACGCGCTGCGACTCCGCCGCCCTATGAGTCAGTCAAGCCGAAGCTGGGACCGATGGTGCAGCAGAAGAAATTCGAGGCGTACCTCAAGGAGCTTGTCAAGGTTAGTAAAGTCGAACGCACGCCCGCTGAAGTCGCTAAGTGACACCGAAGTAGCGGGAATAGGTACGGCTCATCGGATTGATGGGTGGCGCGCTGATGTGCGGCTGCACGAGACGCCGGGCCACGTAGAAATAGACCGGCAGTAGCGGATAGTCCTCGAGCATCAGCTGCTCAGCTTCTTGCAGAAGCTGGCGCCGTCGTGGGGCGTGAGACTCGACGGCGGCGTCGGCCAGTAGCCGCGCGTACTGCGTGTTCGACCAGCGGCCGAAGTTCTGCGGACTGCCGTCCGTCATCGTGTCGAGGAAACTCGACGCGTCGTTGTAATCTGCCGACCAGCCGACCCGCACGATGTCCCACTGCGTGGGATCGGCGCGTGCCGCAAGGTATGCGCGAAACTCCATTTGCACCAATTCAGTTTCGACGCCAAGTTCCTGCTTCCACATGGATGCGATCGCGATACAGATTTTCTGGATCAGGTCGTTTTCGTTGTACAACAACCGCAGACGGAGGGGCCTGGTCGCGGAATAACCCGCGGCTGCATAAAGTGCGCGAGCCTTCGAGAGTCGCACTGCGACGGCAGATTCATGCCACTCATATGCTGCCGGTGTGTAATTCCAGACACCCTCCGGCACCAGTGAATAGGCCGGTACCTGGCCAGCGCGCGTGATCGAAGTCGTGATCGCCTCACGGTCAATCGCAAGCGACAAAGCCTCCCGCAATGCGGGCTTGGCGCTTAGCGCGCCCTGATCCGTGTTGAAGGAATAGTAGAACGTCGCCAGGGCCGCGCGATGCTGAAGGCCGGAACCCGGCTGCCTGGCGAGCTCCTCAAAGCGCTGCTCCGGGACATTGTTCGTTACGTCCAGTTCACCAGCGCGAAAGCGCGTGTACTCGGCGTTCTCGTCCGGCACGAGTTCATATCGCACTTCGTCGAAGGTGACGGCGCCAGAATCCCAATAGAACGCGTTGCGCACCAGTCGCAGGCTGGCGCCCGGCACGACTTCCGCCAACGCATAGGGGCCGTTCGAGACGGTCAAGCCCGCTTTTGAGAATCCGCCGGCTTCTATCAGAGACGAGTCGTGTACCGGCGATGCAACCGTATTGGTCAGGACATCCGGAAAGTATGCGACAGGCTGTGACAGCGTAATTTCGAGCAAATGATCACCGGCCGCGCGAACACCCAATCTGTCGGCAGGCAGTTCGCCTTTCAGAATCGCCGGCGCGTTTTCGATTGCACGTAGCAGGTCCGCTCCGCCCGAAGCTGTCACCGGATCCACGGCGCGGCGCAGCGCCGTGACAAAATGCCGGGCCAGCACCGGGTCCCCGTTCGACCAGCGAGCGTTGTCGCGCAACTTGAATGAGTAGTGCGTTCCCGCTTCATCCACACTCCACGATTCCGCGGCCGCGGGCATTACTTCGCCGGATGGACTGCTGGTCGTCAGGCCTTCGTACAAGTCCCTGAGCACGTCGAACGAGAATGCATCCTCGGCGCGCTGCGGATCGAGGGAGCCTGGTTGCCCGCCCAAGCCCCTTCGCAGGACCAATGGCACGGAATCAGGATCCTGCTCGCCTCCAGGTGCACGAGACTCGCAGGACGCAGATGCGACCGCGACAGCAATGACCAGAAGTGGAGCCGCGAGACGAAGCATCTTCGCGGAGAAGGAATAACTCGGCAGACGCATCAAATTTGCCCTGCACACGATCCAGCGTGGTAGGGCAGCTTACGCTAGGTCAAAACGAAAAATGGACTACGAGGGTGATTGGCGCTCGTAGGATCGAACTGGTTGGCTATGAAACGAGGCAGCCTCGTGAAACGAATCAACAAAGTGCTATGTACCCGAGAGTATGTCGGTTGGAGCCAGCGGAGTGACCAAGCTTGTGATCAACAACTATCTTGGCAGCAGCCTATCAAGTCCCACTGCGGCCGGTACCAAGTGAACCAGCCAGTCGGCCAGTGCCCAGCGAACCGTCAGCTTTACCCGTTCCGAGTGAGCCGTCGGGACGCCCAGTACCAAGCGAGCCATCCGGGCGGCCGGTACCAAGTGAATCGTCGAGCTTGACGCTGCGCGATTCAGAGAGACTGCGCACTAGTGAAATGCAACTTCCAAGTACAACCCCGCGCGGGCCAGGTTGCGTGCCGCGGACGCTTATCACTGCTCCTAACAGCGGCGATGCAGAGTCGAAGCTAAGCAATGACGCCGAAATGACCTGCGGGTCGATTTTCGGTCCAGTTGATACTTTGGGACAATGGCCCTTCGG
>CAYYQQ010000078.1:0-12788 GCA_964473595.1 uncultured Steroidobacteraceae bacterium | reverse complement strand
TGTGCCTGCCAGAATGGCGCCCAGGGCCGTAGCGATCTTGGTAACAAATGCCTGGCCTGCAAATATGGTGCCCTCCAGTCGCTTACCGGCTCGCAGCAGCACCTCATCCGTGACGTCGGCATACATGGAGTAGATGATGGAAGCTGCCACTACCCAGATCAGCTGGCTGAGGAAATCATAGACGGCAAGAAGGTACATCAGGCCATTGCTGCCGCGTTCTGGAAGCAGCCCCAAGACGAGAAGCGGCGGCAGAACAAGGCTGATGGCGACGGAGGCTATCAGGAACCGGATCGCCATGACTTTCTTGTCTCCCTTGACGACATAAAGCCGAACCAGGGGAATCACCGCAAAGGTGGCAACCACCTGAACGATGGCCAGGATCGCCATTTGGTAGCTGTTCATTCGATAGAACACGCTGTACTGATGAACCCACAATGTGGCGTCGGCACCATTTCCTGCCGCCAGAAACAGGCCTGACACGAGTAGCGCGCGCATCGAGCGATTTTGCAGAAGCTGGGCAAGTGACCGGACCATTTCCTTCATGGTGGTTGCTTGCTCGGAGGTCCGCATGTGAAGCCTGGGGATTTCCGGATGCAATCCGACCGTGGAAACAAGCAGTGAAACCAGGATGACTGCCCCACTGACCAGGGCGGCCACCTGATATCCGGCAATGTTCAACTGCCCGTTGACATGCTCGGCCGAATCGTTGAGCCAGACGGAGTACATCGCAATCGTCACCACGGAACTGGTAATCCAGCCGACGGTGGTCGGCAGAGCTGCAAGCCGGGTGCGCTCGTCGTAGTCGGACGTCAACTCCGCGACCAAGGTGCGGGCCGGTGCGTCAAACATCACCATTGATACGCGCAGGAGTGTCGCGCCAACCATCAAGTAGCCGAACAAAGTCCATTGCATGCTGGGATCACCCGGTGGATACCAGAGGAGCACGTACAAGAGCGTCATCGGCACTACGGATGCGTACATGAATGGGTGGCGTCGACCCAGCCTGGATTGCCAGTTGTCCGACAGTGTTCCAATGACCGGATCGGATAGCGCGTCAACAACAAGGGCAACAGCAAGTGCGAGCCCAGTCAGGGCAGCAGACAAACCCATGATCTGGCTGTAGAAGAAAAAGAGAAAGTACTCGATTCCGTTCTGGATGATGCCCAGGGTCGGCACGCCGCTGGCTGCAAATGCCAGTTGGGACAGGCGAGAAACTGTTTTCGTCACGTACTGCTATTTTGGCTGCAGAGTTCTCAGGGCGGTTTCCACGTCCTTTATGGCCCATTGCAATTCACGCCGGATCGTTTCGTCATCCGCATCCAGCGGCAGTTCCCGAATCAAGGCATCGAGCCTGGCGCGGGAGCACCATGCCTTGTGCCGCGCAAACTCAGCCCTGATTCCGGGCTCCTCCCAGTCGGCGACGACGTCACGGGTCGGGTCATTGGCACGCACGTCACTGGCAACATAGCCTGGCACCAGGGTGATGCGCTCTGATGCGCGGCGCAGCCTGTTTGCCCTGTGCACAACCATTGCGCCATGCTGGAAAACTGCGAAACCGGCAGCTGGAAACGCAACGCTTTCCACTCGGTTGGCCGGCAACTCGTTCAAATGCGTTTCTGTGAGATCCTCCGGTCGCGCATCCAGGTATCGCGCAGCATCCAGCTTGGTTCCCCGGAAGAACTGAAACTCACCGCCTTCAAAACTCGATGGATCGCTGATCATGATGACGATGTCGAAGCCGATGCCATCGGTGTGCCACGTATCGACCGCCTTTTCGATGTCTTCCGGAGCATAGTTAACGTAAACCTGCTGTGATGGCATGCTGTGGGGCAGCAATCGGGTGCCGGCGATGTCCGAAAGGAAGCCGGCAACAACTGGACAGGCACAGAAATCTCTCAGAAATCTGGAGCGGTATATGCCGCCCGCAAGGTAGGCCGCAGTGCGGTCGCCAAGCGTTCGCTGGCTTCTGAGCGCCAGTGCAACCTCGCGCATTGCCGCCACGCCTTCATCTGACAACAGACCAAAAGGCGTGGTGATTGCGACCGGGCTGGCGACTTGCGCTATTTCGTCAGAATCGTAGCCAAGATCCGCCAGGTGCCAGATTTTGCCAGGCTTGGCCGTTGCCAAGTGCCGACCCGGATCGTAGACCGGCTCACCGCGAAGCGGTTCATAGCTGTCGGGCACCTGGCTTGGGAATGGCGGCCCTTCGGCCAAGAGAGACTTCCGCATCTCGCGCAACGAAAAGCGAGGCATCTGTGTTTGCCCTCCAGCGGCCTTGGCCACGGTTCCTCGGAGTGTAGGGTCCATAGGGTCAAGGAACAATCTGCGCTGCCAGGTCGTCCTTGAAGATCACGCCGCCTTTCATCACGAAGGCCACGTGCTCCGTGACGGTGATGTCCTGCAACGGATCGCCGGTGACCGCCACCAGGTCGGCCCACTTGCCCGGCTCCATGGTGCCGACTCGATCCGACCAGCCCAGGATCTCCGCGTTGACGCGCGTGGCCGACACGAGGGCGCTCATGGGGCTCTCGCCGAGCGAGACGCGGAACGACAGCTCCTTGGCGTTCTGGCCATGGGGCATCACCGGGACGTCGGTGCCCAGACCGATCGAGAGGCCGGCGGCCAGCGCGTCCTTGAAGGACTGGAGTTGGCGGTCGCGCAGCCTGCGCCCGCCCTCGGACTCCGGCACTTTCGGGTCGTCGGGCACGACCTGGCTGGGTAGAGCGTGGGAACGCAGTAGGTTGACGCCTTCTTGAGCATCGCGATCGCCTCGGCGGATAGCACGAATAAAAGGCCTTTCTGTTGGCGCCGAGTGTAGCGCCGGACCGTGCACGGGGGTACGCCGGCGAGAATCCGCGCGCCACGCGGCGCAACAGTGCTCGCCAACCCATCGTTTCCGCGCGGCGCCCCGGCCGATGGTCGTTCCCCGCGTCATCGCGCGCAGCATCCCGCGCGCGCTCGCCCACAGGAGCGAGCACGGCGACGGCAACCCGATTCAGAACAACATTCCCGACCTCCCCGACGGCGGTGCCCGCGGCCCGAGCGATGCAACCGGCGGATCCTCCGCGCCCCGCTCCCGCCGGTGCGCCAGAATACGCGCGATGACCTCAGGGTCTTCGATGCTGGCGACTGGCGCAGGCGGAAGCAGAGACGGTTTTTGAATCGCTGCAGAAGGAACCGCAGGCAGGGGACTGGAATTTGCTGCCCGTTGGCGGGGCGCCGGAGACACTGATTGCCCGCCGGGGCTCCGATACGATCGCAATCATTTGCGGCCGTCAATTGCGGACTGAAGAGGGGCTCGAAGTCCTTGGCACCGTGGCACGATTTCGCGACGGCATGAGTCTCGCGGATGGCCTGCGCACAGTGCGGGACACTGGCGCGGCAGCGGCCTGTTGCGATTTGCGCTGAACCAGGCCGGCATTCAGGCTTATCGCCGATTGTGGAGCGTGCCTGCATGAGGGCGCTTGTCATCGCGCCGCAGCCGTTTTTCACCCCTCGCGGGTCACCCCATTCAGCCAGCTGACCTACGGCTCGGATTATGTTAAATGCTGCGGTGCCGGGACTGGGCGCCACGCGTGAGCGGGTGCGGCGGGTATTCGCCGGCCTGCTGCCGGCCGCAGCGCCCGGCAGCGCTCATATCGCCACGAAAGAGACTATCGTTGACCACGGCGCGGCGGGTGGCGTCCGGCGGCTTTATTGCGTCTCAGGCGTCAAGTTCACGACCGCGGGGAATGTTGCCCGCCGAGTTTTGGCCCTGCTGGGTATTGGCAGCGGCGGGAATGCGGTATCTGAACCGCGCCGGGCGCGGATCTGAAACGCGTCGTGCATGAAGAGTCGGTCCACTGTGCGTGGATCTGCCGGAAATTCCGCTCACAGCTCAGCAAGAACCGCGTGCGTGATGTCCACGATGGTTTTCGCCGAAGCGCCGTAGAAAGTCGCGCGCAGCCGGCCGTGCCTGTCCACGAGATAAATCTGCGAAGTGTGTTCGACAACATAATTGCCCGACTTGTCCTGCGGCAACCCCTTGAAGAAGACCGCCGAGAACCGTGCCGCAATATCGCGAATGGCACGCGGATCGCCGGTCAGTCCAATGAAGTGGGGCGAGAAGCCTGCAAGATAGGACTTCATGGCAGCCGGAGTGTCACGGTCGCCATCGACGCTGATCATGACCACCATCGCGCGCGGCAAGGCCACATCCCGTGACTCGTCGCTGAGTTTGAGGTTGTACAGGGTCGTGGGGCAGACATCCGAACAATGCGTGAAACCAAAAAAGACCAGGGTCGTCTGACCGGCCAATTGACTGAACTGAAAGGGATGCGCGTCCTGGTCCGTGAGCTCGAAGTTGCCGATCGCCTGAGGCGATTGCGCTATCAGCACTTCCTTGCTCGTCGACGAGACTGCGTCGCTCTGATCAGCGGTCCTGGCACAGACGGCGCCGGCTACGATCAGTAATGCAAGGACAGAAGCAATCTGCCGCGGGGAGGGCACCGTGTTTCAGCCGATGTTCATCCGGACGATCTTGCCGATGGACGGCACGCTCTGACTGTCGAAAACGAATAGCAGGTAGTAGCCGGGCGGCGCAATATTTGCGTTCTGCGGTGTCTGCACGAACAGGGTCCCGTTGTCTTCCGTGAATGACAGCTCCAGAAAACGCTGATCCATGTTGAGGCCGTGAGTCACGGCGCCCGTCTTCACCAGCGTTACGCGGCTGACCGTCGCCCCGCCGACGCCCATCGAAAAGGTCTCGTCTATGTTCAGCGTATCGGGCGCAAATGCAATGCTCGGCCGGGATGCGAACTCTCCCGTTGAATCGTAGAGATACGGCGGATAGTAGATCTCCGCGTGCAGGTTGGTTATTGGCCCCGGCTCCCCGCCGCCGGCGACGAGTACGGATGCATCCGGCAACAAGAGCGCCGTCGAGTGATAGAGGCGTGGTCTTGCGCCACTGCGGCCGATAGTCCATTGCCCGGTGGCGGGATTCCAGATCGCCGCTGTGTTGTTGACGTCGACCAGTTGATTTTCAATTCTGCTCCCGCCGGTCGCGAGAACCCGGCCATCGGCGAGGATCGTGGCGTTCACTCGCTGGCGTTTCGAGGCCATCGATTGAGTGGCCGACACCTGCGGCGTGGATCCGTTGATGTCGATGACAGAGGCGGTCGGGGACTTCCCGCTCAGCAACAGGATCTTTCCGGGCAGGAACATGGCGGCACTGCCTGTGGCGCCGACATAAGATGAGGGCAATGATCCGACCGCGCTGATCGAGCCAGTGCCGGCGGTGGTCACGTAGTACATGACGCCACTGACATCGAAACCAAAGACGCGACCGTCCGGCGCCACAAAGTTACGTGGGTACCAGTAACTGACCAATCCGGACGTCACGACATTGCTGAGCTTTCGACGGCCGCCACTTGCCGTGCGGACCTCTGCATAAGCATTGCCATTCTTGCCACCCTGGATGTAGATCTCGCCATTCGCCAGCACCGTCGTCGTCGCGTACCAGCGCGGCTTGTACATGTTGTTGCCGCGGGACAGCGTGTCATCGGTGTAGCTGAACAGATTCGTATTGTTGTTGCCGGTGCCGGTAGTCGCCGTGCCGTCCCAATTGTCGCCGCCTGCGATGAAGACTTCGCCACTGTCCGGCACCAGCACCGTGGCGCTGCAGTAGATGTCCGTCAGCGTCATGTTGTTGAGCGTGGTGTGCCCACCAGAGAGGCCCTCCGCTGGATCCCACACGTCGTAAATGAAAAATCCGGTTCGCTGCGTGGCGTCGCCGGCGTTGTTGGAACCGAAGGTCAGCACCCGTCCATCAGGCGTCAGCACCGCGTGTATCGCGACCAGGGGCCAATTGTCATCCGGCGGCGACAGCCACTCACCGAAGAGGTTATTTCCACTGGCTGCTGCTGCAGTCCCGGCGCCGAGCAGGGCGAGCACAGTGACGAGCGCCCGACTGGTCCATGAAATGGCGCGATCTGGCGCGCGCTCTGCGGTTGCGTCCATTGCCCGATCCCCTGATTCGTGTCGTTGCCTGAAGCGCGCCCCTCGCGCTCCGGACGATCCCAATATAGACGCTTCTCTGATAATTGCTTGCTACCAACTCACAATTTCCCCGTCTTGCAGGTATTTTCAATTTTTTATGGTAACCAGAGCCAGCAAGGAACGGTGCCCGCTACACTATGCGCAGGCAACGTCCTGAATTGTCTTGAATTTGTCGATTGGCGGATAGTACGAATAAAAGGCCTTTCTGTTGGCGCCGAGTGTAGCGCCGGACCGTGCACGGGGGTACGCCGGCGAGAATCCGCGCGCCACGCGGCGCAACAGTGCTCGCCAACCCATCGTTTCCGCGCGGCGCCCCGGCCGATGGTCGTTCCCCGCGTCATCGCGCGCAGCATCCCGCGCGCGCTCGCCCACAGGAGCGAGCACGGCGACGGCGGTAGCGGGCCAGCCGCTCGAGCTTTGCGCGCTGATCCGCTTCCACCCCGATGCCCGCATGCAGCGAAAACCCCGCGTACTGCGCGACGCCCGGCCTCGGCTCCACTGCCCGCGCCGGCACGGTTTGCAACGCAAACACCTTCTGCCCCGCGCGCGGGCCCACCGCCACCCGGTAGGTGATCGAGTGGCCGATCAGGTCATCCATGGCGCCGCCCGCCGCGGGGCCGAACTCGGTGCGTTGCGAGTTCTGCAATCGCGCCTGGCGCTTCGATGCGGTCGACGTCGCGGGGCTATTCTCCGCTGGTGCTCAACAACAGGCGCCGCGCGGTTTACACTGACCGTGCCGTGATCCACTCTGTTCCCATCGGCGCTGTCTTCCTTTCCTACGCCTCGCAGGATGCGGAGGCGGCCGGGCGCCTCTGCGAGGCCCTGCGGGCTGCTGGCATTGAGGTGTGGCTCGACCAGGACGCCTTGCGCGGGGGTGACGCCTGGGATGCGCAGATCAAGAAGCAGATCCACGAGTGCGCACTATTTCTGCCGCTGATTTCAGTGCACACCAACGAGAGGATTGAGGGGTATTTCCGGCGCGAGTGGAATCTCGCCACGCACCGGCTGCTGGACATGGCGCATGACGCGGCGTTCCTGATGCCGGTGGTGATTGACGGGACACACGAAGCCGATGCGCGGGTACCCGAGGAGTTCTTGCGCGCGCATTGGACGCGGCTGCCGGGCGGCGAGGTGCCGCCGGCGTTTGCACAGCGGGTGCGCCAATTGCTGGGCATGGATAGCGCCGCCTTGCACACCGCGCAGTCAGCGGTCACGGCGAAGATTGAGCCAGGCGCCCGAAGAGTCGATTCCAAGCGACCGTGGCGTGTCGGACTCACGCTCATTGCCCTGCTGCTGGTGCTGGGCGGCGGGATCTTCTGGCGCTACCACGGCGCGAGCGAAACGCTGTCGACCACGCCGACGACTGTGGCTGCATCGGCGTCCCCAACAACGACCGGGGATTCCCGCCCCTCGATCGCCGTGCTGCCGTTCGAGAACCGCAGTGACGAGCACAAGGACGCTTTCTTCGTCGACGGCATACACGATGACATCCTGACGCAACTCTCCAAGGTCAGTGCGCTCAAGGTGATCTCGCGCACCTCGGTGGAACAGTTCCGCGACACCAAGCTGCCGATGAAGACGATCGCTGCGCAACTCGGCGTCAAGAGCATCCTCGAAGGTGGTGTGCAACGCGCCGGCGACCGGGTGCGCATCAACGTGCAGCTGATTGACGCCAGCACCGACGCCCACCTCTGGGCCGAGACCTATGACCGCGAGCTCACGGCCGCCACCATTTTCGCCATCCAGAGCGAGGTCGCAGCGGCAATCGCAGGCGCGCTGAAGACAGCCTTGACGCCGGCGGAGAAAACGCGGGCAAGCGTCGTGCCGACGCAGAACCTTCAAGCCTGGGAGGCCTATCAGCTTGGGCAGCAGCGCGTGGCCAGGCGCACGGGTGGGGGACTCATCGAAGCGGAGAAATTCTTCCGCAAGGCGATTGAACGCGATCCCAATTTCGCGCTAGCCTACGCGGGTCTGGCGGATTCGCTGTCCCTTCAAATTGAGTATAACGATGCGCCCTTCGTCGCCACTCTTGAGCGGGCACAGGCGGCAGCTGACACCGCGCTGAAACTCGACCCCGGTCTCTCCGAAGCGTGGGCCTCTTCAGCGCTGATTACTGACTGGCGCGACCAGCACGACCAAGCGGAACAGATGTATCTTCGGGCCATCGCGCTCAATCCCAACAATGCCATGGCTTTCAAGTGGCTCGGCCAGTTGCTCCTCATTACGTGGCGTACCGATGAGGGTAAACGCAATCTGGAGCGAGCGGCCAGCCTCGATCCTTTGTCGGCAGTAACCCAGGAAAACCTGGGCCAGGCGTTGGTGTTGCAGGGCCGCTTCTCGGAAGCGGCATCTCAGTACCGCCGAGCGATCGAGATTGATCCGTCGATGCCGGGGCCCTATGCAAGTCTGGCGTACCAGATGGCTTATGCCTTGAATCGCTTCGCGGACGCCGTGCCGCTGATGCAGAAGGCTGTGGAACTGGATCCAGGCGGCCCGGGGCAGTTGGTTAGCCTCGCGGACCTGTACCTCGATCTTGGCGACGAGAGCAGGTCTTTCTCGACGATCGAGCAGGCTGCCAGGCGTTTGCCCGACGACTGGTCAATCCAGGCCTGGTTGGCGGTTATCGACCTGTTCCGGCGGGACCACGCCGGAACCGTGCGGCATGCCGAGCGATCGCTCGCGCTGTACCCGCGTAATCCCGTTGCATTGGTCATTCTTCGCGACGCACACCTGCAGAATGGACGTTACGAAGATGCGCTCGCGCGCTACAAGAAGGCGTACCCCGAACTCTTCGTGCAGGGCGCGCCACGTCTCCATCGATTGAACTACGGTGTCGCCGTTGATCTCGCCGTGGTTCTGCAGAAGCGCGGCGACACGGCGAGAGGCAGGGTCCTGCTCGACAGTGCTGCGCAGGCCATCGGCAAGCTCCCACGATTAGGCAACCAAGGATATGGGTTACGCGATGTGCAGATCCACGCACTGCGCGGCGACAAGGCCAAGGCGCTCACAGCGTTACGCGAAGCGGAGAAGGCCGGCTGGCGATCATCGTGGCGCTACGCCCGCGACTTCGACCCCGCACTCGCGTCGATTCGCAGCGAACCCGAGTTCAAGGCCGTGTTCACCGACATCGAACGCGACATGGCACGCCAGCGCGCTGAGTTGGCCGGCCGCCACAAGGGCGCGCCGCCGCAAATTCACTAGGCCTTGCGGTGCGAGGCGCTCGATCGACACCGGCGGCCGGCTCACGTAGCGGGCCAGCCGTTCCAGCTTTGCGCGCTGATCCGCTTCGACCCCGATGCCCGCATGCAGCGAAAACCCCGCGTACTGCGCGACGCCCGGCTTCGGCTCCACTGCCCGCGCCGGCACGGTTTGCAGTGCAAACACTTTCTGCCCCGGCGCCGTTAAGCGGCAGGATGCCCGGGTCGGGGCTGAGTTGCAATGCAGCGAGAACGGCTACTTCGAGTGGCCGCTTCCAGGCCGCGATTCCGATGTGTCGAACGACTGGTTCGTGCCGGTAGCCGCCGGTCAAGCGCGAGTAATACGGCCCTCGGCCGGTAGAATCGCCCTAGAGCCGGATCCGCCCGTATCGGGTATCGCCCGTTGGGTATGCTGGCGCCAGCGCCCGCAACTGAGCCTCCGGGGAGAAGGCACATGGCAATTGAAATGAGCCAAGGCAGCGGACTGTCATGGCGACGCTGGTTGCTGATTCCAGCCGTGCTGCTGTTTGCCGGTACTTACAGTGCAAGCGCAACCGCGCAGCGAATTGGCGCGGCCGAGCTGCTTGCGCCGACGTGGTCTAGAAGCGTGATTGCGAACACCGCTTTTGTCCCGGGCGCCGATGCCGTCGACGCGCATGCGCCGTTTGTGGGAACACTGCGGCTGACCGAGACGCAGATGAGCACCCAGCCTGCGGCCCTGTCGCCGCCGCCTGGCCTGGACCAGGATCCGAAGCTGTTCCCGGGCGTCACCATTTCCTTTTTCACCGACAAGGGCGATCTCGTTCCCTTTACCCAGGACGTGATTCGCTACGCTACAAAGAACCAGGGCCACAGCTACTGGGACATCATCGTTCAGCCCGGCCGGGTCTGGTCTCAGCCAGGCGATGAGGGCTGGTCGCGCGCCGCATTCCCATTTGCGCTCGTGAATTCCATCGAGGGCGAGACGCACAACGGCCTGGCGACATTCCTCTACAGGGATGGTCGAGTGTCGAACCTGCGCATTCAGGTGGTGCAGCAAACGGCGCCGTTCAATATCGGGGATCATTTCATCGCCGCCTGCCTCGTTCCGGCGCACTTTGAGCCCGCGGCGTCCGACCAGGTCGACTCCCTGAAGCGCAACTACGCGGCCGGCCGCGCCGGCGCGGTTCCCATCGCCGGCTGGAAAGAACTCGCGGCAAAGGTTGGCGAGGCCACACTCGCCGGCTTCGATGGCACGATGCCGGCGGTCGACATCCTGCTTTCCGGGCTCGACTACCAGGGCACCTTCTACCTGAAGGGATGCTACAGCGCCGGTGGCGAGCTGCCGTGGTGCGATCGTGCGCGCTTCGGTGTCTGGTCGGCCACCAAGGCGTTGGTGAATGAAACGGCACTGTTGCGGCTCGCCGAGAAGTACGGCCCAGCGGTGTTCGAGTTGAAGATCACGGACTATGTGCCGGAGGCGGCCCGCCATCGCGGATGGCGCAACGTGAGGTTCGAGGATGCCATCAACATGGCGACAGGCATTGGCAATGGCAGTACCAAACGCGAACCCAATGATATCAGTGACGGTTATCTCGACGCCAGTTACCCGAAGTGGTACGGGGCCCGGTCGACCGCGGAAAAGGTAACCGCGCTGCTCGATGACGGCGCCGTGTATCCGTGGGGTCCCGGCCAGGTCGCGCGCTATCGTGACCAGGACATGTTCATCCTCGGCGTCGCGATGGACCGTTTCCTGAGATCAAAGGAAGGACCAGCGGCGAACATCTGGTCCATGCTGGAGCAGGAAGTGTTCGCGCCAATCGGCATTCACCAGGCGCCGACCAATCGCACGATCGAGGGCGATAGCAGCATCGGGCAACCGCTCATGGCCTACGGCTACTACCCAACCATCAGCGACATGGCGCTGATCTCGCGGCTATACCAGAGTGATGGCCGCCACGGCGGCACGCAGATCCTGTACGCGCCGCGCATACGCAAGCTGCTGGCCGGCCCCGAACCGCGGGGATTCCCGACCGGCGAGCAGCTGCGCTCGGGCGAGACGAGCTATTTCAACGCGTTCTGGTTCTCCTCGTACGCTGCATCGCCCGGTTGCCGGCGTTTTTACCCGCGAATGATTGGCTGGGGCGGCAACATCGTGGCATTGCTGCCTGGAGGCATTACGGGCATCCGTCTGGCCAAAAGCGGTGGCACGCCGGATAACTCCGACGTCGATACCAGCGGGATGGCAAGGGTGGCAAATTCCCTGTCGAAGTTCTGTCAGTGATAATACTCGTGCGTGGGGAAGTGATGCGAGCCGCGCTCAATCGGCGCTATAAAGCCCGACGATATGGTCGGTGAGCAGTCGACAAACCAGGTGCTGTCCCGCCTGGTTCGGATGGATGCCGTCACCGGCGAGGAGCAGTTCGTCGATCGACTGGCCGGGCACCTTGCCGTAGCCCTCAAAGGCTTCGAACACATCCACCAACGGCACCCGTTCCTCGTGCGCAACGTCGCGCACGTCGGCCGCATACAGATCGAGCAGGCGATTGATGCCCCGCGGTGTGTGCGTATCGAGCAGCCCGGGATGCTCCTCGAAGGCCTTGATGTAGTACGGATCCGCCCAACGCATCGGGTTCGGGGTCATCAGCACGACCCGGGCGCCATCAGCTCTCAGGATGCCATTGATGGTGCGCAGGTTGTCGCGATATTCCGCGCGCGTCAGTCGCGGAGCGGTGCGGCCCTGGTCGACGTCGATCCATGAATCGTTGATGCCAAACTGGATCACCACCAGTTCCGGGTGGTGGTGGCGCACGTCGCGATCCAGGCGCGCGAGCGCATCGCGCGTGGTGGTGTCGCCGATACCCGCGTTGACTACGGTGGCGGAAATCCCGTGCGCGGCGAGCGAGCGCGGCAGGCAGTCGGCATAGACTTCTTTGATGGGCGGCGCCCAGTCGAGCGCCGTTGCGGTAGTCGAATCGCCGAGCGCGACGATGCGCAGCGTCTTGCCCTGTGGGCCAGGTCCGGCAGGGCTCACCCGGGCGACCGCCGCGGCCAGCAGCGCGATCGCAGTTCCGGCAAGTCTCGACAAGGACACGCGCAACCCACGCCCTGTTGGGTGACCGTCGCTAATAGACGCGCCGGCCACCCACCCAGGTCTGCTCGACCTTGATCTTCCAGATATCTGCCGGCGGAATCTGGAACAGGTCGCGGTCGATTAAAATGAAATCAGCCCACTTCCCCGGCTCGAGTGAGCCGACGGTTTTTTCCTGATGCTGCGCATAGGCTGCATCGAGCGTGAACGCGCGGAACGCCTCGATCAGGGTCATCGCCTGTTCGGGGTGCCAGCCGCCCGTGGGCCGCCCCTCATGGTCGGTGCGTGTGACCGCCGCATGCAGTCCGAAGAAAGGGTTGTCGGATTCCTCCGGAAAATCAGAGCCTGCGGCAATACGCGGCGGATAGTACGAATAAAAAGCCTTTCTGTTGGCGCCGAGTGTAGCGCCGGACCGTGCACGGGGGCGCGGCGGCGAGAATCCGCGCGCCACGCGGCGCAACAGTGCTCGCCAACCCATCGTTTCC
>CAYYQQ010000077.1:0-13041 GCA_964473595.1 uncultured Steroidobacteraceae bacterium | reverse complement strand
AGTCCTCGTCCAGCAGATTCTCCATTCGCGCGAGCAATGTCCAGCGTTCATTGACGACGACACTCGCCGAGAGGTTTGCGAGCCAATAGGCGGGCATGCTGACCTGCGGGGATCCGAAATCCTCGCGATCGCCGGCATAAAGCAGGTCCATGGCGATCTCGTTGGCACCGAACCGGCGCGCGACGCCCAGCGTAAAATTCTCCTCGGCGCGGCGCAGCAGTCTCTCGTCCGTCACCAGGTCGCGCGGATCCTGCAAGGTTGCCGTGGCGTGCGCCCCCCAGCGCTCGCCCTCGTAACGCCAGCTCGCCTCGAGCCCGTCGATGCGCGCCCGTGCGACATTGCGGTTCTCGCCGCCGAAGGGCCCGGAATCGGTGAAAACAAACTCAATCAGGTCGTCGATCTCGTTGCGGAACAGGGTCAGCGAGAAGCGCTGACCGCCCGCCGTGTCGTGGCGCAGGCTTGCTTCGTAGCTTTGTGATTGCTCCGGGTCGAGCATTGGATTACCGCCATAGCCATAGAGATCCGTGGCATCCGGGGCGCGGAAGGCGCGCCCGGCCGCCAGTGTCAGCATGGTCGCGTCGCCGAGCGCGAAGCCGAGTTCTGCATTCCAGGTCTCGTGGCCGCCAAAGGACTCGTGATCGACAAAGCCTGCCGCCAGCAGGATCTGCGCCCTCCCGAATGACATCTGGTCCTGCAGGTAGAACTGACTCGTCATGGTGTCCGCCGCATAGGGCAGGCCGAAGGATTCCGCGTCGGCGTCCTCGTCCTGCCAGATCACGCCGGCGGTCAATGCGTGATGCTCCGCCGCCGCGATGTTGTTCTGCCAGTCGAGCTGCCAGCGCCGGGTGCGCAGGAAATCGTGCGGCTGGAATTCTGTCGACTGGTTCTGTACGAGCTCGTCCAGCACCTGCGCGACCGTGAACCTGGAGCGCCAGGATTCCGCGGGCGCGAATTCCGCGGTCAGCGCGAGCGCCGAGTTCTCGAAATCCTGGTCGACCGGTGTCACAAAGTCGTCCGAATATTCCGACGTGCCTTCGGCATGCCAGGCGCGCATTCCCAATTCGACACCGGCCAGATCCGTGCGCGCCGCCCCCGTCAGTGACAGGTTCTTGTATCCGCGATCGGTCAAATCGCCGCTGCGGGTCGGAAAGCCCTTGCTGTCGACCCATGAGGCACCCAGCGAGGCATCGCCGCGGGCCCCGCCAATGCCGGCGTCGAAACTAGCGCTCCTGCTGTCGTAGGACCCGACGCCCGCCTGGACACTGGCGCCGTTCTCCGTGCGGTGGCGCGTGATCACATTGATGACCCCGCCTATCGCGTCCGATCCATAGAGCGTCGAGCGCGGTCCCTTGACGATTTCGACGCGCTCGACGAGTTCAGGCGCGATGTTCTGGATCGCAGCACTGCCGATGGTGCCGGGATTGATGCGCACACCGTCCACCAGTACCAGCACGTGATTGGATTCGGTGCCGCGCAGGAACAGCGAAGTCTGCTGTCCCGGGCCGCCGAGTCGCGCCACCTCGACACCGGCGCGCATGCGCAACAGGTCGCCGAGATCCGCGGCCGGCTGGCGGCGAAGTTCCGCGCCGCTGATGATGTCGACGCTCGCGAGTACCTTGTCCAGCGGACTCTCGGTGCGGGTGGCGGTGACGACGACGGCTTGTATCAAGGGTAACGAGTACATACAGGCTCCTCCCGAGCGATCGAAAATCGCGGGTCGTGGAGAGCACATGGGAGGAGGGGCTGTCAGCCCGCACCCCATGTCGCCCACCGCGACTGGCGCCAGCTGACAGGCCGGTTTCCGGACTCACGGCGGGCCCTGGGGGCCGTTCGCATCGCCTTCCCACCGGAGGATCCGGCAGTGGCTGCAGGGAAACCTGCGTGATGCGGCTTGCGCCGTTTACCGTTGCGGGGGCAGTGCCGGCATTGCGAGCGACTCGCGCACCGGCTTCCCGATTAGCCCGGGATCAGACCCGGGACACCTGTCATCGAGGCCAATGTAGGCAGCGCGGCCGCCGCGGTCAAGCGACCGTTGACGGCATCTGATCCAGAACGCAGTGTTGCGGCATGGCGAATTCGGCGCGACTGGATGCGGCGCTCACCGCCGCCGCGGCGGCGGCGGAAATCATCCGGAATTCGTATCGGCGCAACATCAAGGTACGCCTCAAGGCCGATCGTTCACCGGTGACCGAGGCCGATGTCGCGGCCGAAGCCGCAATCCGCGATGTGCTGCAGGGACGATTTCCCGATGACGGCTTCTACGGCGAGGAATCCGCCCCGGAGCGCATGGACGCCGAATCCCTGTGGCTCGTCGATCCAATCGACGGGACCAAGTCCTTTGTGCGCGAATACCCGATGTTCTCGACGCAGATCGCGCTTCTGCAGCGCGGGCGTCTGGCGCTCGGCGTGTCCTCGGCACCGGTCTATGGCGAGATCGCCTGGGCTGAGCGCGGCCAGGGCGCCTGGCTCGATGGCGTACGACTCACGGTCAGCCGGATCGGCCGCTTCGAGGAGGCGACGATCTCGACCGGCAACCTGAAAGCGCTCGCGGGCGGGCCGCGCTGGGCGGCACTCGGGCGCATCGTCACGCGCCTGGACCGGATCCGCGGCTTCGGCGATTTCCTGCACTACCACCTGCTGGCGGCCGGCAAGATCGAGGCCGTGATCGAGTCGAATATCCACATCCTCGACATCGCCGCGCTCACGGTCATCGTCGAGGAGGCGGGCGGCCGGGTGACGGACCTCGAAGGCGCGTCGATTTCGCTCACCTCGACCAGCATCCTGGCGAGCAATGGATTGCTGCACGAGCCGATCCTCGAGGAACTCAGGCGCTGACGAACACGCGCCTGCCGCGCGAACTCAATTCCTCGATGGGCACCCGATAGAGTTCGGAGAGACTCTCCGCATTCAGCGTCGAGCCGGCGTCGCCAAACAGCCAGCGCCCCTCGCCGAAAAGCAGCAGCACGCGATCGGCGTGACGTGCCGCGAGCGTGGCATCGTGCAGGGCCGCGATGACAAGACCGCCCGCATCCGCGCGCCCGCGGAATAGTTCCAGCACTTCATTGCGATGCTGCGGATCCAGGTGATTGGTCGGTTCGTCGAGCAGACACACAGCAGCGTCCTGTGACAGAAGCGTGGCGACCTCGAGCCGCCGGCGCTCGCCTCCCGACAGGGATGCGACGTCGCGTGCCGCGAGATCGGCAAGTCCGACCGCGGCCAGCGCCGCCTGCGCGCGCGCGAGGTCCTCGGCGCCTTCCCATTGCCAGAATGGCAGGTGCGGGTGCCGCCCGATCAGCGCCGTGTCGAATACCGTCGACGGAAACGGATCCTCGGTCGTCTGCGGCAGGAGCGCGAGCCGGCGGGCGCGTCCGCGGCCGGTCCACGCGGCAAGACTGCGGCCGTCGAGCTCGACAGAGCCTGCCGCCGGCGCGCGAAGTCCGGCCAATGTATGCAGAGTCAGCGTCTTGCCGACGCCATTGCGGCCGAGCACCGCGATGAATTCGCCGTGTCGCGCTTCGAAGTCCAATGCGCGGACGAGCGTGTGGCCATTGACTGCGACATCGAGGCCAAGACTCGATAGCCGCGGTCCCACGTGGTCGATCAGGGCTGCAGCCGCTGGTGCTGCCATGGCTGGGCCTGGCTGGGTGTGCCGTCTGAGGCCTTGAGTTCGCGCGTCCAGCGGATGCGGTCGTGCAGCCGGTGTTCGCCCTCGACCCACAATTCGACCGCCGCAGCCCAGAGATGATATCCGCCCCAGCCGGGCGGTCGCGGCAAGCGCAAGCCGGGATCCTCGTCGTTATCGGCACCCGAGAACGGATTCGGCGCTTTGTATCGAGCCGCTGTGTCGCGCAGTTTTTCGAGCAGGGCCCGGCGCGACGTGATCGGTGCGCTCTGCTGGCTCGTCAATGCAGCCAGGCGGCTTTGCCAGGGGCGGCTCGCGAAGTAATCATCGCTTTCGCCCGCGGGCGAAATGACGACCGGCCCCTCGACCCGCAGCTGCCGGCCCAAATCATCCCATTGGAAAACGACGGCCGCCCATGGCCGTGCCGCGAGTTCGAGACCCTTGCGCGACTCGTAATTCGTATAGAAGACGAGATAGCCGGGGTCTATCACGATCTCCTTGCAGAGCACCACGCGGGCCGAGGGCCGGCCGCCGGCATCCGTGGTGGCAAGCACCATCGAATTCGGATTGCGCTGGATCTTCTCGTCCCAGGCCTGGCGCAGCCAGGCTGCGGCCAGCGGCATCGGGTCCTCTGGCAAGGGGTCCGGGAGCGATGGTGCTGGCGACTGCATGACGCGATGTTAGCGTGGCGCCGCCCGACCGGTGTAATTTGAAGCTTCCATGCACAGCATCAGCGTCAACGGAACCCGGATCAGCTATGTCGACACCGGAAAAGGCCCGGCGCTCCTGCTTTTGCACGGCCTGGGCGGCAGCCACGACGACTGGCGGATGCAGGTACCCGAATTCGCGGCCAGGTATCGGGTGATCGTGCCGGACCTGCGCGGCTTCGGCGCGAGCGAGCGGCGCGAGCCCTTCACGATCCAGCAGCATGCGCGCGATCTGCTGGCTGCGCTTGCCGCGCTGTCGATTAAACGTGCGCATGTGGTGGGGCTTTCAATGGGCGGGGCGATTGCGATCGATCTCGCATTGCGCGCGCCGCAGGCCGTTACCTCGCTGGTGCTCGTCAACACAGCGCCGGGATTCACCCTGACCAACTGGCAGCGCCGGCGCATGGCCTGGCTGCGCGTACTGGTCGCACTCGTGCTGGGCGTCGGCGGTGTCGCGCGGGTGTCCGGCCAGGCCGTATTTCCGGCGCACAATCAGGGCAGGCTGCGCAAGCGATTCATCCGACGCGCCAGCCACACCAGCCGCTGGGTCTATCTCGCAACACTGCGCACGCTGACGCGCTGGAATGCCGAATCGAGGCTTTCAACAATCCGCGCGCCGACCCTCGTGATCGGGGCCCAGCATGACTTCACGACGAGCGCGGAAAAACGCCACTGGTGCGCGCGGATCCCGGGCGCCCGTTTCATTGAGATCGCCGGCAGCCACCACCACACGGAACTCGATTCCCCTGAGCGCCTGAACCACGTCGTCCTGACATATCTCGCCGGTCTAAGTGATTGATTAAGCCCCGATTCAGGTAGGCAGGCCAAGACTGGCTCCACGCACCCCGAGGAGGAGCCATGATGATCAAGTCAACATTGGTGGCGGCGACGCTGGCGACGCTGCTCGCGGGCCCGGCGCTCGCGGACGACAAGGCCAAGCACGGGGACGAAGACCGCTTCCGCGGCCAGGCCCAGACCTATCGCCACGACGACAATTGGCGCGGTAATGACGGTCGCTACGACGATCGGCGATATGACGACTGGCGCTACCCTGACAGGCAATATGACCGCCGTTGGCGCCACATTCCGCCTGTTTACTACCGCAGCAGCAGCGGCTACCGGGTGGGCTACGAGTCCGGCTGGCGCGATGCGGCGCAGAACTGTCACTTCCACTATCGCCCAGGTCGCTGGTATCGCGACCCGCGCGAAAGTTATTGGTATTTCGGCTTCCAGATCGATGGCTGACAGCCTCGGTGGGTGATGCAGAGATCACCGGCCCGCTTGCGTCCGCGCTGGCGGGCCGGTACACAGGGTGGACACAACAGAGGTGCCTGCCCGAATGGATCTCCAGGAACTGCGCGATCGGTTGACCCGGCTGGATGGCGAACTGCTCGCACTGATCGCAGAGCGCCAGCGTCTTTCCACGGAGGTCGCGCGCGTCAAGCGTGCGACCGGCCGCCCGACCCGCGACTTCCAGCGCGAACGCGAGGTGCTGCTGAATGCGCGCTCGGCGGCCGCGAAGCTCGGCCTCCCGCCCGCATTGGTCGACAACCTGTTGCGACTCCTGATCCGCAGCTCGCTCGCGACCCAGGAGCAGGCGCAGGTTGCGGCCCAGGGCCAGGGCAGCGGCAAGCGCGCACTCGTGATCGGCGGCGCCGGCAAGATGGGCCGCTGGTTCGTGGAATTCCTGCATTCCCAGGGCTTCGTGGTGGAGGTGGCGGATCCGGCCGGGACTGTGGAGCCGCACGCGCATCGTGCCGACTGGCAGTCCGATGACCTGACCCATGACGTGATCGTCGTTGCGACACCGCTCGGCATCACGAAGGCGATCCTCGAGCAGCTTGCCCGGCACCGGCCGCCCGGCCTGGTGTTCGACATCGGATCGCTGAAGACGCCGCTGCGTACCGGTCTGACGGCGCTGATGCAGGCCGGTGTCCGGATCAGTTCGGTGCATCCGATGTTCGGGCCGGACACCGACCTGCTGTCCGGGCGGCACATCATCCACGTGGATGTCGGCCGCGCCGATGCCGTCGCCGATGCACAGGCCCTGTTCGCCTCGACGATGGTCGAACAGGTGGTCACGACCCTCGATGACCATGACCGGCTGATTGCCTATGTGCTGGGGTTGTCGCACGCCGTGAACATCGCGTTTTTCTCGGCGCTGGCAGATAGCGGAGAAGCCGCGCCCAGGCTCGCGCGGCTCTCGAGCGCCACCTTTGATGCGCAGCTCAGTGTCGCCTCGCTGGTCGCCGGCGAGAGCCCGGCGCTCTATTTCGAGATCCAGGCGCTTAATGAATACGGGGGCGAGTCGCTGGCGGCGCTGGCGGACGCGGTCGGGCGACTGCAAGCCCTGGTTGCGAATCAGGATGCCGCTGGCTTTGCGCGCCTGATGCGCCGCGGCCAAAGCTATCTCCAGGATCGTGCCGCGGCCCGCCTCCCCTGACAGGGTCGATGCGACCAATCGCTGTTGACGTGCAGCGCGACCAGCGCATTCATCATTGTTTCGAACTGCGCAGCTCCGTCGCCGCCGTTTGACCGGTTCCGATCCATCCCTGTACGATCGTTCAACAATGAATGCCGGGATTCATCACAGTCTGAAGACGACGCCATTTCATGCGCGCACGGCGCCGCTGATCCAGGGCCAGACCTGGCGCCGCTGGTCGGGCTATGCGGTCGCGAGCGTCTACGACTGGACGCTCGACCACGAATACGCCGCCGTGCGCAACGCTGCGGCGGTCTTCGATGTGTCGCCGCTGCACAAGTACCTGGTCACCGGGCGCGATGCCACGCGGCTCCTCGACCGGATGGTCACGCGCAACGTCATGAAGACCCAGGTCGGCCAGGTGCAGTACACGACCTGGTGTGACGCCCATGGCAAGGTAATCGACGATGGCACGATCAGCCGGCTCAGCGACGACGTCTTCCGCCTCACGTCGGCGGAACCGAATTTCCGCTGGTTGCATCGCAATGCCTTCGGGCTCGAGGTCGGGATCGAGGACGTCAGCGAGCGCATAGCTGCGCTCGCGCTGCAGGGCCCGCTGTCGCGCGCCGTGCTGAACGGAGCCGCCGATCAATCCGTGGATGCACTCCAGTATTTCCGCGTCATGGACAACCGGATCGCAGGGGTCGAGATCCAGGTCTCGCGCACCGGCTACACGGGTGATCTTGGCTACGAACTCTGGATACCGGCCGACCGCGCGCTCGAAGTCTGGGATGCGCTGATGTCGGTTGGCAAGGATTACGGCCTGACGCCTGCGGGCATCTGGGCGCTCGATGTCGCACGCATCGAGGCCGGGCTCATCATGCTTGACGTGGACTATCACTCTTCGCATCGGGCGATGATCGAGCCGCAGAAATCCTCGCCCTTCGAATTATCGCTGGACTGGACGGTGACCTTCGATAAGGGGCCGTACAATGGTCGCAGGGCGCTGGCCGCGGAGAAGGCGAGAGGGCCGCTGTGGCGCTTCGTCGGCATCGAGATCGAGTGGAATTCATTCGAGGCGCTGTACGTCGCGCATGACCTTTCGCCGTCGCTGCCCGGCATTCCCTGGCGCGCGAGCGTCCCGCTTTTTCGCGATGGCAAGCAGGTCGGCTACGCCTCGAGTGGCTGCTGGTCGCCGCTCCTGAAGAAGTACCTTGCGCTCGCTCACGTTCAGGCGCCGCATTTCGCGCCCGACACGCCACTCCAGATCGAAGTGACCGTCGAGCACCAGCATCGGCTCGCGAATGCGCAGGTACGCAAGCTGCCATTCTTCGATCCGCCGCGGAAGAAAGCCTGAGATGGCGAACCAGTACGACGCAATCGTCATCGGGGGCGGCCACAACGGGCTGGTCGCCGCCGCCTACCTGGCGCGCGCCGGCAAGAAAGTCGTCGTATTGGAGCGCCGGCACCTGCTGGGCGGCGCCGCCGTCAGTGAGCAGGTCTTCCCGGGTTTCACGTTCTCGGTGTTTTCGTATGTCGTGAGCCTGCTGCGCCCGGAGATCATCCGCGACCTGGACCTGCCGCGCCACGGCCTGCAGATCCTGCCGCTCGAGAGCAGCGTCACGCCGCTGCCGAATGGAGATTATTTCGCGACCTGGAATGATTCGGACCTGACGCGCCGCGAGCTGTACCGCCATTCGCCGATGGATGCCGACGCGTTCGTCGAATTCGGGCGACTGATGCAGCACATGGCCCGCGCGGTCAAGCCCTTGCTCGGCTTGATCCCACCGGACCCGACCTCGCTTGCACCCAGCGACCTGAAAGGCATGCTGAAACTCGGCGGCATCATGCGCTCGATGGGCGCCGAGCGATTCCATGCGCTCTACAAGCTGATGACCATGAGCTCGGCCGACTATCTCGATGAGTGGTTCGAATTCGACGCGCTCAAGGGGACCAAGGCCGCGAGCGGCATCATCGGGACCTTCATGGGCCCGCGCTCGCCGGGCTCGGCCTACGTGCTGCTGCATCATTATATGGGCGAGATCGACGGCGCTTTCCGCGCCTGGGGCTTCTGCAAGGGCGGCACCGGGACCGTCAGCAATGCGATCGCGGCGGCTGCACACGCCGCGGGCGCGACGCTTCGCACCGAGGCGCCGGTGAAGCAGGTGCTGGTCAGGAACGGGCACGCCACCGGTGTCGTGCTCGAGAATGGTGACGAGTACCGGGCGCCGATCGTGGTCTCGGGCCTCGACGCGCGCCGCACGTTTCTCGATCTCGTCGAAAGTCGCGAATTGCCGGACGACCTGCTCGAACAGGTGCGCCGGTTCCGCTTCCGCGGATCCTCGGGCAAGGTCAATCTCGCGCTGTCCGAATTGCCGGACTTCAGCTGCATGCCGGGAGTCGGGGCGCACCATCGCGGCGCCATTTCGATCAGTCCGAGCCTGGATTACCTCGAGCGCGCCTATGACGACGCAAAGCACGGCGAGTTCTCGCGGCGCCCCTACATGGACATCGTGTTTCCGTCGATGATCGATCCCGGCATGGCGCCGCCCGGCAAGCATGTCGCGAGCATCTTCGTGCAGTACGCGCCTTACCACGTCAATGGCGGCTGGACCGCCGCGAAGCGTGAAGCCTTTGGCAATGCCGTCATCGATACGCTGTCCGAGTACGCGCCCAACCTCAAGTCCGCGATCCTGCACCGGCAGGTACTGACGCCGGCCGACATCGAGGAAAAGATCGGCTTGTCGGAAGGCAACATCTTCCAGGGCGAGCTCGCACTGCATCAGCTCTTCTTCCTGCGCCCCGCCGCTGGCTGGGCGAGCTACCGCACACCCATCGGCGGCTACTACCAGTGCGGATCATCGACGCACCCGGGCGGCGGCATCATGGGCGCCCCGGGCAAGCTCGCGGCCGAACGCATACTGGCGGATGCATGACGAGGGCATACGACAGCATCGTCATCGGCGGCGGCGCGGACGGACTCGTGGCCGCCACTGCGCTCGCGCACTCGGGATCGACCGTATTGCTGGTCGAGGCCCAGGCGGAACTCGGCGGCACTTTCCGCGAGATCGAATTCGCACCCGGCTTCCGCGCAGCGCCGCTGGCGCCCGAACTCGGCCACATCGATGCGGAGGTGCTGCGCGCAACGGGCGCCATGCTGCCCGGTGCGGTCATGCCGGATCCCGTCACGATCGCACTGGGCGACGGCGAGCCGCTTCAGCTCCGCCGCTCGATCGCGGCGACGGCCGAGGGCCTGAAGGGCCACTCGGCGAAGGATGCCGCGGCCTGGCCGGAATTCTGTGCGCGCATGCACGCCCAATCGGGATTCCTGGCAGCGCTCTACCGCCGGGCGCCGCCGCAACTCGAAGCGACAGGACTCGCGGACTATCTGGCGCTGGCCAGGCTCGGACTGAAGTTCCGTGGACTCGGCAGGACCGGCATGGTCGAGTTCCTGCGCGCCCTGCCGATGCCGCTCGCGGACCTGCTCGACGACTGGTTCGAATCGGATCGGTTGAAGGGTGTCCTCGCGGCACTCGGTGTCGCGGACCTGTGCCAGGGTCCGGCCTCCGGCGGCACGACGCTCAATTTCCTGCATCGCCATGTCGGTGCGGATGCCGGCGTCTTTGGAGACCGCCTGCGGCTGCAGACCGGCGGCGGCACGCTGATCTCGGCCTTTGCCGACCGCGCGCACGCGGCCAGCGTCACGATTGAGACTGGTGCCGAAGTACGGCGCCTGCTCGTGGACGACGATCGCGTCGTGGGCGTGCAGCTCGCCTCGGGCGAGGAAATCAGGTGTGGCAGTGTCGTTTCGAGCCTGGATCCACACCGCAGCCTGCTCGAGCTGCTGGACCCGGTGCATCTCGACCCGGAATTTATTGCGGCCATCCGGAACATCCGTTATCGCGGCGTCACCAGCATCGTGCTGCTGGCGCTCGACGGCCTGCCGGCGATCCCGGGTCTGACGACGGTACCCTCGGGATCAATCTTCATCGCGCCAACCGTCCGCTACGTCGAACAGGCGTTTGATGCGAGCAAGTACGGCCGCTGCTCGGATGAACCGGTCGTCGAACTGCGCTTCCCGAGCGTCACGCAGTTCAATCTCGCGCCGATGGGCCAGCATGTTGCGATGTTGCGCGTGCAGTACACGCCCTACCGGCTGCGCGATGGCGACTGGACCAAGATGCGCGATGGCGTAGCAGCGCGTGCGATTGCGCTCGTCGAGCGTCATGTCCCGGGTTTCGCCGCGAGGATTCGTCATCGCGCCGTACTGACGCCCGCTGACCTCGAGGCGCGGTTCGGCCTGCGCGAGGGCGCGGTCTCGCGCGGCGAACTGGCGCTCGACCAGATGCTGTTCATGCGGCCAGTTGCCGGCGCGTCCTGTTACGCGATGCCGGTGCCAGGGCTTTACCTGTGCGGCGCGGGAACCCATCCCGGTCACGGCATGACCGGCCTGTCGGGCCTGCACGCGGCGCGCGCTGCGCGGCCGAGGTAATCGCCTCTAGCGGCTCGCCAGACCGCCGGCGATTTCGCCGCCATCGATGATCACGGGATGTCCCGTGATGTATGGGGCTTCGTCGGAGGCCAGAAAGGCAAACAGCGCGGCGATTTCGCTGGTGGTGGCGTGGCGGCGGAGCGGAAGTTTTGCGTCCACCGCCGCCCTCATCTCCGGGGTGTACTCGGCCTCCTGCATGGCCGTCCAGACGTACCCGGGACACACCGCAATCACGCGGATGGTCGGCGCCAGCTCCAGCGCCATCGTGCGGGTGAGTTCGATTACGCCGGCCTTCGCGGCGTTGTAGTCGGCGTACCGTGGGTAGCCGTTCAGGCCCGAAGTCGAGCCCATGTTGATGATGACGCCGCCGGTGCCGGCGAGCATGCGTCTGGCGGATTGCTGGGCCACGTAGAAGACGCCATCGAGGTCGACACTCATCACTTTGCGCCATTCCGCGGGCGTAATATTCATGAAGTCGTGGCGCAGGCTGATGCCGGCATTGTTGATCGCGACGTCCACCCCGCCCAGCAGCCCGTCCAGCTCCTGAAAGGCGCGGTCCACCGCGGCTGCGTCGGCCACGTCGGCATTGATGACGCCGGCGAGGTTCGGATGTTTCTTGCGCAGGGCTCGACCACCAGCCTCGTCGCGGTCGATGACCGCGACGCGCGCCCCTTCCTCCAGGAACCGTTCCACGGTCGCCGCGCCGATTCCGCTCGCGCCGCCAGTGATCACCACCCGCTTGTTGGTCAAACCCTTCATCATGATTCTCGTGTGATTTGTCTGGCGCTCGTCGATCAGCCAGCGATGCCGCCGCCATCCACCACCAATGCCGCACCGGTCATGAACGACGAATCGTCAGAGGCGAGAAAGAGCGCCGCTCGCGCCAGTTCCGATGGCGTGCCGACCCGGCCGAGCGGACGATTGGCAGCACCCTTCATGTAATTTGCGTAGGTCATTCGCCGTGCCTCGGCGTCTGTGGCAAGCATCGGGGTCTCGACATCGCCAGGGCAGAGACAGTTCACGCGAATGCCCTGCTTCCCGTGATCGATTGCCATCGCCTTGGTCATCACGACGAGCCCGCCCTTGGCTGCGCAATAGGCGACGGCCTCGTCGCCGCCCTGAATGCCCCACCCCGACGCCTGATTGATGATCACGCCGCGCCGCTGCGCGATCATCGTCGGCAAGGAGTACCTGGCCATCAGCCACGCTCCCTTCAGGCTCGAGTCCACCGTCGCATCCCACTCCTCTTCTGTGCAGTCAATTGCGTTATGCGGATGGAACTCGCCCGCGTTGTTGAAGAGAATGTCGAGACGGCCGCCGAATGCGCGCAGGGTTTCCGCCACAATGCGTTCGCAATCGCCAGGCAGCCGGACGTCGGCCCTGACGAAGACCGCGGTGCCGCCGACTGCCGCGATCTCAGCGACCACTTTTCGGCCACGCGCTTCGTCGCGGCCAGTCACCGTCACCTTGGCGCCTTCTTCCGCGAAGAGGAGCGCCGATGCCTCGCCAATGCCTGACGTGGCGCCAGTGATTATCGCGATGCGGTCTCTGAGCTTCATGACAGGAACCTCGATGCGCTCAATGGTGGCTGGACCGACAGGTGATTATATCCGCCGCCACGGCGACGGAAGAGCTCGCGTGCGGGCCGAACACGGCGCCACGGTGATGCCGATGGTGGCGCGGCGGCGGGATCAGCGCGGCGAGGCGGTCGAGCAGTTCGAACGGGGCTCGAATCGACGAGGATCCGGCGCGCAGTGGCGCCGGACCCTCGGTACAGTCTCGCGGATCAGGGCTTAAT
>CAYYQQ010000076.1:0-13236 GCA_964473595.1 uncultured Steroidobacteraceae bacterium | reverse complement strand
AAGACGGTGGACGTGAAAAAGAGCCAGGTCGGCCTGACATTCATTCGCGACAGCACGATTCGGCACAAGTCCTTCACCGATCGCGCGCCGAAGCTCGGCGGCCTGGTCGAGTTCTACCGTTCGCCCGACCGCGTGCTGTGGACGCCGACCGGCATCAACGTGCCCGATTATCCGAAGCTCGCGCAGCTCTGGTGGCAGAACATCGGGGAGGTGAACTCCGGTGCATCCACGGCGCAGCAGGCGATGGACCATCTTGCGGAGGAAATGGACGACGTGATGGCGCGCATGCAGTTGGCCGATGAAAGGGCAAAGACCTACGGCGGTTGCGGCCCGCGTCTGAACAAGACCAGGGATCCGAAAGAATGGCTGGGCAAGCCCGACGGTCCGAAGGCCAAACTCGCCAACGAGAAGCCCAAGGGCCAGACCATCGACTACGACGAGCTGGTGAAGCGCTGGGCGGCGAAGTGACCTGAACGATATCTTCGTGACCCGACCGGGACTCGAACTGCGCGGTGTCGAACTGCGGGCGGATGGCCAGACGCACATTCACCCGGTCGACATTGCGCTCGCGCCGCAGGGATTCAACATCCTGCTCGGGCCGACGCTCGCCGGCAAGACCACGCTGATGCGCCTGATGGCGGGCCTGCTGAAGCCGACCGCCGGCGAACTGTGGTTCGACGGACGCAATGTCACCGGGGTGCCGGTGCGTGCCCGCAGCGTGGCAATGGTCTATCAGCAGTTCATCAATTACGGGCACCTGAGCGTCTTCGAGAACATCGCGTCGCCACTGAGGGTTGCGCGCGCGAGCCGCGCCGAGATCAAGGCCAGGGTCGGGCGCATTGCGGAACTCCTGCAGTTGTCCCCGCTGCTGGACCGGCGACCGGCCGAACTGTCCGGCGGGCAGCAGCAGCGCACGGCGCTGGCGCGCGCTCTGGTCAAGGATGCCGGCCTCGTGTTGCTCGATGAACCGCTCGCCAATCTCGACTACAAGCTGCGCGAGGCGCTGCGCGACGAGTTGCCACGCCTGTTCGCCGATCGGGACTGCACGGTGGTCTATGCCACGACCGAACCCACCGAAGCACTGCTGCTCGGCGGCCACACGGCGACGATTCACGAGGGTCGCGTGACCCAGTTCGGCGCGACATCGGACGTCTATCGCCGGCCGTCCGACCTGCTTGCGGCGCGTGCCTTTTCCGATCCCCCGATGAACTGCGCGCCCGTGCTGAAGCGCGGCGGGCGCTTCGAGCTGGCCGACGTGACCTCATGGCCGGCCGAGCGCGGACTCGCTGGGCTTGCCGACGGTCCGTACACGCTCGGTCTGCGACCACATCGCGTGCAGCCGCTGGCCGCTGGCGCGGATGGCGCAATCAAGGTCGAAGGACGCGTGGCGATCGCCGAGATCAGCGGCTCGGAAAGCGTCGTGCACTTCGACCTGCGCGGGCAAACCTGGGTGTCGCAGTCGCATGGCGTATGTGGATATGACGTCGGCGCAACAGCAGCATTCAGCCTCGATGTGTCGCGTGCCCTGTACTTCGCCCCCGACGGGTGCTGCGTCGGCTCTGCGGAAGACTGAGAACGCACATGGCACGCATCAGTTTAAAAAATATACGGCATTGCTACAGACCCAACCCGGCGGTGGAATCGGACTGGGCGCTGAAGCGATTCGAGCTGACATTCCCGGACGGCAGTGCCAATGCGCTGCTGGGACCGTCCGGTTGCGGCAAGACCACGCTGCTGAATATCATTTCCGGGCTGCTGAGGCCGAGCGAAGGATCGATCTGGTTCGACGATCGCGATGTCACGTCGCTCGCTCCCGACGCGCGCGAAATTGCGCAGGTGTTCCAGTTCCCGGTGGTCTACGACACGATGAGCGTGTACGACAATCTCGCCTTTCCGCTGCGCAATCGCGGCGTACCAGGGGATGCGGTTGACCTTCGTGTGCGCGAGATTGCAGCCATGCTCGATCTAGGGGACATGCTGGATCGCAGGGCATCCGGATTGACCGCCGACGGGAAGCAGAAGATTTCGCTGGGGCGCGGTCTGGTGCGCTCCGACGTCAACGTGATCATGTTCGACGAGCCATTGACGGTGATCGATCCGCAGCTGAAGTGGCGCCTGCGTTCCAAGCTGAAGGAACTGCACCGGCGGCTCGGCATCACGATGATCTACGTGACGCACGACCAGACGGAAGCGCTGACCTTCGCCGACCGCGTGATCGTCATGAACGACGGTATCGTGGTGCAAGCGGGAACGCCGGTGGACCTGTTTGAGCGGCCGCAGCACACCTTTGTGGGGCATTTCATCGGTTCGCCGGGCATGAATCTGCTGCCGGCGACACTTGATGGCGGCGTGACGCGCTTCGCCGGGCACGTAGTGCAAATCGCCGATGCGCCAGGGGCGATTCGAGCGGGCGCGCAGCTGCAGATCGGTGTGCGGCCGGAGTTTGTCTCGTTTGCCGGAACCGGCATCCCTGTCAATATCGAGAAAGTGGCGGACGCCGGCCGCTTTCGTGTCGTGGAGACGCGTCATGCGCAGTCCACCATCCGGCTGCTGGTGGGCGAGGACATGCCGCTGCCTTCGGAACGCGCGTTCCTGCGATTCGATCCCTCGTTCACGTACCTCTACGCGGATGGATGGCGCCAGGGCGGAGAGCCCGGATGAGCGGCCGCACGCCAAACCAGAAAGCGTGGTTCCTGGTGCTGCCGGTGGTCGTGCTGGTTGCCTTCAATGCGGTCATTCCGCTGATGACGGTGGTCAATTACTCGGTGCAGGAGACATTCGGTGACAACCAGTTTTTCTTCGAGGGCCTGACCTGGTTTGAGCAGATACTGCACTCGTCGCGTTTCCACGACGCGCTGCAGCGCCAGCTGCTGTTCACGGCGATTGTCCTTGCGATCGAGCTGCCTTTGGGCGTGGCCATTGCGCTGGCGATGCCGCGGCGTGGCGCATGGTCGTCCGTCTGCCTGGTATTGATGGCGATGCCGCTCCTGATTCCATGGAATGTCGTCGGCGCGATGTGGAATATCTTCGCGCTGCCTGACATCGGGCTGCTCGGCCACTCGCTGAACGCACTCGGCTTCGACTACAACTTCACGCGCCAGCCGTTTTCGGCCTGGTCCACGCTGATCGCGATGGATGTCTGGCACTGGACATCGCTGGTGGTGTTGCTCGCCTACGCCGGCCTCTCTTCGATTTCAGATGCATTTTACCAGGCGGCGAAGATTGACGGCGCATCGGCCTGGTCGGTGTTCTGCTATATCCAGCTGCCGAAGATGAAGCGCGTGCTGATGATCGCCGTGCTGCTGCGCTTCATGGACAGCTTCATGATCTACACCGAGGCCATCGTGCTGACCGGCGGCGGTCCGGGCAATGCCACGTCGTTGCTGTCGATCGACCTGGTCAAGATCGCACTGGGCCAGTTCGATCTGGGGCCTGCAGCGGCCATGTCGCTGATCTATTTCCTGATCATCCTGCTGCTGTCGTGGGTCTTCTACGCGGTGATGACCCGCGACGAGGCGCAGTCATGAAGCGGGTCAAGTGGCTGCTGCCGGCGCTGTACATCGTGTTCGTGCTGCTGCCGATCTATTGGCTGCTGAACATGTCGTTCAAGACGACCAATGAGATCCTCGGGTCGTTCACGTTGTGGCCCGACCACTTCACGCTTGCGAACTACCGCACGATCCTGACCGACCCGACGTGGTACACGGGCTACCTGAATTCGCTCGCTTATGTGCTGATGAATACGGTCATCAGCGTGACATTGGCACTACCCGCGGCGTACGCGTTCTCGCGCTACCGCTTCATGGGCGACAAGCACCTGTTCTTCTGGTTGCTCAGCAACCGCATGGCGCCGCCCGCAGTATTTGCGCTGCCGTTCTTCCAGTTATATTCGGCCATCGGGCTGTTCGACACCCACATCGCGGTGGCGCTCGCACACTGCCTGTTCAACATCCCGCTGGCGGTCTGGATCCTCGAAGGATTCATGTCTGGCGTGCCGAAGGAACTCGACGAAACCGCGTTCGTCGACGGTTATCCGTTCTGGCGTTTCTTCATGCGCATCTTCATTCCGACGATCGCCGCCGGCATCGGGGTCGCGGCGTTTTTCTGCTTCATGTTTTCCTGGGTCGAGCTGCTGCTGGCCAAGACGCTGACGGCGGTTGTCGCCAAGCCGATCGCGGCGATCATGACGCGGACCGCGAGCACCTCCGGATACGAGTTGGGCCTGCTAGCCGCGGCGGGAGCGTTGACCATCATTCCCGGCGCATTCGTGATCTATTTCGTGCGCAATTACATCGCCAAGGGCTTCGCCCTCGGGCGCGTCTGATGGAAGCGACGATGGAGCCCGGCGCGTTGGACTGGATGGCATGGACCTGGGAGACGGCCATTTTCTTCGGCTTCATCGCTGCGATGCTGGTCGTCATGACGATCTGGGAGTTGCGTTCCCCCGGGGGCAACCCGCGCCGCGGTGTGCTGGGCATCGACACGACGCGCGGTGATCGGCTATTTGTCTCGCTGCTCGCGGCGGCGTTCGTTCACCTGCTGTGGCTGGCGTTCATCGGCACGCCGCTGTGGCCCGCGACGCTCTTGTCGGTCGTCATTGCCGTCCTGATTTTTCGCTACGTCTGACGGCCGCCGCCGGCCAGACCGGCCAGCGCGATCTCCCAGGTCATCCGCGTGTTGCCGGCGGCATCGACAATGCCGTGCGGGATTGTGGTCTATCATCTTCGGGCCGCTCCGGCGGGATTCCTCGGCATCGGCCTCAAATACCCCGTCACCAGTGCAATCCCTAACAGGATCACCACCATCCCGGTGATCTGCATCCACGAGAGTGTCTCATCGAGCGCGAGCCAGCCGACCAGCGCCGCCACGGCCGGGCAGACATAGCCGTACGAACCGACCACGACGGGGCGCGCGTGAACCGTGAGCCAGGCATAGGCGGAGTAGGCAAGGCAGGAGCTCATCAGCGTCAGCCACAGGATGGCGGCGACTGCGCGTGGCGTCCATTGAAACGCAAACGACTCGCCGGCGACAGCGCCTGCCGCGAGCAAGCCGACACCGCCCGTCAGCATCTGCAGTGCCGTGAACATCAGCGGCGTGTTGGCCGCGCCGGCATTGCGATAGTAGATCGTGCCCAGTGACCAGCTCAGGCAACCGAGCAGGATCAGGAGTTGCCAGCCGAGCCCCGCGAGGTGAAATCCGCCCTTCGGCGAGAGCACCAGCAGCACGCCGATGAGCCCCACGAGCAGCCCGAGACGCGCCGCGCCCGAAAGCTGGCTTCGGCGATGGCCGAAGGTCCCGAGCCAGGCGATCCACAATGCAGGTGTCGCATTCAGTAACGCGGCCGTGTTGGATTGGACGAACTGCATCGCGATCATGTGGCAGGCATTGCTGAAAAGCACCGACAGGAAACTCATCGCGAGCACATGCCACAACTCGATGCGCGTGAACACCGGCGGGCCGGAACGCCACCAGGCAAAGGCCATCAACAACAGCCCCGCAACAGTGAAGCGCAGGCCCGCGGCAACCAGCGGCGGCTCGTCGGTCACCAGGATCTTGCCTGCGAGGAAGCTCGATCCCCAGACGAGGTAGATGATCGCGAGCGCGATCGCGAGCCTGGACCGGGGTGCCTGGGTCTCGCTCATTTACCGCCGTGAGAAAAAGGGGACGCAACCCTTTTCCGGTCCTGATTTCGCCGAAAAGGGTTGCGTCCCCTTTTTCATTTACCGCCGCGCGGGCGGACTATTTGCGCGCCCCGCGTGTCGCCACCCGGTGCATCCACCAGCCGAACGCAGCGAGTGTCGCGATGCCGGCCCATTGCCCGGGCCGCATTGAGGCCGCAACCGCCAGCACGTCGGCATCACCACTCACAACGATCGGAATCGCTATTAATACGCCGACGATGGCTTCGCCGGCGATCAGGCCTGCCGAAAACAACAGCCCGTTCTGTTTCAGCAATTCAGGATCTGCATCTGGGCTCCGGCGCCTGTGCCACCGCGTGGCGAGTTCCGCGATCAGTCCGCCGACGAAGATCGGTGTCGAGAGTTCGAGTGGCAGGTAGATGCCGACGGCGACCGCCAGCACGGGTGCACGCCAGCTCGAGCCCTTGCGGCGGAGGTATTCATCCAGCGTGATCGTCATCGCGCCGACCACGGCGCCGGTCGCGACCATGTTCCAGGGAAGTCCATTGCCGAAGATGCCGCTCGCGACCGAGGCCATCAGTGTCGCCTGCGGTGCGGCGAGTGCGTTCACGCCTTCACGCGCCGGCGTGCCGATGCCATAAGCCTCGAGCAGCAGGTTCAGCACCGGAGCCATCACAGCGGCGCTCGCAAGCGCGCCGATGCCGAGCATCACCTGCTGGCGCCAGGG
Organism: uncultured Steroidobacteraceae bacterium; assembly: GCA_964473595.1. Lineage (GTDB taxonomy): Bacteria > Pseudomonadota > Gammaproteobacteria > Steroidobacterales > Steroidobacteraceae > SCUD01. Next base: position 6,870 of record CAYYQQ010000076.1, on the reverse strand, counting down.
CGTGGCACCGATCAGTTGGCCGGCCTTGAGGTCCTGAAGGTTGTCGCCGGCAACCGCGGCGGCATTGCAGGTCACGGCGCCGATCATGATCGCGGCAACCGGCCCGACGGTGGAACCCTTGCCCATGATGCCGAGCAGGATCAGCGAGGCAAACAGGATGGTCGAGATCGTGATGCCGGAAACCGGATTGTTGGAAGAACCGACGAGGCCGGCCATGTAGCCGCTGACCGAGGAAAACACGAATCCCGCGATCACCATGATCACGGCCATCGTCAGCGCAATGCCGAGGCTGCCGACGACCACATAATAAAGTGCGAACAGCGGGATCACGAACAGCACGATGCCGGTCATGATCATGCCCATCGGCAGGTCACGCTCGGTGTCCGGAATATCCGTGCCGGCGACACCACGCAGCTTCAGGCCGGTCTTGATGCCGGACAACAGCGATTTCCGCAGCGACCACAGGGACCACATGCCGCCGATCAGCATCGCACCGACGCCGATGAATCGGATCTGACGGCTCCAGATCAGGTAGGCCGCATCCCCGGCCGAAAGCCCGACGAGATCCGCCGCGAGTGCGGGGTCGTGGCCCGACATGAACGTGTTGTACCAGGGAATGAAGATCCACCAGGACAATGCGCCGCCGGAGAGCATCAGCGCGCCGATGTTCAATCCGACGATGTAGCCGACACCGAGTAATGCAGGCGATAAGCTGATCCCAAAGAAACCTATCGTGCGCTCGCCGAAGAAGCGGGCTGTGATAAATGACTCCGGCGAGAACTTCAGGCCCGACAGCGCGAGCTTGAAGAGAGCGGCCGCCCCGGCCGCGTACGACAGCGACCTCAGGCCGCGGCCCGGGTCCACGCTGACCTTCAGCACTTCAGCGGTCGCGACGCCTTCGGGGAACTGCAGTTTCTGGTCGAGGATCAGCGTGCGACGCAAAGGCACGGAGAACAGCACGCCGAGCAGGCCGCCAAGACCCGCGATCGCAAACACCCACCAGTAATGGAAGTTGGTCCAGTGACCCATGATCACGAGCGCGGGAATCGTGAAGATCGTGCCGGCCGCAATCGACGAGGCTGCGGAAGCGCCGGTCGCGACAATATTGTTCTCGAGGATGCTCGAGCGGCCCAGCATGCGCAGCACGCCCATCGATACGACCGCCGCCGGGATCGCGGTTGCAACCGTGAGACCGGCGAACAGGCCGAGATAGGCATTTGCTGCCGCCAGCAGCACCGCCAGGATCAGGGACAGGATGATCGCGCGTGCGGTCAGCTGCCGTGCAGCATCCGGAGAGCTCATTGTGGATTCCTTCCCTTTACCAGCCGCACTGGTGGCCGCGGTTCTGTTCTTCGAGCCAGCCCATCAGGGGCTGGAAGTAATCGATGATGGCTGAAGCGTCCATCTGGCGCGTGCCGGCGAGCTTCTCGAGCGCATCCTGCCACGGCCCGCTCGCACCGAGCGCAAGCATTTCGCGGAAGCGGCGGCCTGCCTCGGCATTTCCGTAGATAGAACATTCGTGCAAGGGGCCCTTCCAGCCCGCAGCATCGCACAGGGCCTTGTGGAACTGGAATTGCAGGATGAAGGAAAGGAAATAGCGCGTGTACGGCGTGTTGTTCGGAATGTGGTATTTGGCGCCCGGGTCAAAGTCCTCCTCGCTGCGCGCCACCGGCGCCTCGACGCCCTGGTACTGGCGGCGCAGATCCCACCAGGCCTCGTTGTACTTTTCTGGTGGTATTGCGCCCGAGAACACGCCCCAGCGCCACTGGTCGATCATCTTGCCAAAAGGCAGGAAAGCGATCTTGTCGACGGCGACTTTCATCTGTCGGTTGATCAGTGATTCATTGCTGCTCTTCGCTCCCTTTGGCAGCAGGCCGACATCGGCGAGATAACCATCGGTCATCGAGAGGTTGATGGTGTCGCCGATGGCTTCGTGAAAACCGTCATGCGCGCCGTCCTGGAACAGGAACGGCTGGTCCAGGTAGCTAAGGTAATAATACACATGGCCCAGCTCGTGATAGACCGTGTACAGATCTTCCCCGGTCGGCTGGATGCACGCCTTGATGCGCACGTCGCCGTGCGTGTCCATGTTCCAGGCGCTCGCGTAGCAGACCACGTCGCGGTCGCGCGGACGCGTCAGCATCGAGTTCTCCCAGAAACTTGCCGGCAGTTTCGGGAAGCCCAGTGAAACATAGAAGGATTCGGCCGAGCGCGTCATGCGCGTTGCGTCATAGCCCTGTTTCTTGAGCGCCGAGGTGACGTCGAGGTTCGAGACGCCGGGGTAGGGCTCAAGCAGGTCGAAGATATTGTTCCACTGCTGGGCCCACATGTTGCCGAACAGGTGCGCCGGTATCGGCTTGCCGTCCGGCACGCGTTCCTTGCCGTATTTCTTCTGCAGCCGGCCGCGCGCATAGCAATGCAGGCCGTCATACAGTGGCTTTACCTGCGCATAGAGCCGCTCGGTCTCAGCCTCAAACTCCACGGGGCTCATGTCATAGCCGGAACGCCACATTTCGCCGAGGTCACCATAGCCGAGTTCCCTGGCGCCCTCGTTCGCCAATTCCACGAAACGCTGGTAATCCTTGCGCATCGGCCGCGAGATCGTGTGCCAGCCTTTCCAGGCCTCGAGCTGCTCGTCCCAGTCGCGGCTCTTCGCGAGCGTGTCGGAAAGTTCCTCGAGGTTGCGGCAGGTCTCCGGACCGCCCGTGCACCACTTTCCGGCGCCGAACATGGATTGCATGCGCGCATTGATCGTCGTGAGTTCCTCGCGCTTGGCGGCGTCGTCCGGAGCCGGAGCGGAGAGCCCCTGCTTCAACAGCAGCATCGCGCGCCGCGATTCTGGCGAAATGTCCATGCCCTCGTAGGCCTTCGAATCCTTGATCGCTTTCGGGTAATACTCGAGCGCGCGCTCCTCGGCCTTGGCCGCAAGCTGTTCGGTATCGGGAGTGATGTAGGTCTGCTGCACCCAGCTGGCTATCGCGTTCTCGTGGCCACGCTGCTGCAGGTCCTTGTTGACGCGTGCCACGAACTCGTCCGCGCTTTCCTTCGGCTTTTCACCGCCGCAGGCGGCGATTGCGCCGGCAACAAAGACAACGCAGGCGTAGCGCAGCATGGGTTTCCTCACTTGCCTTCGGCGCCGTGCATCCAGTGAACGATTCGCCCGGAAATGGCCCACAGCACGAAGCTGAAGGCGATCAAGAGCGCCGCGAGGCCACCGAAGACGCCGAGAATTCCCGCTTGTTCAGCGCGCACGCCAACGCCCGTCGCGAAAGTAACCATCCACGGGTATTCGCCCATGTGCTCCGAGAATGCGCCGATGTAGCCCGCAAGCGTGTTGGCCACGAAGTTGATCATGAACCAGACGCCCATCATCAACGAGCCGAGGCGCAGCGGCGCGAGCTTGGTGACCATTGAGAGGCCGACTGGGCTGATGCACAACTCGCCGGTCGTGTGAAACAGGTAGCCGAGTACCAGCCAGATCATGCCGGACTTCATGTCGGCTGAGTGCTGCATTTGAAACACCGCGACGACCAGGAATATGAATCCGAGCGCGACCTGCATCAAGCCAAGGTACATCTTGACCGGTGTTTTCGGGTTCCTGCCGCGGTCGCCGAGCCTGCTCCACAACATTGAAAAGAACGGAGCCAGCAGCACGATGAACAGCGGATTGAGTGACTGAAACCAGCCGGTCGGCACGGTGAAGCTGCCGACTTCGCGGTCGGAGTACTTGTCAGCAAACAGGTTCAGCAGGCCGCCCGCCTGCTCGAAGGCGGCCCAGAACATCACGACGAAGATGAAGATCACGAAGATCACGCGCAGCCGGTCGCGCTCGTCGGCTGTCAGCGGCTGCTTTGTCCCGCCTGCGAGTTTCAGCGAACGCGCAGCGGCAGGCTCGCGGCCGATGTCGCCGATGTAGCGCTGCGCAAAGGCGATCTGGATGATTACCGAGAGCATCATGCCGATGCCGGCCGCCAGGAAGCCGACGCGCCAGCCGTATGCCGGATCCTCGCCGAGTGTCGAACAGACCAGCGGCGCGAGGAAAGCGCCGAGATTGATGCCCATATAGAAGATCGTGAAGGCGCCGTCGCGCCGCGCATCGCCCTGCGGGTACAGGTCGCCAACCATGGTCGAGATGTTTGGCTTGAAGAAACCATTGCCGATGACCAGCAGCAGCAGGCCGACATAGACACTGGTCGCCGTTTCGGGAAAGGCGATGCCGAGCGAACCAAAGGACCAGGCCGGGCTTGTGCCCATGGTGCCAAGCGGCGAAGCCAGCGCAAACTGGCCGAGCGCCATGACGATGCCCCCGATGATCACCGCCTTGCGCTGACCGATGAAGTTGTCGGCGAGCCAGCCACCGAATAACGGTGTGAAATAGACCAGCCCCGTGTACCAGGCGTAAAGGGTCAGCGCCTGCGGGCTGTCCCAGCCAAGCCCGGGGTTCGCGGCATCGGTCGCGGCGACTGCGTAGAGCACGAGCAGCGCACGCATGCCGTAGTAGCTGAAGCGCTCCCACATCTCCGTCATGAACAGCAGGAACAGGCCACGCGGGTGGCCCAGCAATGTCCCCGACGGGACGTGCACGTCAGTCGTCATGTCTTGTTTTCTCCAAAGTCCGGCGAGTCTCGGCGATGTTGCGGTGCAACATCAAGCCGGATCGACTTCCGGGTCAGGCGGCCGGGCGCGTACCAGCAGCCGCGTCATGATGATGCCCGCCTCGAACAGCGCGTACATCGGCACGGCCATCATGGTCTGGGAGACGGCGTCCGGCGGGGTCAGGAAGGCCGCGATGATGAAGATGCCGAGCAGCACATAGCCTCGATTCTTCGTGAGCGTCTCGAGCTTCACTAGTCCGGTGCGCACCAGCAGCACGGTTGCAACCGGGATTTCGAAGGCCAGCCCGAATGCGAAGAACAACAGGACCGCAAAATCCATGTACTGCGTCATATCCGCCAGCATCTCGACGCCTTCGGGCGTCGTCATGACGAAGAACTGGAAAATGGCCGGAAACACGAGGAAGTAAGCGAAAGTGGTGCCGCAGTAAAACAGGATCACGCTCGAAATAAACAGCGGCAGCGCGAAGCGCCTTTCATGGCGGTACAGGCCGGGCGCAATGAATGCCCAGACCTGATACAGGATCACGGGCATCGCGAAGAAAATCGCCGCGAGCAGCGCGAGCTTGAATGGCGTCATGAAAGGTGCCACGACGCTGGTTGCGATCAGCTTGGTTCCCGGCGGCAGTTGCGCGCGCAGCGGTTCGGAGAGCCATGTGAAGATGTCATTCGCAAAGTAGAGGCAAGGCGCCGCGAGCACGCATGTCGCGATCAGCGCCCGCAGCAGGCGGTCGCGCAGTTCGAGCAGGTGCGAGAGCAGCGAGCTCTCGGCGAGTTTTTCCGGATCAGGCGCGTGCTCGCTCATGACGGCTTCGGGCCGTCAGTCTTTTCTGGGGGATCCACGGGGGCAACACCCGGCGGGCGGCGCACTGGCGGGTCGGATTTGGTGACTGAGTCGAGCGTTACTTCTTCATCGAGCTGCTGGCGCAACTGGCGCGCCATTGCGCGGGCGCGGCCGGCCCAGCGGCCAACCTGGTTGGCGAGTTTCGGGAGCTTCTCCGGGCCCAGCACCAACAGCGCAATGCCGAGTATCAGGATGATCTCGGTGAAGCCGACCTCGAACATCAGGCGTCAGGCGTTCTTCGAGGAATCGGCGTTGTCGGGTTTCTTGCTGCTGAAATCCGCGTCCGGACGTTGGTCCTGCGCAAGCTTCTTGTCAGCTTCCTCGCTGTCACCCTCGTTCATGGACTTCTTGAAGCCCTTGACCGCGGCTCCCAGGTCCGAGCCGATGGTGCGCAGCTTCTTCGCCCCGAAGATCAGGAGCGCGATCGCGAGGATGATCAGCAGTTCCCTGAAACCGATACCCATAATTGCAACTCCAGCCCGCGCACCCGGCGCAGTGGGGGATGATACGCCAAACGGCCTTCAGGCCCCGTGACGCGCCGCGTTAATCCAGAAAGTGACGGGCCCGTCGTTGACCAGCGACACCTGCATATGGGCCCCGAATTGCCCCGACTGGACACCCGGAAACCGCCGCCGCGCGAGCCCCAGTAGCTCCTCGAACAGGCGCTTTCCCTGCTCCGGCGGCGCCACCGTGCTGAATCCGGGCCGCAGGCCCTTTTTCGTGTCCGCAGCCAGTGTGAATTGGGGCACTAGCAGGAGTCCGCCAGCGATGTCAGTGACCGAAAGATTCATGCGTCCTTCGGCATCTGCGAATACGCGATAGTTCAAAAGCCGTTCCAGCAGGCGCTCGGCCTCGGCCGAGGTATCGTCGCGCTCGACAGCGATGAGCACCAGGAGGCCGGGGCCGATTCGTGCAATTTCACGGCCCTCGACATCGACCGCAGCCGAAGTCACGCGTTGCAGCAATCCGATCATCGAGCGCGCGCCTCCGTCCGATACGCCAGCAACCCCAATGCCGCCAGCAAGGCGAATATTGCACCGGCTGCGAATGTGGCTGGTGGACCAATGGCGGTCCATAGCGCTCCCGCAATGACGCTCGCAAGCAGGAGCGCACCGCCGCTGAAAAGATTGAAGACACCGAATGCGGTACCGCGCAGATCCGCCGGCGCGGATTCGGCTACGAGCGCGGACAGCAGACCTTGCGTCAGCGCCATGTGCAACCCCCACAACGCCGACCCGAGCAACACCAGCAAAGGCGCAACGGCCATGGTCAGCATGACGTCTGCAGCAATCAGCACGGCCAACCCTGCTATGAGCAGCTTGCGCCGGCTGAATCGGTCAGCCAGAGCGCCCGCCGGATAGGCGGCCACGGCATAGACGACATTCATGACGATCAGGACCGCCGGCACGTAGC
>CAYYQQ010000075.1:0-13292 GCA_964473595.1 uncultured Steroidobacteraceae bacterium | reverse complement strand
TGACGTCCGGCAGCGTTTCACCGGTCTCGAGGTCCTTGACCCGCAGCCGGTACTGACGCCGGCCGATGGTGTCCTCGACATAAGCAAGCAGCCGGTCGTTGGGCGCCATCGCGGTTGCGCCGACCTGGTAGAACCCGTGGCCTTCGGCCAGCAGGTTGGCGTTCAGCATCAACTGCTCGGCGGCCTCGAGATTGCCGGCCTTGCGCGCGTAAACCGGATATTCCTTGCCGGTCTCGAAGCGCTTGTAGTACCAGTAGCCGCGCTTGCGATACGGAACGCTGGAATCGTCCTGTTTTATTCGCGCGATCGTCTGGTCGTAAACACGGTCTTCGAGAGCCTTGGCGTGCGCGGTCATGGACGTCTTGTAGGCGTTCTCGGCTTCGAGATAGGCGAGCACTTCCTTGCTGGTGCGCGTGTCGTCGCGCAGCCAGTGGTACTCGTCCAGCCGCGTGCCGTTCGATGACACGACCTCGTATGGCCGCACTGCGGCGATTGGCGGCACCGGCGAAGGCATAGCCATGCTCTCGGACTCCGTCTTGGCAGGCGCGTCCGCAGCGCAGGCCCCCAGCAGGACTGCCAGGGGAACGACCAGGACCCATGATTTGCGCCGGCTGCTCATCGACTGTCGCGCATCTTACCGGACGAGTCCGGATTTCGCGTCTCCGAAAGCGCCATGCCAATGCCGGCCGATCGCGCAGAAACTGCTCTCCGAGCAGCGCCTCGACGCCGGCATGGCGCCCGCCCCGTGCCGACCACCGTGGCGGAGGCCGGATTCATGCTAGCTTCCCACCTGATGCGAGAGTCAATGCTGTTCCTGTCGCTGGTGATGGCGGCCGCTTTTGCCGGCTGCGCGGCGGCGCCCCTGCAATCCTACCCGTCGAAGCCGGAGGCGCGTCTCGCGCTCTACGCCAGAACGAAAGCCTGCTGCGACGATCCATCCGGGTTTTCGTATCTACCGCTGCCGGAGCGCGGTTTCGCGGACGCGGTCGTGAATCGCGCCAGCCCGGCCTTCGATTTCCACAGCGGCCTCAGCCCGTTCGCCGCCTTTGAATTGCCGAAGGTTTCGACGCCGTATCGCTTGCGCGTGAAGAGTCTTTTCGATCCCGGCCGCGATGATGAGGTGGGTGTTTTCTATCCGGTCGTCGCACTGCTCGACGACACATTCATCGTCCTGCGCATGTCGGGTCTCGACAACCTGCGCCTGGAGCCGGCGCTCGCAACCGCGGGCGGCGAAACCGGCCTCGCCGTGACCATGCCCATCGATCCTGCCACAGAGAGCGCCCGCTACCTCATTGTCTTCACGCCGGCCGCGGTGCTCGGCAGGGCGCCTGAGCGCCGGGAAGGCGATTTGCTTACGCCGGCGGCACTCGCCTGGCTTGAGCGAGGTGGCGATGCAGTCGTACCCGCCTCACCCTATGGACGGCTGCGAATAACCATTGCCCCGGAGCAGCCGGTAGCCGAGACGGTCCGCACTCAATAAGACGGCGGTGGGCTGCGGACGCTGCGGGACGCCGCAGGCTCCGTGTATTTCGCATCGAACAAGCATAAACTCGGCGTAACCAGAACTAACTTCGGGGGACTCTGCCATGTTCGCGAACAGCACTCGTCATTCGTCACGGCTGGCTGCCTTGTCGGCCGGCATCGTCATCGCCCTCGTGGGCTGCCAGAGCAAGAAGGAACCGGAGGCCCCGGCGGCCCCGGTCCTCGAGGGTCAGGTCGACATCATCGCCTGGCCGGGCTACGTCGAGCGCGGCGACACCGATGCGGCCTACGACTGGGTCAAGGCATTTGAGACGAAAACCGCCTGCAAGGTCAATGTAAAGACTGCCGGCACATCGGACGAGATGGTTTCGCTGATGACCCAGGGCGGTTATGACCTGGTGACGGCCTCGGGCGACGCCTCGCTGCGGCTGATCCGCGGCGGCACGGTGCAGGCGATCGACGTGGCGCGCGTACCGAGTTATTCAAGCGTGGACGAGCGCCTGCGCGAGGCCGCCTGGCATTTTGTCGACGGCAAGCATTACGGCGTTCCGTATCAATGGGGCCCGAATGTGCTGATGTACAGCACCAAGGCCTTCAAGGAGGCGCCGACCTCCTGGGCCGTCGTGTTCGAGCCGATGAAATATTCCGACGGCAAGTCGAACAAGGGCCGCGTGCAGGCCTATGACGGCCCCATCTACATCGCGGATGCGGCGCTTTACCTCAAGACCAAGCAGCCCGAGCTCGGCATCACCGATCCCTATGCGCTGAACGAAGCGCAGTACACCGCGGCGCTCGATGTGCTGCGCAAGCAGCATCCGCTGGTGCACCGCTACTGGCACGACGCGAATGTCCAGGTGCAGGACTTTACCGACGAAGGGGTAGTCGCCTCGGGTTCCTGGCCGTTCCAGGTCAATACGCTCGCATTGAACAAGCAGCCCATCGCCAGCACCGTGCCGGCCGAGGGTGCCACGGGCTGGGCGGATACGACGATGATGGCTGCGAACGCCGCGCATCCAAACTGCGCCTATGAATGGATGGAGTGGTCCATCAGCCCGAAAGTCCAGGGCGACGTCGCCGCCTGGTTTGGCTCGGTGCCTGCGGTGCCTGCGGCCTGCGCCGGCAACGCACTCCTGGGCGACGCCGGCTGTGCGACGAACGGCTTCGAGAATTTCTCGAAGATCGTGTTCTGGCGTACCCCGGAAGCGGCCTGCGCCGGCGGCGAATGCGTGCCGTACAGCCGCTGGAGCACCGACTACGTCGCGATCATGGGCGGCCGCTGAGCGGCGCCCTTCGTCCGCAATGACGCCGGCCATTGAACTGGCCGGCGTCAGCCGGCTGTTCGGCGCAATGCGCGCGCTGGATGACGTGTCGCTTTCCATCGCGCCGGGCGAATTCTTCGCGCTTCTCGGGCCCTCCGGCTCCGGAAAAACCACCTGCCTGCGGCTCATCGCGGGTTTCGATCGCCCGACGCATGGAAAAATTCTGCTGGATGGCGAGGATGTCACCGCCATTCCGCCCTTCGATCGCAGCGTCAATACGGTTTTCCAGGATTACGCGCTATTCCCCCACATGAGCGTGGCCGAGAACGTGGCCTATGGCCCGAAGGTACGCGGCGTTGCCGATCCGGAGCGGAAGCACCTCGCGCTCGAAGTGCTGGAACTCGTGCGGCTGGCAAAGCTCGCGGACCGCTCGCCCGCGCAGCTATCCGGCGGGCAGAAACAGCGCGTTGCCCTCGCCCGCGCGCTGATCAACAAGCCCAAGGTGCTGCTGCTCGATGAGCCGCTCGGCGCACTCGACCTGCGGCTGCGGGAGGAAATGCAGAGCGAGCTGAAGGCGATCCAGCAGCAGGTCGGCATTACATTCGTCTACGTGACGCATGACCAGGGCGAGGCGCTCAGCATGGCGGACCGGGTCGCGGTATTCCGTGACGGGCGCGTGGAGCAGCTGGATTCGCCACGCGAGCTGTACGAGCACCCGCGCACGGCTTTCGTCGCGCGCTTCGTAGGCAGCGCCAATGTTGTGGAAGGCGAACTCGCGAAGCGCGTCACGGGCGCGGCACGCGCCTTTGCGATTCGCGCCGAAACGATCGAGGTCATCGTCGCAGGCGCGCCGGTGCCTGCCGGCTCGTTGAGCTGCGAGGGCGTGCTGGAAGACATTCACTACCACGGCGCCACCAGCCGCTGGCATGTGCGCACGGATGCGGGACCGATACTTGCCGCCGTGCGCCCGGAAGGCGCGGCGCCAATTGCCACCGCACGCGGCAGCCGCGTGCGGCTCGCCTGGTCGCGCGACAGTATCGTGCCACTCGCGGACGTATGAGCGTGCGCATGCCCACGCGCGCGATCGCGACATTCCTGTACGGCCGGCGCGGTTATTACCTCGCGCTCCTGTTGGTGCCGCCGCTCCTGTGGCTCGGCACCGTCTATCTCGGCTCGCTGCTTGCGCTCCTGATGCAGAGCTTCTATGCAATCGACGAGTTCACCGCCCGCATCGTGCCGAAGCTGACGCTCGAGACTTACCGTCAGCTCGTCATCCATCCGGCCAATGTGGACATCATCCTGCGCACACTCGGGATGGCGGGCGCGGTCACGGTGACCGCGGCGGTCGTCGCCTTCCCGGTAGCCAACTACATGGCGCGCTATGCCTCGCCCCGCATGAAGGCGTTCTTCTATGTCGGCGTGATGCTACCGATGTGGACCAGCTATCTCGTCAAGGTCTACGCGTGGCGCCTGGTGCTCGCGAAGCAGGGCATCCTGTCGTGGTTCCTCGATCAGCTGGGCCTTCTGCCTGCGCTCGACGCCGCACTCGCGACACCGGTTATCGGCGGACCGTCGCTCGCATCCTCCTATCTCGGCATGTTCATCGTGTTTGTCTACATGTGGCTGCCATTCATGATCCTGCCGCTGACCGCTGCGCTCGAGCGCGTACCGCTGTCCCTGCTGCAGGCGTCGGCCGACCTGGGTGCCCGCCCCGGCCAGACATTCCGCAATGTGGTGCTGCCACTCGCGCTGCCCGGTCTCGCCGCCGGATCGGTATTCACGTTTTCGCTGACACTAGGCGACTACATCATTCCGAGCGTGGTCGGCGCGCCCGGATATTTCATCGGCATGATGGTCTATCAGCAGCAGGGCACTGCAGGAAATCTGCCGCTCGCGGCGGCCTTCTCGGTGGTGCCGATCATCCTGATCGCGATCTATCTTTCGCTCGCGAAGCGCCTGGGAGCCTTCGATGCGCTCTAGACAGGCGCGCGACTGGAATGCAGCGTCATTCGGCCAGAAGCTGGCGGCCTTTGCAGGCCTCGCCTTCCTGCACCTGCCGGTCTGGGTCATCGTGCTTTACGCCTTCACGACCGAGGACCGCACCTACCAGTTCCCGCCGCCGGGCCTGACGCTGCACTGGTTCTCGGTCGCCTTCGCGCGCGAGGACATCTGGGCGGCGCTGCGCATGTCGTTGTCTGTCGCCTCGGTAGCGAGCGCGATGGCGATCCTGCTCGGGACCCTCGCCGCTTTCGCTCTGGCGCAAAGCCGCTTCCGCGGGCGCGAGGCCATCACGCTCCTGTTCGTGCTGCCGATTGCGCTCCCCGGCATCATCACCGGCATCGCGCTCCTGTCCGCGTTCAAGTTCGCCGACATCCAGCCGGGCTTCTGGACCATCGTCACCGGCCATGCGACATTCTGCATCGTGATCGTGCACAACAATGTCATCGCGCGGCTGCGCCGCCTGCCGCAGAGCTGGATCGAGGCATCGATGGATCTGGGCGCCGATGGATTCCAGACCTTCCGCTATGTGCTGCTGCCGCAGATTGCGACGGCACTCCTCGCAGGCGGCATGCTGGCATTTGCGCTTTCGTTCGACGAGATCATCGTCACGCTGTTCACGGCGGGGCACGAGAAGACGCTGCCGATCTGGTTCTTCAACGAGCTGTTCCGCCCGCGCGACCGGCCGATCACGAATGTCGTCGCAGTCTCCGTGGTGCTGATAACGATGGTGCCGATCCTGCTCGCCTACTGGCTGACGCGACCCCGGGAATTCGAATCAAAGTGAGGCGCCGATGCAACAGAAGCTCCTGATCAACGGCCGGCTGGTCGCCGGCCAAGGCGATGTCGAAGACATCCTGAATCCCGCGACCGGCAAGGTCATCGCGCCCATTGCCGAGGCTTCGATCGAGCAGGTCAATGCGGCTGTCAAGGCCGCGGAGGCTGCTTTTGACGGCTGGTCACGCACGCCGCCCAAGGATCGCGCGACGATCCTGCTGAAGCTCGCCGATCGCATCGAGGCCGAGGGCGCTGAATTCGCGAGCCTCGAATCGCAGAATTGCGGCAAGCCTTTGTCCGCCGCGCTCAATGACGAGATCCCGGCCATCGCCGATGTGTTCCGCTTCTTTGCGGGCGCAGCGCGGACGATGACCGGCGCCATTGCCGGGGAATACCTGGCCGGCTTTACCAGCATGATCCGCCGCGACCCGGTGGGCGTAGTCGCCTCAATCGCGCCGTGGAATTACCCGCTGATGATGGCCGCCTGGAAACTTGCCCCCGCGCTCGCTGCCGGCAACACGGCCATCCTGAAACCCTCCGAGCAGACACCGCTGACAGCCCTCAAGCTTGCGGCGATCCTCGCCGAGCTCTTTCCGGCCGGCGTCGTCAATATCATCGCGGGGCGCGGCGAAAGCGTCGGCGCGCCACTCGTCAGCCATCCCGGCGTGCGCATGGTATCGCTGACTGGCGATGTCGCAACCGGAGAGAAGATCCTGAAGGCCGCGTCGAAGGGCATCAAGCGTACGCATCTCGAGCTCGGCGGCAAGGCGCCGGTCATCGTCTTCGACGATGCCAATCTGGAAGAGGTTGTTTCCGGCGTCCGGACTTTCGGCTATTACAACGCGGGGCAGGACTGCACGGCGGCCTGCCGCCTGTATGCCGCGCCGAAGATCTACGATCGCCTGGTCGCGGACCTGAGTATTGCCGCCGCGTCCATCAAGGTCGGCAAGCAGCAGGATGACGGTGTCGAGATGGGCCCGCTGATCAGCAAGCAGCAGCGCGAGCGTGTCGCGGGCTTTGTGGACCGTGCCAAAGCGGTCAAGCACATCGAGGTGACGGCGGGCGGGCATAGCGGCAGCGGCAGCGGATTCTTTTACGAACCGACGGTGATCGCCGGTGCGCGCCAGACCGACGAAATCGTGCGCAAGGAAGTATTCGGGCCGGTCGTTTCCGTCACACGCTTCAAGGACGTCGAGCAGGCGATTGCCTGGGCCAATGATTCCGACTATGGGCTCGCCTCATCGGTGTGGACCCAGGACATCGGGCGAGGGATGCGGGTCGCGGCACGGCTGCAGTACGGCTGCACCTGGATCAACACGCATTTCATGCTGGTCAGCGAGATGCCGCACGGCGGTGTGAAGCGCTCGGGTTACGGCAAGGACCTTTCGATGTACGCGCTCGAGGACTACACCACGGTGCGGCACGTAATGGTGAAACTATAGGCGGCTATTGACGCCGCGGCGCCCAGGCCTCGTAAGCGAGCAGCAGCAGCAGACCGCTCACGAACGGCAGCAGTTCGTAGACCAGGCGATAGGCCAGCACCGTGCCGAGCAGCGCTTCGGTCGGCACCCCGGTCAGCGTCACCAGCAGGATCGATTCGAACACACCGAGGCCCGCGGGCACGCCGGACAGCGTGCCAGCGGTGATCGCGGTGACATACACCGCAACAAATGCCGGAAAGCCGATGTCGGCAGCAGGCGGCAACAGCACGTACAGCACGGATATCGCGCAAAGCACCTCGGTAACCCCGAGCAGATACTGGATGGTGGTCAGTTTCGAGCTTGGCAACTCGAAGGCGGGCACCCAGCTGCCGAGCGGCCGCACGCGCGCAATCACCAACCCAACATAGATGACATGCGTCGCCAGGAGCCCCGCGCCGATCATGGTCACGATCTGCGGCTGCAGATGCAGAGCCGCGGCGGCGCCCTCGGTCGCGGCGAGCATCGAAACGCCGGCCAGCAGTCCGAGACCCGATGCGAATGGCATTACCGACAGCAGGATCAGCTTGCCGATGTCGGCAGCGCCGAATCCCGCGGCGCTGTAGATCCGGTAGCGGATTGCGCCGCCCGAAAACGCGCCGAGCCCCACAGCGTGGCCGATCGGATAGGCAATCAGCGCCGTCACGAATGGTCGCTGCCATAGCGCCGTGGGGCGCAGGTAGCGCAGCATCTGCACTTCATAAAGGGCCATCGCGAATAGTGCGCCGGCCATAAAGAGACCAGCGAGCGTGAGCGCGCTGCCTGGAATGGCGGCGAAACTGGCGGCAACGCCCGACGGATCCACTTCCGCAAGCTTCCGCCACAGTACGACGGCCGCGATCGCGATGATCGCGAACGAGGCGATTGGCGGCAGCAGCTTCCCGAGACGTGACTTCACTGTGCTTCACCCGCGATGAATCCCGCGACCGCCTGCACGACGGCCGCGTCCGCGAGAATATCGCGATGCCCGAGGCCTGTGGTCGGGATCATCTTCAGCGCGGGCCAGACGGCGGCAAGGATCTCGGCTTCATGATATGGAATCACCGCATCGCCTCGATCGTGCACCAGGAGCACCGGGATACCGCAGCGCGGGCCGGTCGCGACCAGGTCGAGTTCCGCTACGGGTCGCCCGGCATGCTCATCGAGCAATCGCGCGAAGTGCTCCATCGAACGCGGCGGCAGGTGGAACGCCTTCGCCCACATGAATGGCATGCGGCTCACGCGCGTCGGGCTCGAGACGAGCACGACCCGTAAAGCCTGGAATCCGAACGCAAGCGCGGCCCCGATTGCAGCGCCTCCGAAGGAATGCCCGATCGCTGCATGCGCCGGTCCCGTGATTTTCGTCGCCTCGATCAGCAGTTCAGCTAGAAGGCGTGGCGTCGCCTGTTCGCCCGCCGAACGCCCGTGCCCCGGCAGGTCCAACGCGATTGTGCGAAAGCCCCGCGTGGCAAGCGCCCCCGCGAGTGGGCCGAACTGCGTGGTCCGGCCGCGCCAGCCATGCAGCGCGATCACCAGCGGCCCGTTCTCGCCCCAACTCCTCGCAAAGAGCCCCGGGCGCAATTCAATTTCGCGCGAAGCGAATCCGGGTGCAAGCTCCCAGGGCTGGGTCGGATTGCGGCCGCGCGGACGCGACACCATTACCGCCATCGCACGGGCAGTACGGCGTGGCGCAATGCGGCCGGCGAGACCGAACAGCAGCGGAAGATAGAAAGGTACGGGGTCTGCCAAGTGGCAAAAAAGCCGGCACGGTTACCCGTGCCGGCTCTGTGTCATGCCGGATGCGGCGTTTCAGCCCGCGGCAGGCGCAGCGGGATCAGCAGGCGCCTCGCCTTCCGCCGGTGCCGCGCCGTCGGCGGGCGTGCCGCTGCAGCCATCGACGCCGTCAATCAACTGGATTGAAAGGTCGCCGTCAGCCTGGATGTTTCGTACGCAGGTCGCCGAACCGGAGGCCAGCGGTGCACTGAACTCCCAGTTGCCCGGCGCCATCGGCAAGGTCTCCCCGGTGCCATTGCACATCGGCGCGCCATTCTCGTCCGTGGGGCCGGTCGTGTTCACTTCGGCGACCATCATCTTGTTGTTGGCGTATTTGTTCGCCGTGCCGATAAGTTCCTTCGGCGTCAGGCGCACAGGCACGTTTTCGCAGATTCCGCCCTGCGACACTGTTTTGATCGTCAATGTCGCGCGGAGCAGCGGCAGGTTGTCATTGGCGCTGCCGCCGGTGCAGGCTCCGAGCGCGAATGCCGCAAGCGCGGCAAAACCGAGGGCATTGATGCCCGAATGCTTCAGAAAAGACATCGTCCGTCACTCCCGATTGGTTGTTGTCCGCGGCCGGACTTTCGTTGCAGCCGGCAATTCTAGATCAATTCGCTCCGCCGGGGGGTCCGCTACGGCCAGGGCCGCTCCAGCTCCCAAAGGAGCGGTGTAAACCCGCGCCGCGCCAGCATTCCGGCGCCCAGGGGGCGGAAATGGCGTCCCAGGCGGCTGCGGTACCAGGCCGCAGGCCGCAGCCAGACACCGGAATCGGTGCGCCCGCGGTCCGCATTGCGCCGCCAGTCCTCGCTGGTCAACACGCTGAAATATAGGGCTCCCTGGCAGAGCCGGGAGAGGTTCCTGAGCGCCCGCGCGGCCTCCCGGTCGGGCAGGTATTGCAGCACGTCATGGCAGATCACCAGGTCGAATGGCGCTCGCGGCGCATATTCGGCGATGCTGGTCCGGATCCAGCCATGACGCCTGCTCAGACACTCGCTGGGGTCCAGGCCCACGTAGCGGGCACGCGGAAAGAAATCGCGCACGGCTTTCTGCATGTGGCCAAGACCGCAGCCGGCATCCAGCACGCGCCGGACGCTGAATCCCAGGTAGGAAGTGAATGCGCAGATGAACCGCCCCAGCCGCAGCGCATCCTCGCGCGAGGCGACACGCGTCTCGGGGTCGCGGTAGTAACGTTGGTAAAACCCGGCGTCGAACTTCACCGGTTGTTATTCCACAGTGACGCTCTTGGCGAGATTGCGCGGCTGGTCGACATCGGTGCCTTTCAGCAGCGCGGTGTGATACGCGAGCAACTGCATCGGGATCGTGTAGACCGCCGGCGCCTGGAAGTAACTGACGTGCCGCGGCATCGTGAACACCTGCACGCCGTCCGATGGCTCGATGCCAGATTCCGGGTCCGCGAACACGTACAGCATGCCGCCACGTGCGCGGACTTCCTGCAGGTTCGACTTTACTTTCTCGAGCAGGTCGTTGTTTGGCGCCACCGCGATGACCGGCATGTCTTCATCCACCAGCGCAAGCGGTCCGTGCTTCAGCTCGCCAGCCGCGTAGGCTTCTGCGTGAATGTACGAGATCTCCTTGAGCTTCAGCGCGCCTTCCATCGCGATCGGAAACATGGCTCCTCGGCCGAGGAACAGGGCATGGCGCTTGCCGGCGATTTCCTTCGCGAGGTTCATGATTACAGGTTCCAGCCCAAGGCACTGCTCGATCATGTGCGGCAGTTCCAGCAGGCGCTGGACCAGGCCCTTTTCGCGCTCGGCCCCGATGCCATGGTGCTTGCCGATCGCGATGACCAGCATGCCGAGCGCCGCGAGCTGCGTCGTGAATGCCTTGGTGGAGGCCACGCCGATCTCGGGCCCCGCGCGGGTCAGCAGCACGAGTTCGGATTCTCGCACCAGCGAACTCTCCGGCACGTTGCAGATTGCCAGTGTCGACAGGAACCCGATCTTGCGAGCAAGCCGCAACGCCGCCAGCGTATCGGCCGTCTCGCCCGACTGCGAGATCGAAACAAACAGCGAATTGTCCGGAACCACCGGCTCGCGATAGCGAAATTCGCTTGCGATCTCGACGCGGCAGGGCACACGGCAAATCTGCTCGATGAAATAGCCGGCAACGACGCCGGCGTGGTAACTCGTGCCGCAGGCGACGATATGCACCGAGGCGGTGCGCTTGAACACTTCCATCGCGGCCGGCCCGAACGCCTGCGCCAGCAGCCGCCCGCCCGCGACGCGCTCCGCAAGCGTCTGCGCGACCGCGCGCGGCTGTTCGTGGATTTCCTTCAGCATGTAGTGGGCGTAGTCACCTTTTTCGGCAGCATCAGCCGAAAGCTCCGATTCATACGCCCGGCGTTCCACCGTGTGGCCGGCGTCGTCCACGATCTGGATGCTGCGCCTGCGGATGCAAGCGACATCGCCCTCCTCGAGGATGATGAATCGGCGCGTCACCGGCAGCAGAGCTGCCACGTCGGAGGCGACGAAATTCTCGTCCTTGCCGATGCCGATGACTGCCGGGCAGCCCGCGCGCGCCAGCACGAGGCAGTCCGGATCCTGGCCCCACATGACAGCGAGCGAGTAGGCCCCGCGCAGTTCGGCGACCGTCTTGCGCACGGCAGCGAACAGGTCCTTGTGCCCGGCGAGATGATGATGAATACGGTGCGCGATGACCTCGGTGTCGGTCTCCGATGTGAACTCATAGCCGAGCCGCGTGAGATCCTCACGCAGCTCCTCGTGATTCTCGATGATGCCGTTGTGGACGATCGCGATGCCATCGCGCGAGATGTGTGGGTGTGCATTGCGCTCGTTCGGCACGCCATGGGTCGCCCAGCGCGTGTGGGCGATGCCGAGATGGCCGGCGGTTGGCGTGGCCGCCAGCGCCTCGGAGAGCTTCGCGACCTTGCCGACGGCGCGTAGCCGTGCGACCTTGGCGCTGCCATTCAGCACGGCGACGCCGGCCGAGTCGTAGCCGCGATATTCGAGGCGCTTCAGGCCCTCGATCAGGATCGGGACGACGTCACGTCCGGCGACCGCTCCGACGATTCCGCACATGCTCTCAAGATCCTGGGATGCACCCGACGGTGCCGTGGGTGACATTCTAATCCAATGGGGTCCCACCGTAGCGCGGGATCATTTCACAGAATCCGGCGGCGGAAACCGGTATGAGCCGGGATCAGGTCGCTGTCGGGCGGATGCCGAGCCAGCGCAGCGCGTCTTCCCGTTTCGCAAAGAAATCGACGCGCACACCGCGATTCATGGCGGCGATCTTGAAGAAATCGGTCTGCTGATCGGGAACATGCCCCTGCACAAAGCAGGCCATGGTGAGCCCCGGCACGAGGCGCGCGGCTACAGCGGCGTTTTCGAATGAATCCATCGTCGTCATGCGCCGCCCGGAGACCGTGCCCTCAGTCAACACGTGCCTGACCTGGTGTTGCTCGCAGGCCTCGCCGAGTTGCTTCCAAAGCCGGTTCATGCGTTCCGGCGTGATCTCGAATCCCGGCACGAGCCGGGCATACAGATAGCCCTCGCACAATTCCAGCGTGGCTTCGGAATCCGGCGGCGATTGATCTGCTTCGGAAGTCATGCGGCAGCGGCTAACCCGGTTTCTTTGACGGGCGTTTCCAGCCATCCAGAGTCTCCTGTCGACTGCGCTCCAGTGTCAACTTGCCCGCAGGGGCTGGCTTCGTGATGGTCGAGCCTGCACCGATGGTTGCATCCGCGCCGACCGTCACGGGCGCCACCAGCATCGTGCCCGAGCCGATGAAGGCGCCATCCCCGATTGTCGTGCGGTGCTTGTCGACGCCATCGTAATTGCAGGTCACAGTGCCGGCGCCGACATTGACCCTGGAGCCGATGGTCGCATCGCCGAGGTAAGTCAGGTGATTCGCCTTGCTGCCGGGTCCGAGTTCCGTGTTCTTGACCTCGACGAAGTTGCCGACATGCACCTCATCGGCCAACTTGGTGCCGGGTCGCAGTCTGGCGAATGGGCCGATCACGCAGCGTGATCCCGTGGTCGCGCCCTCAATGACGCAATTGGCGCGCACTTCCGTGTCGGCGCCGATCTCGCAATCGCGCAACACGCTGCCCGGACCGATGCGCGCGCGATCGCCGAGCCGCACCTTGCCCTCGAGGATCACGTTGATCTCGAGCACGACATCGCGCCCGCAATGAACCTCGCCGCGGATATCCACGCGAGCCGGATCGACGATCGTCACGCCCGCGCGCATCAGCTCGGTCGCACGCTCGCGCCGGCGCGCCGCTTCGACTTCCGCAAGCTGCAGCTTGTCGTTCACACCCAAGACCTCCGTGGCCGACGCCGCGACGACGGCTTCGACCGCCACACCATCCCGCACCGCGGCGACGATGCAATCCGGCAGATAGTACTCGCCCTGGGCGTTGTCGCGCCCGAGTGCCAAAAGCCAGCGCCGGAGCTTGCCCGCCGGTGCCGCCAGCAGGCCGGTATTGACCTCCGCTATGGCCAGCTCCTTGTGGTTTGCGTCCTTGTGCTCGACGACGCGCGCCACGCGACCGGTGGTGTC
>CAYYQQ010000074.1:0-13335 GCA_964473595.1 uncultured Steroidobacteraceae bacterium | reverse complement strand
TCGGCGAGCTCGGCGAGGTGTTGCTCGGCGAAGTCGCGGGTCGCGTCTCACGGGATGATGTCACCATCTATGAATCGCTCGGCATCGCGCTTGAAGATCTGGCCGCGGCGCATGACATTCATCGTCGTGCGCTGGAAAGCGGCGCGGGCACGTGGCTCGACTGGGGCGGCCCGCCGTGAGCCCTTCAGAAGCAATCGCGTTCAGGCTCACCCCGAACGCAGGTACCTCTCGACATTCTGTTTATGTACGCGCACTGTGGCCGCTTCTTTTGGAAGCGGCGGGCCGCCGAAATGGGGCCCGCTGCGACATTGGCCGAGCGTCAGTTAGTCCTGATGTCTCGATTTTTTACAAATGGGGGATTCACATGTCAGTTAAGTATCGGTTAGCCGCCTATGCGGCATTCGCCACTCTCGCGTGCACGAGCTTTACGGCCCTTGCGGACGATCACGCCTATACCGAAGGGCCGGTCGTCAACGTGTCCAGGATCCGAACGGTGGACGGCAAGTTCGACGATTACATGAAGTGGCTCGACACCACGTGGAAACAGGAGCAGGAAGCTGCCAAGAAGGCCGGCTACATCCTCAGCTACGAGGTGGTCGGCATCGAGCCGCGCGAACCCGATGATCCGGACCTGCTTCTGAGGATTACCTACAGGAACTGGGCGGCCTTGGACGGGGCGTTAGCGAAGGGGGACGCGATCGCCAAGGAGTTTGAAGGCTCCGTGGCCGCGGCCAACCAGGCGCAGGCCGATCGCGCCAAGATCCGGACTGTGCTCGGCTCAGCGACAATGCAGGTGCTTCAACTCAAGTAGCGCTGCTGGTTGCCGACCACGGCACTGAAGGAGCCGGGCCTTGCGCCCGGCTTCTTTTTTGGACTACGGTTGTCAGGAGGGCCGCGTGCGCGGCGAGCGACACTGTGTTGGTACGGCGGAATACTCCATATAGCCGTAAGACTCCTGTATGCGGTGTTGCGTTTTTTTTTTCAATCGTTGCCTTCAACGGCGTAACCGACGGGCTCGGTCCGAATCGACAAAACCGCGAGCACTTCGTTTCGAACACGAACCTGGATGATGATGGGCCGTGGGTTCCCGATGCGGATGGCGTCTGGTTCCAGCCCTGCTGCTTTAACGTCACGTCCGGGGGTTTCAGCGTTGTCCTGAAGGGTCTCCCCGGTGCCCAGCTCGGGGTCCACTACCACGTTGGCATCGTTCGTGGGTATACGATGCGCGGTCACTGGCGGTACCAGGAGCATGACTGGGTCGCAAAGCCCGGCACGTCTATTTATGAACCGGCCGGCGAAGCTCACACGTTGGTCATCACCGACGATTCACCAGGACCCGCGCTGATCCTCTTCATAGTCGAGGGCGGACTCATTTATCTGGACGTCGGCCAGCTGGACCTGCTCATTCGCCAGTCGAGCACGAACCCGGCCCCGCGTCCTGGCGTTTGCCCGACAGCACCCGCCAGAGATCATTCAACATTTGAGATCTTCACGATACCGCCATCTGCCTGCGGGTCGTTTGGATCCTTCGCCACCGTCACGTACAAATCTTTCTCGCCGTCGCCGAAAGCGACGTTGGTCGTGCCATTGCCTGCGGCGATTTCAAATATGTGTAGAAGCGCGCCGTCGGGGGATAGTTTCAGAATCTTGCCGCCAGACCATTGGGCAACATAAATGTCGCCCTTGCTATCGATCTTCATGCTATCGGGTCCAATCCACCAGGATTCGACCTTGTTTCTC
Source organism: uncultured Steroidobacteraceae bacterium (assembly GCA_964473595.1). GTDB lineage: Bacteria > Pseudomonadota > Gammaproteobacteria > Steroidobacterales > Steroidobacteraceae > SCUD01. Next base: position 11,595 of record CAYYQQ010000074.1, on the reverse strand, counting down.
GTCAGGAGATTCAGCAGGGCAAAATTCGACCTGTGGCTCAACGAGCCATCGCCGTTAATCGAGAACTTCAGTATGCAGTTTCCGACCGTCTCGCTTATATAGAGCGTCTTCTGGTCCGCAGAGACGCCAATGCCGTTCGCATAATTGAGGTCGTTTGCGACCTCGATCCATTCCTGGCTGCCAGGTGCAAGATAGATGACTCTTCCCGCCACTGAGGTTGGCGGGTCGACGTAGGGGCCGAACACCGTGGCATAAACACCGCCATCGGCGGCCACCACGACATCATTGATTCCGCCGTCGAACTTCCTGCCGTTGCCTTCGGCATCCCATCGACGAAGCTGCTTCCCTGTCATGTCAACTTCAAGGATCGCGCCGGGGTCGTTGGTGCACGCGATCAAGAAGGTTTTCTGTTTCGTGAGCGCCAACCCGTTGTGTCCGCAGCCCGGAGTGCTATCCAGGACAGTGGCCGTCTTGCCATCCCACCTCGATAACGTATTTGAGATCCAGCCAACATAGTAAAGATTGCCATCTACATACAAGGGACCCTCAGGTCCAAGCACATTGCTCACGATGGATATTTCGTCCGCGCAGGCTGCCGTGGCTGCCAACATCGCACCAACGGCCAAGCAAACAAATGTATTCGCCTTCATTTTGATTCCTTTCCGGGTAGCGGCAGAAAATATTCGGGAGTCGTCGAGCGTCAGGCTTAAACCGACATTCCCCAGATGATTTGTGATTGACGAGAATAGTGCCAGTTTCCAGGACGCCGCGGGGGCCGCTGGGTTGCTCCGGGAACTAACCTGCCGCGCAGCGTCAGTTCTTGGCACCTGCCCGACACCGCGGACCTCGGTGAAAGTCCGGGGCTGGGCCTGACGATCAGCCGGCCCCAAGTGTCACCTTATATATGAGCCCGGTAGACGACCCCCGCTACCACACTTCCGTGACGGGCAGGTCCTGTGATCTGGACAAAACGCGTCCGGATACTGCTAGAATCCGCGCCGAATTCTCAATATCTGCTGGGGAACACCGGATGAATCATGTACTGAAAGCACTCATGGGCGTGCTGGCGTTGCTGGGGCTCGCGTTCATGACACCCGCCTTTGCGGCGGCGAAGAAACCCAACATCCTCATTATCTGGGGCGACGACATCGGCTGGTTCAACATCAGTGCCTACAACATGGGCATGATGGGCTACAAGACCCCCAACATCGACCGGATCGCCAAAGAAGGCGCGGTGTTCACCGACTGGTACGGCGAGCAGAGCTGCACCGCCGGACGCTCCGCGTTCATCACCGGGCAGAGCGGCTTCCGTACCGGCAACCTCAAGGTTGGCCTGCCGGGCGCCAAGGAGGGGCTCCAGGCGCGCGACGTGACGCTTGCCCAGTTGCTGAAGGCGCAGGGCTACATGACCGCGCAGTTTGGCAAGAACCACTTGGGTGATAGCGACGAGAGCCTGCCCACCGCGCACGGTTTCGACGAGTTCATGGGCTCGCTCTACCACCTCAACGCGGAGCAGGAGCCGGAGAATGAAGATTATTTCAAGGACCCGGCTCTGCGGAAGAAGTTCGGCACGCGGGGCGTGATCCACACCTGGGCGATGCCCGACGGCACGCAGAAGATCGAGAGCACCGGCCCGCTCACCATCAAGCGCATGGAAACGATTGACGAGGAGGTCACCAAAGCCACGCTGGACTACCTGGACAAGCGCAAAGCTGACGGCAAGCCGTTCTTCCTCTGGTGGAACTCCACCCGCATGCACATCTTCACGCACCTGAAGGAAGCGTCTAAGGGCAAGACCGGTCTGGGCGTCTATCCCGATGGCATGGTTGAGCACGACGGCCAGGTCGGGCAGTTGCTCGACAAGCTCAAGCAGCTCGGCCTCGATGAGAACACCATCGTGATGTATTCCACCGACAACGGTGCCGAGAAATTCTCGTGGCCCGATGGCGGCACCGCGCCATTCCGCGGTGAGAAGAACGAGAACTGGGAAGGCGGCTACCGCGTGCCCACCCTGATCCGGTGGCCAGGCACCATCAAGCCCGGCACGGTCAGCAACGACATTTACTCGCAGATGGACATGCTGCCCACGCTAATGGCCGCCGCGGGCGTCCCCGACGTGAAGGAGCAACTGCTGAAAGGCATGCAGGTCGGCGACAAGACCTTCAAGGTGCACCTCGACGGCTACAACATCACCGACTCGCTCGCAGGCCGTGCGCCCGACCCGCGCCACGAGTTCTTCTATTTTACCGACGACGGCTCGCTGGCGGCGTTGCGTTACGACCAATGGAAGATTGTGTTCCAGGAGCAACGTGCGCATGGCTTCGAGGCCTGGTCGGAGCCGTTCGTGGCGCGGCGCCTACCCTTGATCTTCAACCTCCGCACCGATCCGTTCGAGGAGGCGCAACACAACGCCATGGACTACCAGCACTGGATGATCGACCGCGTGTTCCTGCTGGTGCCGGCGCAGCAGTACGTCGGACAATTCCTCGCCACCTTCAAGGAATTCCCGCCGAGCCAGAAGGTCGGCAGCTTCAATCTCGATGCGGTGATGCAGCAGCTTTCGGCTCCGGCCAATGGCAGCAACTGACGCTGCGTTTGCGATAACGCTGAGTTGACACACCGGGCCGCACCTGTTTCAACCGGGCGCGGCCCGTTTTACGTTTCTTGAAATCGACGGGATTCTCACAATGCACAGAAGAGACGACGAACGGACCGCCGCAGCGTACTCGCGTCGCGAGTTTGTTGCCGGCGCGGCGGCCGCCGGGGTCACGATGCTCCTGCCCGGTTTCCTCGCCGCGGCACCAGCCGGAGCGAAGACCTTCACGATCCTGCACACCAACGATATGCACGCGAGTTTCATCGGCATGGGCCCGTCAGCGGATTACACACCGTTTACGCTGAACGATGACAAGACCAGAGGCGGATACGCGCGTCTAGCCGCCCTGATCACCCAGCGCACCAAGGCACGCCGCGAGCGCGGGCCGGTGATGGTCCTGGATGCCGGCGACTACAGCATGGGCACGGCCTTCAGCGCCGCAACGCGCGAGACCGGGGGTGAGCTGCATCTGATGGGCAAGATGGGGTATGACGCCACCACCTTCGGCAATCATGAATTCGATCTCGGTCCGGCTGGCCTGGGCAAGTCCATCGGCGCCGCCGTCAAGGCCGGTCGCATCCCGGCCGTGCTCAGCGCAAACACCAGTTTCGCCGGGGCCGACGCCAGCCTGGCTGACCTCCAACGGTTGAGCCGTGAGGGCGTAATCCGCCGCTATGTAGTGATCGAGCGTGGCGGTCTGCGTTTCGGCATCTTCGGGAGCCTTGGCAAGGAAGCCATGATTTATACCAATGGCGGAGCCACGACCTTCGCCGATGCCACCGAGTCCGCCAAAGAGGTCGTGAAGATCCTGCGCGAAAACGAAAAGGTGGATGTGGTCATCGCGCTGAGTCATGGTGGTTTGGAGAAAGGGCCGGATGGCAGCTACCACGACGGCGAGGACGTGCGCCTGGCCAGGGACGTGCCAGGTATCGACGTGGTGATCAGCGGCCACAGCCACACCGAACTGCGCGAGGCGATCATCGTCAACGGCCACACACCCGTGGTCCAGACCGGCAAGGAGAGTCGCAACCTCGGCGAACTGGTGCTCGCGTTGGACGGCGCCAAGCTGGCGGTCGTGTCCTACCAGCTTCACCCGATCGATGACAGCATCGTTGGCGATCAGGCTATCGCGGCCGACATCGAGAAGCTCAAGAAGTCAGTCAGCGCAGCGGCGTTTGCGTCACGGGGCTACAGCGTTGACCAACCGCTGGCGATCGCGCCGCGCGATCTGCCTAACACGTTCACCGATATTGCCGCCGGCACGCTGCTGGCCAATCTGGTCACCGACGCTTTCCGCGTCGCCACCAAGGCGAACATCGGCTTCACCGCCAACGGCATGATGCGCGCCGGGCTGTCACGCGGAAAGACCGGCGTGGTGACGGTCTATGACGTCTTCGCCGTGGCGCCGCTCGGCGCCGGCGTGGTCGATTCGACCCCCGGCAGCACGCTGGTGACCGGCTATTTCACCGGCCAGGATCTCAAGAGCCTGCTGGAATTCTTTCTCATCGACAGCCCGGCCCATCCGGGCGAGTACTTCCCGCGTGTCTCCGGCATGCGCTTTCGCTACGATTTCAAGCGGCCCAAGTTCGACGTGGTGACGGCCGTCGAACTGGGCGACCTCGATCGCGGCTACGGGGCGATCGACATCAGCGGCAAGGACGCGCGCCTTTACAGCCTGAGCTGCCCGCTGATGGTGGGCCCGATCATCATCGCCATCCCCAAGTACACGCAGGGCAAGCTGGCGCTGGTCCCCAAGAAAAAGGACGGCACACCGCTCACTTCGAAGGTCGACGCGCTCGAGATGCCTCGTGAAAACGCGGGCTATCTGCTGCCACCGCCGGGCACGACGGATCCGAGCAGCATCGACACCGATACGGGAGCACACGCCGGGCGCGAGATCAAGGAATGGCAGGCAATCATGGATCACCTGCGCAGCCTGCCGGTGGCGAACGCGGGCGAACTTCCGATCATCCCGGTCGACGAGCGGGCCGCAGAAGTCCGGGGGATCAAAATGGGATGATCGCCATCGAAGCAATCAAGTTACTGACAGGGACAAGAAGTAAGCAGGTTTGACTAGCACACACACAAACGACAGCGCATCGCCACCGCGCTCGTTGGTGTGCTGGCGCTCATCATCTCGACCATTGCCGAGAATTCTCTTGTGACGAGCCCGTGATCTGATGGTGCGACTGGCGATCAGGGGCGGGCGCGGAGTGTGGCTGGGCGCAGGGGCGCTGTTGATCGCAGGCGGCCTGTGGGCGGGCATGCATTTTGGCTGGTGGTCAAGGGACGGAGCGGGCAGGCTGGATACGGAGAACCCGCCGCACTTCGTGGGCCGCGCCGCGTGTGCGGAATGCCACGCCGGACAGCTGGCGGCATGGACCGGTTCTGACCACGACCGCGCGATGGATGTCGCGACCGATGCCACGGTGCTCGGTAACTTCGACAATGCAAGCTTCACCCATTCGGACATGACGACGGTTTTTTCCCGGCGCGACGGCCGGTTCATCGTGCATACCGACGGCCCAGACAGCGAGCTGGCCGATTTCGAGGTCCGCTACGTCTTCGGCGTTGACCCGCTGCAGCAATACCTGATTGAAATGCCGGACGGTCGCCTGCAGGCGCTGTCCATCTCGTGGGACTCCCGTCCGAGGGAGCAGGGCGGGCAGCGCTGGTTTCACCTGTATCCCGATGAAATCATCCGTCACGACGACGAGTTGCACTGGACCGGCCCGCAGCAGAACTGGAATTACCAGTGCGCGGAGTGCCATTCGACGAATCTGCAGCGCAGCTACGACGCGAAGACAAGGCGCCATTCAGCGACCTGGTCCGAGATCGACGTCTCCTGCGAGACCTGCCACGGCCCAGGTTCGGCACACGTCGCCTGGGCCAAAGATCCCGAATCGGCGAAGGGAGGTACCGGGAACAACCGCGGCCTGGTCCTGCGCCTTGACGAGCGGCGCGGCGTTAGCTGGACAACTGATCCAACGACTGGCAAGCCGGTTCGCAGCCAGTCGCGCATGAGCGAGCGCGAGCTTGATACCTGCTCACGCTGCCATTCCCGGCGCGGCCAGATCTGGAAAGACTACACGCCGGGCCGGCCGATCGGCGAGACGCACCGTGTGGCGCTGCTCGATTCGGATCTTTATTTCCCGGATGGCCAGATTCGCGACGAGGTGTATGAGTACGGCTCATTCCTGCAGAGCCGAATGCACCAGGCCGGCGTGAGCTGCAGCGACTGCCACGATCCGCACAGCCTGAAGTTGCGCGCACCGGGCGGCGAGGTGTGCCTGCAGTGCCATCAGGCTGCGAAATACCAGGCAACCGAGCATCACCATCACAGGCCGGAGTCGGCCGGCGCCAACTGCCTCGAGTGTCACATGCCCGGCCGCAACTACATGGTGGTCGATTTCCGGCGGGATCACAGCATGCGCATTCCGCGCCCGGATCTCGCAGCCACGATCGGTGTACCGGACGCCTGCACCGGCTGCCATCACGATCGCAAGCCGGAGTGGGCTGCCGGGAAGCTGCGCGAGTGGTTCGGCACCGCGCGCACCGGAGTGAAGCACTACGCGGAAGTACTGCACGATGGCGATACCGGTGCTGCCGGAGCGCGCCAGCAACTGCTCGCGCTCGCCCAGGACGCAACGCAGCCTGGCATCGTGCGGGCGAGCGCACTGCAGCGCCTGGACCGGATTCCGGGTCCGGAAGCGATGGCGATGCTCACAGCCCTATTGCATGATACTGATCCGCTCGTGCGCCGGGCCGCAGTCTCGGCGCATCAGTCATTGCCGATGGAATTGCGCAAGGGCCTCATCGTCATGCTGGATGATCCAGTCCGCGATGTCCGGCTGGAAACTGTGCCACTGGTCGCGGATCTTCCGGTCGAACAATTGCAACCCGGGCAATCCGCCTCGCGCGATCGGGCCGTCGCCGAATACGTGGCCTCGCAGCGAATCAACGCGGATCGGGCCGATTCCCATGTCAACCTGGGCCTGCTCTGGAGCGGACTCGGCCGGACCGCGGAGGCGCGCGCGGAACTCGAGGAAGCCCTGGTGCTGGATCCCAGGTTTGTGCCGGCTGTGGTGAACCTGGCCGACCTGCACCGGGCGCTCGGCCAGGAGGCCGAGGCGGAAACCGCATTGAGACGGGGACTCGCAACCAGTCCCAATGCAGCCGCATTGCATCACGCGCTGGGACTGTTGGAGATCCGCACCGGGCGCCCGCAGCAGGCCATGGATGAACTGCGACTGGCCGCGGAAAATGCACCGGCTGCGGCGCGCTATGCCTATGTTTACGCGGTGGCTCTGGAAAGTGCCGGTCAGCGGCGGGAGGCGATCAGAATTCTGGAGGCGGTGCTGTCGCGACAGCCCAACGACCGCGACACACTATGGGCGCTCGCGACCTGGCAACTGGATGGCGGTGACCGCGCGAAAGCCGCTGAAGCCGTGCAGCGCCTTGCCGCACTTGAGCCGGATGACCACGATGTGCGTGCTCTCCTCGATCGCAGCAACTGAACATGCCGCCTTGAGGACTTCATGACCAATATCCGAACGACTCTCGTTGCCCTCTGGGCAGTTTTCTGCTGCGGCTCGGCTTGACGGGCTGCCCGATCTCTCAAAGGTGTCAGGTCGGCGCCAATCGACGAAATGAAAAGAGGGGTCGAAAGACCCCCCGTCCAATATCCGCAGGCGATTGCCGTCGTCGTTCAGGCAGTCTGTCAGGGAGCAGGAGCCGGAACGGTGAAGTCGACAGTCGAGATGAGGTTGTTCTGCACTGTCACGGGAACCCCCTCTGGCGGCACGAATGCCAATGACTCGTCGGCGTCCGTGTCATCGTCGCAGGTGAAGGCCGCGGTGTAGCTGCCGGCCGGGATAAACGCTGCGCTATACGTCCCGCTGGTCGACCCGTCAGGAATGCTGACGCTCACCACCGCGAACGGATCGACATCGGGCGATGTCGCCGTCGTCTCTTCCATGTCGTCCGGTGTGACGGCGCCCTCATAGATGTACACGTTAGGCCTGCAGTCGATGGGCACTGAAACTGCGTCGAAAGTCACGGTGCCGTCAATGGCGCCAACATTCGCGTCGTTGACGAGCCTGAGCGTGGGGCGCAACACATAGCCTGTCGCGCAGGCACCGCTCGCCTGGCCAGGAGGCGCGTGTATCGACTGGTGCAGGTCGAAGTCGACAGTCAGCGCGAGACTGCCCGCGGCCGGAATGTCGATCTGCCGATGCATTTTGAGTCCCGTTTCCGCGCCACTTGGCACGTTCAGTTCGCACTCCTGCCCGTCGATCACGATGTAAGAGTCGCGTACGTTGGGCTGCGCGTCGATGATCAAGCGCAGCCACTGGTACCGGCCCGCGTTCATCGGCGTGTTTTGAAGCAGGATGGCGGTCGTGCCGTCGTGGTACTGCAGCAGGTCGATGGAGCGCGGCACAAAACTCTCGACGACTTCCGGCGCCGAGCCCTCCGGCTTGAAGGCCATGCCGCTGACAGACACGACGACCTGGTCGGCGCCGTCGACCGGCGCGTCGGTCAGACCCACCTGAACGCTGCCCATACCGGTCGAGCTGCCGCCGCCGCAGGCGCTTGCCAGGACGGTCACGGCCAACGATGTCAGGACGGTTCTTCCCATCGAAGCCTTGGACATAATGCCGCTTCCTTTCGTGAAATCTGCCGCGTACCGATCAGCATAGAACGGGGCAAGGGCCGCGGCGTTGACAGCGCGCACAAAAACCACGACTCCTTGCTTCGTGAGCCACCGGGTCGGTTGCACCACGTATGGCTGACGACAGCCGTTGGACTGCGCAGCCCCTTGGAGGTTCATCAATGCCTGCTGCATGCCACGCAGATTTGGGAATGCGCTGCGGAGGCTACCGAAGTGACGTCACTTCGGTGGGCTGCTATCGGTTTCGCTGACACTTGGCTTAGAGCGATGATGCCTAAACGAGGCGTCAACGAATCCGGTATCAACCTAAGTTTGCTGCGTGAAGCGCTGGGGCGCCGCTTCAGAACCTCGAACTCCACTGCACGACGGCGCCCTCGGGTGTGGGCACGAAAGCCACCGCGCTGTTCGAATCTTCCAGACCGAGGAATGCCCCATTGAAGAACGAGGCCATGAAATTTCCGAGCGCGATGCTGACCAGCGTATCGGATGGGTAGTGCCATCCCGCCTCGATTCGCGCCCAGCCAGTTCCGATGGTCATCGCCGTCAGCCCGACATTAAGTAATCGACGTGTGCCACGACTAACGCCGATCGATTCCAGGTTTTCGGACGCGAGCCGCGTATGCACGGCGGAGGATGACGTGTGGCCGGAGGGAAAACTCTCGTCATCATTCCCATTCGGCCGTTCACGATCGGTAATCGTCTTTAATGCGCGCGTCACCATCGACGTCGCGCCGATTGCCGCTATGTCGATCATCAACCCTTTCGCCTTCGCCATAAACCACTCGGATTGGTCATCGCCCCCCGGCGTTGCCGCGACTGTCAAATAGAACGCAAAAGATGAGGCGGAGCGCAGATCATCGCTCCAATTCTCGGCGCTGCTCTGCGAGCCGAATACCGGCGTGTGCTCGCGCGCCCAGTCTGAGGTGCGGCGATCCAGGTCGTCGATCTGGAAGGCTGCGGCACCGATCAGTGGTGCCCAGACCCACGGATCACGCGCAGCATCGACCGCTGAAGAGCGCACTCGGTCCCAACCGGGACGAAGCGTCGCATCTTCTCCCCAGAGGCGGCCATTCGGCAGGGTAGCGCAACCGGACAGCGCAATTGCCAGCACGATAACGAGATGCCTGACGTGCATTGCACCCCCATCAAACCGAAAATAACCAACCGTTAGTCTGATACTCCACAAGATTGCGCCTCTTTCCGGCTGCTGTCCGATCCAGGTTTCCGTGTCGTCGAATTGCGAAGGAATTCCCTGTCTCCTGCGTCTAAGGAATTGACAAGGAACAATCTCTGGGCGTTTATGAGCCAACTCGCATGGATAAGGGGAATTCACGATGAGAACTTATGTAAGAACGGCATGTCTGGCGTTGTTGCTGTCGGCCGCGGCCGCGCCCATCGAAAGCAACGCGGCTGACGCCTGCAGCAACACCACCAAGGCGGCATTCTCGGCCTGCAAGTTCGAGGCGCAGGACGATTTCTGGATCGGCAGCGGCAAGTGCTATAACGAATCCGAGTCCAATGAACGGGCTGGCTGTCTCGCGGACGCACAGGATTCATTGGAGGAGAGCACCCAGGAATGCCGTGATCAGCGTGATGCCCGTGATGAGCTCTGCGGCGATCTCGGGCAGGCGCCCTACGATCCGCGCTTCGAGTCCAGGGACTTCGTCAACCCAGGCGACATTGGCGGCAGCGTTGCGCCGAACCCGTGGCTGCCGCTGATCCCTGGCCGGACATTGGTATATAGGTCATCCACCGAGACCGTCAGGGTCACGTTCACCAAGCAGGTCAAGATGATCGATGGCGTTCCTTGCATGGTAGTTCTGGACCAGGTGAAGGTTGACGGCGCGTTGGTGGAGAACACCATCGACTGGTTCGCCCAGGACGTCTACGGCAACGTCTGGTACTGCGGCGAAGCCACCGCTGAGTACGAAGACGGCTTCCCGGTCAACACCGATGGATCGTTCCAGGCCGACGTCGATGGCGCCAGGCCGGGGCTGCTGATGAAAGCGGCTCCCGCGGTCGGGGATGTTTACCGGCAGGAGTTCGATCTCGGTAATGCCGAGGACGCCGCCGAAATAGTCAATCTCCATGGAACGGCCACCACGCCAGCGGCGACTTGCAACGGCAACTGCCTGGTCACCCGCGAGGTCACAGCGCTCAGTCCGGATGCTGAGGAAAAGAAGTATTACAAGCCGGGCATTGGCGAGATTCTGGAGGTCGACCTCGAAACCGGCGAGCAGACGAAGCTGGTGAAGATCATCGATAGTCCCTGATCCCTGGTAATCGTGGACAGGCCCGGTGCTTTTCGGCACCGGGCCTGTGGCGGAGTAGATCAGGCTGGCTTATTCGCAAAGGATTCTGGGCTGCATGGCGTCTAACCCAGGGCAGGACACCAAGTGCGCCTGCAATTGCCGGGCTAGGATGGAGCAAGGGCAATGAAGAAACACATTGAAATAATTTGTATGGCCACGGTGGCCGGCGTCGCGCTGGCCGCTGTGACGACCCCGGCCGTGGCCGCAAGCGTTCCGCTCGAGGCGTCCACGATGATCATCGAATACAACTCCTCGGCTGAGGACATCGGCATCCAGTTTTTCCTCGACAGCGAGGGCTGGCGAACGGTGGAGATCTTCGATCCTAACGGCCTGGAGATCTTCAGTGCTGATACCGAAGGGAGCCTGACGCGGCAGGGCGGTGGAACGGAGCTGTTCCTCGAGAGCGTGGAGCCAGAGATCGGCGAGCTGCCGATCATCAGATTCTTCAAGAGGTTCCCGGTGGGTATCTACAAGTTCCGCGCGCGCGATAACGATGGCAACCTGCAAGTTGGATCGGCCAGCTTTACTCATAGGGTTCCGGCAGGGCCCGTGATCACCTTACCGGCAGGTTCCAGCCTGCCGGGCGCGAATTGCGATCACAAGGTCGCACTCCCCGGTATTGAAATCATGTGGATCCCTGGGGTCACCTCGATCTCCGGCGAGACGCCCAAGATCGTGCGCTACGAGGTCATCGTCGAGTCGGCCGCGAACGACGACCTGAATTTCGACGTCAAGTTCCCGGCCGAGATCACGCAGTTGACCGTTCCAGACGGGCTTCTCCAGCCGGGCACCAACTACATTTTCGAGGTCCTGGCCGTCGAGAAGAGCGGCAACCAGACCATCACGGATGGTTGTTTCAAGACGGCGCGATAGTACTTCGCGCCTCCGGCTAACAATCTCATCGAAACCCCGGCCGCGCGCTACCTCGGCTGAGAGGGAGCGTGACGTTCGGCGCCAGTCGGCTCGAGCTTATCGTGCAGATGTTGCTGAACGCGCTTGTCCGGACGCGCGACCAC
>CAYYQQ010000073.1:0-13414 GCA_964473595.1 uncultured Steroidobacteraceae bacterium | reverse complement strand
TGTCCCTATCGGAAACCTCATCCAGCTTGGTGAACTGATGCGAATCGGTCAGCCCCGGCGACGGCCATTGGTCTCAGTTTGACCCGCAGCGGACATCGCAACAAGAGCCCTGGACCTTTTAATCAGAGGGTCGATGGTTCGATCTCATCCGGGTTCACCATTTGGGTGATTTGCTACGCGCGGGCGCGTTTGCGCTCCGGATCATAGGGCGCTTCCGTCCTGACGATCCCCTGCTTGGTCGCGCCATCCGCGGCTCGTTTGATGGCGACCGCCTGCCCGGATTTGGCGACCGCCGGGTCGATATAACCGAGCGCCAGGCTCTTGCGCAAAAAATATCCGCGGTCGGCGGAGGTCACCTTGCCCACGGTCTTGCCGTCGACGGTGATGGCATCGCCGGGCGCCGGCACGAAGTCCAGGTCGGGGAACTCGACCAGCGCTAGGCTGCGGCCGATGCCCTTGTCGCGCTGGCGCGACAGCGCATCGCGGCCGATGAAATCGGGTTTTTCGAAACGGACCGTCCAGCCAAGCCCGGCTTCCAGCGGCGACGTGGTCTCGTCGAGATCCAGCCCGTAAAGCGGATAGCGTTTTTCGATACGCACGCTGCGCAGCGCGCCTAGGCCGCACGGCACCAGACCGTCACCCCTGCCGGCCGCGACCACGGCATCCCATACATGCTCGGCATATTCCCCCGGGTAAAACAGCTCGTAGCCGAGCTCACCGGAATACCCGGTCCGGCTGATGACCGTGTCCGGCACGTCGGCCACGCGCCCGCGCGCCCACGAGTAATAGGGCAGCTTGGCGGTCGATAGATCGGCGTCGGTCAGGCGCGAAAGGATGTCGCGCGCGCGCGGCCCCTGGATCGAGATGAATGCGCGGCCGGCGCCCAGGTTAGTGACATAGGCATTCATGTCCCGCGCATGCTCGGCCGTCCACGCGGCGACGATATCCACCCGCGACGGGGTGGGGCAGAGCCAAAAATGGTCGCGGCCCAGCCGCAGGCAGGTCAAATCGTCGACCATGCCGCCCTTGTCGTTGCAGACCGAGGAATAGATCACCTTGCCGACCGGAAGCCTGGAGACGTCGTTCACCAGCGTTCTTTGCAACAGCTTCTCGGCGTCGCGCCCTTTGATGTCGACCAGCACCTGGTAATAGACGTCGTACATGCCGGCCTGGTTGCGCGTGGCCAGATGCTCGGCTTCGACCGACGAGAACTTGAACGCGGAATCGAACCCGATCCGGTCGACCATCTCGGCGCCGAGCGCCATGAACTTGTGATAGTACGGAGTATGCCTGCGCGCCATCGATCCCCCCCGGTCGCGTTGGCCGGGCCGATGCTCGCCTGGGAGCCATTGCCAGCCTCAGTGAAAATAGATATAGGATTCTTCACGGACATGAAAGAAGCATCGCGTGTGCACCGGAGCGCGCCGGCGCGCGGCCAGGCCGACAGGGATCGCTCGCCGATGCGAACGGCGCGCGGGAAAAGCTCGCCTGGCGGCGCCTCGGGCAGTGCCGGCTATTCGCTGGGAGACGAGATCCGCCATATGCGCAAGGCCAAGGGCCTAACGCTGAGTGGATTGTCGCGCAAGACCGATCTTTCGATCGGCTATCTCAGCCAGGTCGAGCGCGGCGTGTCGAACCTGTCGATCAAGGCGCTGAAGCAAGTCAGCGATGCACTGGGCGTGCAGATCGCGGGACTGTTCCAGCAAATGGAGCCAGTGCCCGCGAACGAGCAAGGCATTGTGGTACGGGCCAATCGACGTCGTCGCATGAGCTTCAGCGGCCTAGGTATTACCGACGATCTACTGTCGCCGTCGCTGTCTGGACAGCTGGAAATGCTGCTCTGCACGCTGGCACCCGGATCGTCCAGCGGCGAGGAGCCTTACACGCATAAGGGCGAAGAGGCGGGATTCATCCTGTCCGGTAGCCTGGAGCTGTGGATTGGCAAGCGGCATTTTGTGCTGAAACAGGGCGATACCTTCACCTTCAAGAGCACTGAACCGCATCGCTATCGCAATCCCGGGCCTGTCGATACGGGCGTGGTCTGGGTGATCACGCCGCCGACCTACTGATTTCCTATTTTCACGAAAGTGAATATTTTTAAGCCTTTTTTCACTAGGTGGTTCGGCGTAGAGTGAACAGGTTGCCGTGCTGTTGGGTGCCGGCCGGCATGGGGAGCAGGGTATGGAGGAGACCTACGACGCGATCGTCGTCGGCGGGGGCCATAATGGCTTGGTCTGTTCGGCCTATCTCGCGCGCGCGGGCCTTAAGGTCTGCGTATTGGAGCGGCGCCACATCCTAGGCGGCGCTGCGGTAACCGAGGAAGTTTGGCCGGGTTATCACGTCTCCGTCTGTTCCTATGTGATGAGCCTGCTGCAACCCCGGATCATCCGCGATCTAGAGTTGGCGCGGCACGGCTTCGAAGTCCTGCCGGCCAACAATCTGTTCATCCCGTTTCCCGATGGGCGCTATCTGGTGTTCTGGGACGATGTCAAAAAAACTTGTGCCGAGATCGCAAAATATTCCAAGCGCGACGCCGAGGTCTATCCGTTGTTCGACGCACATTTGCAAGAAGCGGCCAAAATCGTGCGCGCGCTGCTTTGGGAAACTCCACCCAATCCCGCCTCGCGCAAATGGAGGGATCTAAAGGAAACCGCCGCGTTGCTGTGGCGGTTCCGCAATATCGGCGGGAAGCTGTTCCGCTTCGTCGATCTGATGACCCAAAGCGTGAGCGATTACCTCGATCGCTGGTTCGAGTCGCCCGAGATCAAAGCTGTCCTGGCCTATTACGGCTCGATCGGCACGTTCCTCGGTCCCAAATCGCCGGGTACAGCCTATGTGCTGCTGCACCACGTCATGGGCGAGCATGAGGGCGCGGGCGGCTGGGGTTTCATCCGCGGTGGCATGGGCGCGATCAGTCAGGCTATCGCCGGGTACGCGCGTGAAAAAGGCGTGGTGCTGCGTACCGGCGCCGAGATCGACCGCATCGTGGTGCGCGACGGCCGCGCCGCCGGGGTGCGCCTGAAATCGGGCGAGGTGATCGAGGCAAAGCTGGTCGCGTCGAACGCCAACGCCAAGGCGACATTCCTCGGCATGGTCGATGCCGAGCATTTGCCGCCCGAGTTTCTGTCGGAAGTAAAGTCGTACCGTACCGTCAGCTCGGCGTTCAAAATCAACCTCGCGGTGGAGGAGCCACCGCGTTACACCGCCTTCGACAAGGTGAAAATCGGCATCGACTATCCGACCTATGTCCATATCGGGCCGAGCGTCGATTACCTGGAACACGCCTATGACGATGCGAAATACGGCGACCCGTCGAAGCGTCCGTTCATCACAGCCGTTGTTCCCACCATTGTCGATCCCGATTTGGCGCCCAAGGGCAAGCACATCGTCAATCTGTTTGGCGGCCACGCGCCCTATTATTTGCGCGAAGGTAATTGGGACACTGAGCGTGACAAGCTGTTCGACTCGGTGGTCGACACCCTCAGTGAATACGCGTCCAATTTCAAAAGCTCAATCATCCACAAACAGGTGCTGGCGCCGCCAGACCTCGAAACCTTAATTGGCCTGCCGCACGGCCACATCTTCCACGGCGAGCTGACACTGGACCAGCTCTTCTTCATGCGTCCCGTGCCGGGCTACGCGAATTACCGCAGCCCAGTGAAGGGACTGTACCAATGCGGCTCCTCGGCCCATCCCGGCGGCGGCGTGATGGGCGTCGCGGGCTACAACGCCGCACGTGAAATCTTGAAAGACTCGCGGCGATGACGCCCGTGCCCGCCAACGCGCCCCGTGCGGACACGGTGTGGACGGCTACGGCCATTCCTGCGCCGCAAGCCGCGGTTTTGCAGGGCGACCGGCGGGCGGATGTCGCGGTCATCGGCGGCGGTTATGCCGGGCTGTCGGCCGCGCTGCATCTTGCGGAAAGCGGCGTCGATGTCGTGCTGCTGGAAGCGGGCGAGATCGGAGAGGGCGCATCCGGGCGCAACAACGGCCAGGTCATTCCCGGCTTTAAATACGATCCGGACGAGCTGGTGGCGAAGCTCGGCGAAACTGGCGAACGCATGGCGGCATGGGGAGGAAAGCTGGGCGATCTGGTGTTCTCGTTGATCGAGAAGCATCGAATCGACTGTGCGCCACGCCGCGCGGGGTGGCTGCAGCTTGCGCATTCCCCTGTCATGGCGCGGGCCGTCGAACGCCGCGCCGCGCAATGGCGCAACCGCGGTGTCGATGCCGATTTTTTGGACCGAACTGCCACCGCCAGAATCCTTGGCACCGAACGCTATTACGGTGCCTGGATCGACCGGCGCGCGGGCAGCCTGCAGCCCCTCAGCTACGCGCGTGGCCTGGCCTCCGCGGCGATGCGGTCGGGTGCGCATATATATGTGCAGTCGCCGGCGCAGGAGCTGGAACGGGCTTCGCGCGGGTGGCGCGTCACGACCAACCGTGGCGGCTTGACGGCCGGTACGGTGCTGATCGCCACCAATGCCTATACCGGCGATTTGTGGCCGGGTCTGCGCCGCAGCTTCATCCCTGCCCACAGTATCCAAAGCGCAACCGCGCCGCTCCATGAATCCTTGCGCGCTTCGATCCTGCCGCGTGGCGAGGTGGCGTCGGACACGCAACGCATCATCTTCTATTACCGGCTGGACCCCGAGGGGCGGTTCATCATCGGCGGGCGCGGCTCGTTCGGCGAAACCAACCCGCCGCTGCTATTCCGGTATATCGAGCGTGCCGCCAGCCGGTTCTTCCCGTTCCTGAAGAAGCCACGCTGGGACTATCGCTGGGGCGGCAAGATCGCCATGACCACCGACTTCCTGCCGCGTTTGCACGCGCTGGGGCCGGGCGTGTTCGCGGCGCTGGGCTGCAATGGCCGAGGTGTCGCTTTGGCAACAGGCATGGGCAAGGTGCTCGCGGATCTGGCGCGCGGCGCGACGGCGGCGGATGTTCCATTGCCGGTCACGCCCATGCGCCAGATACCTTTCTTCGAGTTTCGCCGCCCTGCATTGACGGCGATCACGCATTATTACCGGCTACGGGACATGATCGGATGAACACCAAGCCGGATACATGCATCAAGACGCGCAGGGATGGCTCCGTTGGCGTCATCACGCTCGACCGGCCGGACGTTCTGAACGCGTTGAACATGCCGTTGATGGAGCAGGTGACGGCGGCGGTGCAGGGCTTCGTCGCGACCCCCGATGTGCGCGCCATCGTGCTGCACGGCGCGGGCCGGGCGTTCTCGGCGGGGTTCGACCTGAAAGAATCGGCTTCGCGCAACATCACCGGGCTGGAGCAGTGGCGCGAGGTTCTGGATTATGACTTCAAATTCCTGATGCAGTTCTGGGACTGCCCGAAGCCTACCATCGCGGCGGTGCACGGGTTCTGCTTGGCCGGCGCGTTCGAGATGGCGCTGAGCTGCGACGTGACGGTGGCGGCCGAAGGCACGCGCTTCGGCGAGCCCGAGGTGCGCTTCGGCTCGGGCATCGTGGCCCTGCTGTTGCCCTGGGTCGTGGGACCGAAAGCGGCGAAAGAGCTGCTGCTAACGGGGAACGACAAGGTGGATGCGGCGCGCGCCCTGCAGCTCGGCATCGTCAACCATGTCGTGCCGGCGGGGCAGGAACTCGACAAGGCGCTGGATATCGCGCGCGACATGGCGGCCGCGGCGCCGCTGTCGGTCGAGATGACCAAGCGCGCGATCAACCGCACTTACGAGATGATGAACATGCGCCAGGCGCTGCTGGCGTCGCTGGACATCGATACGCTGATCGAGGCGGGCGGCGGGCCCGAGCGCGCCGAGTTCAACCGCATTCGCAAGGAACAGGGGCTGAAAGCCGCAATCGAATGGCGCGACGCCCGGTTCAAGCGCGCGGGATGAGGCGCGGGGAATGATACTGACGGCAACCCAGCGGCGGCACTTGATCACGTCGGCGCTGTTGTTGCCGACTATGCTGTTTCTTGCGGGTTCCTTCGTGGTGCCGATGCTGTTGCTGTTCAAGCTCAGCGTGACGGCGAAAGAAGGCCCGCTCTGGGCCTATGGCGAAATCCTCGGCAACGCGGTCTATCTGAAAGTGTTCTGGAACACGCTGGTGCTGGCGGTGGTCGTCATGACGATCTCCGTGATCGTGGCCTATCCCACCGCATACATGCTGACGCTGCTCAAGGGCTGGGTGCTGACGATCGCCGTCTATGGCGTGTTGTTTCCCTTGTGGATCAGCGTGCTGATCCGCACGTTTTCATGGATTCTACTGCTTGAGAACAACGGGCCGGTGAACCGCGCCCTCGTCGGCTCGGGCCTCGTGGACGGACCGGTGCAGTTCCTGTTCAGCAACACGGGCGTGCTGATCGGCATGATCCATGTGCTGTTGCCATACGCGATACTGCCGATCTACGCCAACATGCTGCGCATCGATGGGCGACTGATACTGGCCAGCGATGGCCTTGCGGCATCGCCCTGGATGACGTTCCGGCGCGTCTATCTGCCGCTGTCCATGCCGGGCGTGGGCGCGGGCGCGGTATTCGTGTTCCTGCTGTCGCTGGGCTTTTTCATTACCCCAGCGTTGCTCGGTGGCATTTCCAACCTGACCGTGGCGATGCTGATCGAGCTGCTGGTCAACGAGCGCCTGGTCTGGTCGTTGGCCGCCGCCGCATCTTTCCTGTTGCTCGGCGTGATCGCGGCGCTGCTGGCAGTCGCGTCACGTTTTGTGCCTCTGGGTTCCGCCATGGAGGCGCGCTAGCATGCGCGATCGTGGATTGGGCTTCCGGCTCGCGGTGCATGGAATGGGTTCCGCGGTGCTCGCGTTCCTGCTGCTGCCGATCCTGGCGGTCGTACCCGCGTCGTTCAATCACGGCACGTTCATTCGCATTCCGCCCGAGGCATGGTCGCTGCGCTGGTATGCGCGGTTCTTCGCCGATTCAGAATGGCTGACATCGCTCTGGACCAGTCTCGAGGTGGCGGTGATCGCCACCATCCTGTCGGTCCTGATCGGCACATCGGCGGCGCTGGGACTGGCGCGCGTCGGCGGCCGGCTGCGCGCGGCGCTGACCGGGCTGGTGCTGGCGCCGATGATCGTGCCCGTCGTGGTCACGGCCGTCGCACTCTATTACATCGGCCGCTACTGGGGTCTGACCGGCACTCTTCTTGGCCTGGCCGTAGCGCATGTGCTGATGTGCCTGCCCTTTGTAGTCCTAAACGTGGGCGTCAGTCTGCGCAGTCTGGATCCGAGTTGGCTGCGCGCTGCCGAAGGGCTGGGCGCCACGCCGTCGCGCGTGTTCCTCACTATCACGCTGCCGACTATCCTGCCTGGGCTGTTCGGGGGCGCGGTATTCTCGCTCATCACTTCGTTCGACGAAGTGGTGATGTCGATTTTCCTGGCGGGTATCCGCGCCAAGACCCTCCCAGTAAAAATGTGGGAGACGGTGCGGCTGGAGTTCTCGCCGGTCCTGTCGGTCGCGTCGACCCTGCTGATCCTGTTGACCGTGGTACTGTTCGCGATGTTCCGCCTTGCCAGCCGAAGGTCGGAGCCATGAGTAATCGCGGCCTTGCGATTTCATTCCGTGGCGTGTCGCGCTCGTTCGGGGCGGTTCGCGCACTGATGCCCACGGACCTTGAAATCGGCGCAGGCGAGTTTCTGACATTGCTCGGTCCCAGCGGCTCAGGCAAGACCACATTCCTGAACATCGCCGCCGGGTATCTTTTGCCTAGCGCCGGGCGAGTGCTGATCGGCGAACGCGACGTGACCGACCTGCCACCGCGCCGGCGAAATATAGGCATGGTGTTCCAGAATTATGCGTTGTTCCCGCATCTGGGCGTGTTTGACAACGTCGCCTATGGCCTGCGCGCGCGCGGCGTGGCGGTGGCGGATATCGCGCGTCGCGTCGATGCCGCGCTGGGGATGGTGCGTCTGTCCGGCTACGGCACACGTGCCATCCGCCAGCTATCGGGCGGCCAGCAGCAGCGCGTGGCGCTGGCACGCGCGCTGGTGATCGAGCCCGACGTGCTGCTGATGGATGAACCGCTGGGCGCGCTCGACCGTCAGCTTCGCCAGTACGTGCAACTCGAAATCCGGCGGCTGCACCGCCTGCACGGCCGCACCACCATCTATGTCACGCACGACCAGGAAGAAGCGCTGGTGATGTCCGACCGCATCGCAATCATGCGTGACGGCAGGCTGGAGCAGATCGACAGCGCCGAAAAACTCTACCGCCGACCGCAGAGCGCTTTCGTGGCCGGGTTCCTGGGCGAGTCCAATCTGCTCCGCGGCATCGTCGCGTCCATCAATGGCACTCAGGCGCGCTTGACCGTGGCTGGATTGGACAGCGAGATCGTTGGCGAAGCCGCCGAAGGCCTAAAGGTCGGCGCGCACGCTGCGGCGCTGATTCGGCCGGAGTCGGTGCGGCTGGTTTCTGAAAAAGGTCTAAAAGCTAAAATCGTCGAAACGGTCTTTCTGGGCGAGCTGCTCGCCATGCGTTTGTCGCTTGCGAACGGCCAGATCGTGCTTTGCCGTCGCTTCGCATGCGATGGAGTGCCCGTAGGAGAAACGCTCGGGCTCGTTTGGAATCCGGGCGACGTCCGCATTCTGCCGGACGGCGCATCGGGGGAATCAACCACTAAAACGGAGGAGGACTGAGATGCTGACACGTCGTCGACTAATGGGCACGGCAGGCGCCGCCACGGTCGTGACCGGGGCAGCCGCGTTGGGCGTTCGCCCGGCACGTGCGCAAGGCCGGCCGTTCACGTTCGTATCCTGGGGCGGAGCCTTGTCCGCGACCGAGAAGGAAGCATTCATGGATCCGGGGTCCAAAAAGCTGGGCTTTGAGATCGTCAATACATCGCCGACCGCCTATGCGAAGCTGAAGGCGATGGTCGATGCCAAGGCGGTGGAATGGGACTTGGTCGATGTGGGCGGCCGCTTCATCTTCCAGGGCCGCGACCAGGGCCTGCTGGAGGAGATCGACTACAAGATCGTCGATGCATCGAAGCTGGACAAGGGCTGGGTGACGTCGCACGGCATTTTCACCAGCATCGGCGCGACCGTGATCGCGTGGAGCACCAAGGCGTTTCCCGCGGATCGCGCACCGAAGTCCTGGAAGGACTTTTGGAACGTGAAGGAGTTCCCGGGCGCCCGTGGCCTTTACAACCTGCTGTACTACAATTACGAGGCCGCGCTGCTCGCTGCGGGATTGAAGACGTCGGAAATCTATCCGGCGACCGACGAAAAGGTGAAGCAAGCCATCGCTAAATGTCAGGAGCTGAAACCGCACGTGAAAGTGTGGTGGAGCGCCGGTGCGCAGCCGCCGCAACTGCTGTCGAGCGGTGAGCTGGCAATGTCGTCGGCCTGGAGCGGGCGCATCCTGGACGCCAAAAAGGAAAGCCCTGCCGTGGACATGACCTACAATGACGGCATCGCCTGGGGCAACGCCTATGTCGTGCCAAAGGGAACGCCCAACAAGGAAAAGGCGATGCGGCTGATCAACTACTGCATCAGCGAGGAAGCGCAGCTACGCTTGCTGCCGGTCGGCACCTACGGCCCCGTGCTCTCCAGCGCAGCGGCGAAGGCCGATCCGAATCAGGCGCGGAACTTGGTCATGCATCCCGACAACATCAAAAACATGCTGATCATCAACGAGGAACAGGCCGCTCAGTACTCGACCAAGCATGAAGCGGCGTGGAAGAGTTTCCAGCTGGGCTGAATTTTGGCAATAACGGTGCCCGCCGCATGATGCGGCGGGCATTTTTCTTGGAATGACGATGCCGCATCCCCTGTCTGCACTGATGGCGCCGCGCGCGGTCGCGTTCGTGGGCGCAAGCCCGCGCCCGAATTCACCGGGCAACGATATGCTGCGAATGGTGCGGCAGGCCGGCTTCAAGGGCGCAGTCTATCCGGTCAATCCGAAATACGACAGTGTGGAGGATTTCCGCTGCTATTCCAGCCTGGGTGCACTACCCGAGCGCGTGGACCACGTGGTTATGAGCATCGCCAATGCACGGCTGGAGGAGGCGCTGGACGAAGCGATCGCACATGGCGCGCGCGCCGCCACCATCTTCGCCAATGGTTATTTGGAGAACGACGGGGATCCGCCGCTGGTCAAACGTATTGCCTCCAAGGCCAGGAAAGCGGGCATGGCGATCTGCGGCGGCAATTGCATGGGTTTCTACAACGACGAGGCTGGTTTCTGGGCGGCCGGGTTTTCCGCCAACCGGTCGCCGCAAGCCGGCCATATCGCCTTCATCAGCCATTCCGGCTCGATCTTCGGCGCGCTGGCGCATAACGATCCGCGCTTCCGCTTCAATATCTGCGTGTCGCCGGGCCAGGAACTAGCAACAACAGTCGCCGACTACATGGATTACGCGTTGGAGCTAGACAGTACGCGAGTCATCGGCCTGTTCATCGAGACGGTGCGTGATCCTGCAGGGTTCGTGCGCGCCTTGGAAAAAGCCGCAAGCCGCGGCATACCCGTGGTGATCCTGAAAATTGGTCGCACCGCAGAATCCGCGCGCATGGCGCTAGGTCATTCCGGCGCACTGACGGGTGACGACGCGGCCTATGACGCGCTGTTCCGCCGCTACGGTGTGGCCAGGGTGGAGACAGTGGACGAGCTCGCCACAACGCTGCTGCTGTTCTCGCAAGGGCTCAAATGCGCTTCCGGCGGTTTGGGCGCCATTCTCGATTCCGGCGGCGAGTGCGAGATGATCACCGATCTCACCTCCGATCTCGGCATTCCTTTTGCCAAGATCAACGACGCGACGCGCGCCAAACTGGTGGCGCGGCTGGATTACCGGCTCGAGGCGCGTAATCCGCTTGACGCCTGGGGTACGGGACGCGATTTCGCTGGCGTGTTCCGCGATTGCATCAAGGCCCTGCACGACGACCCGGATACGGCGGTCATGGTGCATTTCGCCGATATCCGCACCGGCTCTTACATCCATGATGGCTATCTGGAGGCGCACACCGCGTTGGCCGGCCAGACCACGAAGCCCGTGGTCGTCGCCACGAATTACACGCAGCTTCGCCACGACGAGATCGTAGCGAAATTCGCCGCGATCGGCGTGCCGGTGCTCGACGGTACGATCGCCTCGCTGATGGCAATCCGCCACATGCTGGGTCATCGTGACTTCTTAGCACGGCCTACTTCATCGCTGCCGCAAGCGCCACCGCGCGTTCGCGAACGTTGGCGCGATCGGCTTGGCGAGCCGCGGGCACTTGACGAAGCGGAGAGCCTGGCCCTGTTCGCCGATTACGGCATCCCGACCGTGAAGTTCCGCACCGCTAACAGCGAAACTGAAGTCGCGCAGGCGGCACAAACGCTGGGCTATCCCGTCGCGCTGAAGACTGCAGCACCGGGCCTGCTGCACAAGACCGACGCCGATGGCGTGTTCCTGAATATCGCGGACACGGCCGGTTTGCGCTCGGCCTATGCCGATCTTAGCGCGCGTCTGGGCACGCGCGTGTTGGTATCGACGATGGCCGAGAAAGGTGTCGAGGTGATGCTGGGGGTCAGCGTCGACCCGCAATTTGGCCCTGTCGTAGTTATTGGAGCAGGCGGCATCCTGGTCGAGATGCTTGCGAGCGTGACGCACGAGCTGGCGCCGTTCGATGCCGCGACGGCGTGCCGCGCGCTGGGGCGCTTGGCACCGTTGCGCAAAATTCTGGCGGGCGGGCGCGGCCGTAAACCCAGCAATCTGGACGCCCTGTCTCTGTTGTTCTCGAAATTTTCCGTGATGGCGGCCGACCTGGCTGATCTTGTCGCCGAGATAGACGCCAACCCAATAATCGCCGGCCCATCAGGCGCGATAGCGGTGGATGCCATTGTCGTATCGCGCGCGACGAAGGAGAATAAATGATGGACCTGTCGATACCGAAGACCGATCTGGAGCTGAAAGCGCGCGCGCGGCGCTTCGCCGAGACCGTGTTGTTTCCACATGAAATCGAGTTGGAAATAGACGGACATCTGCCCGAAGCGACTAAAGCCAAGCTGAAACAGGCGGTGATCGACCATGGCTTCAACGCCATTAATCAGTCGAAGGAGCACGGCGGGCAGGGTCTTTCGATTTTCCAGCAGACGCTGGTGAACGAGGAGTTGGGCAAGGCGACCGGTGCGATGTGGGCCGCCGCGTGGCATCCCGCCACTCCGTTGCGGCTAGGCACGAAGGAACAGATCCGCGATTACCTGGTGCCGAGTTGCCAGGGCAAACGGCGCGGCGCTTTCGCCATCACCGAATCCGGTGCAGGGTCCGATCCGCGCCGCGTGCAGACCCGCGCCGACCGGCGCAACGGCCGCTATTACCTCAGCGGCGAAAAATGGTTTGTCACCTCAGGTGACGTTGCGGACTACATGATCGTCCACGCGCATGTCGACGGCGATCCGGACAAGCCGACGCTTTTCCTGGTGGATAAGGCGCTGCCCGGGGTCAGCGTGAAGCGTATCCCGAAATTCATGCATACCTATCTGTTCGAGCATCCGGAGTTCGTGTTTGAGAATGTCGAACTGGACGACTCGAAGATGCTTGGCAAGGCGGGGCAGGGGTTCGAGCTGACCAAGGACTGGTTTGTTGAGGCCCGGCTGCAGATCGCCGCCAATTGCCTGGGGGCGGCGATCCGCGCAGCGGAGATCGCCAACACTTACGCAGCGGAGCGCGTGCAGTTCGACCGTCCGATCCGCGATTTTCAGGCGATCGAGTTTATGCTGGCCGACATGGCGGTCGAGATCATGGCGGCCAAAAGCATGGTCTATCGCGTGGCGTGTGAGATCGACCGCGGCCTCGATCGCAAGCTGGTGCATGCCCGTGCCTCGGCGGTGAAACTCTATTCGTCGGAAATGGCGGGGCGCGTGATCGACAAGGCGGTGCAGATCCTCGGCGGGCGTGGCTATATGCGCGAGAACCCGGTCGAGCGGCTATACCGCGACATACGCGTCGACCGGATATGGGAGGGCACATCCGAGATACAGCGTGCCATTATCGGAGGGCAAATCAAGAAGCGCGGACTCGGCCCTTATGTGGATTGGAGTTGAGTGCCCGCAGCGCGCCCTTCCAAGCAGTCTCTTAGTTGGCGCTAGCGGCAGGGCGCGCCGCGCTTCCCAAGCCGACGCAAGCGGCGCCCGTTGTGGGGCGATGAGCGAGAGGCGTAGGTTCGGTGGTGGCAGATATTGTTGCAAAACCCCAAGGAGGAAACCTCCAGCGCAGCAATAGAATCAAGATCGCGCGTACAACGAATCGAAATTGCGCCGCGAGGCTTTTCGACGAATCAATGTTGTGCGCTGCAGTCTGCGGAATACTTTTGCAACAGTATCGGCACCGAGCCGTCGTTCCCTCGCGCGCAGAAGAGTTCCGATCCCGAGAGTAGAGCTGTCGTTTCACTGGCCCGGTCGGTTGGTCTCAGAATGACCCATTTGAGACATTCCACCCAATTTACAG
>CAYYQQ010000072.1:0-13582 GCA_964473595.1 uncultured Steroidobacteraceae bacterium | reverse complement strand
CCGCGACCTCGACGACGTGATCTGCCGCCTGTCGATGGACCTCTATGTCGACGAGTTGCAACTGCGACGCCTCAAGAAGCGCAAGCTGATGTTGAAAGACCAGATCATGCGGCTCGAAAGCGGGTTGATCCCGGACCTCAATGCCTGATGGCGCGGCGGGCGGCGCGCACCCGATCAATGGTAACGTCATACGATGGATGAGCTGGCAGCCTCGATCTTTCGCCTGTTCCAGGGCGCCGGCGTGGTGCAAGTCGCGGCTATCGCGACGGTCTTGGTCGTCGTGCTTGGCGGCGTCCTGCTCGGGCGGCGCTGGTACCTGTCGCGCCCGGACACCGGCAAGAGTCCGCGCGGCCCCGCAATCGACGCACTGGCCATCATTGCGCCGTTCCTGCTGGGGCTACTGATCATCGCCACCGCCCGGCCGATGCTGGTCGCGTCGGGTCAGCCGACGATCGGGCTGGATGCCACATGGCTGTTGCTGGTCGCGCTGGCCGTGATCCGTCTGCTGGTATTCCTGCTGCGCCTGTCGCTGGGCCAGGGGTTGCGCATCAAGGCCTGGGAACTGCGCCTCACGCTCGTCATCTGGCTGGTCGCCGGGGCGCATTTGATGGGATGGCTCGATACGATTGTGGCAGCGCTCGAGTCAGTCGGGCTGTCGGCGGGCGCGACACGCATCACGATCTGGTCGGTCCTGAAGGCGATCGCCACAGTCACCGTATTCATCGTCGCGAGCGTTTGGGTCGCGCGCTGGATCGACCGCCGCATCAACATGATCGAGGAACTGGCGCTTTCCACGCGGATCGGAATCGGCAAGTTCGCCCATGCGTTATTGATCGGCTTCGGTGCGCTGCTGGGCCTGCAGGCCTCGGGCGTCGACCTGACGGCGCTGACCGTGTTTTCCGGCGCAATCGGACTCGGCCTTGGCTTTGGCCTGCAGGCGATTGCGGCCAATTTCGTCAGCGGATTCGTGTTGCTGCTGGATCGTTCGATCAAGCCGGGCGATGTCATCAGCTTTACCGGCACGACCGGTACCAGCAAGACCGGTTTCGGCTGGGTCGAAGAATTGCGCGCCCGTCATATCGTGATCCGCGATCGCGATGGTGTGGCGACGCTGGTGCCGAACCAGAATGTCATCACCAACCCGTTGATCAACTGGAGTTACGGCCACCCGAGGGTGCGGCTGCGCGTGCCGGTGCGCATCAGCTACCAGGATGACGTCGAGCTGGCCCTGAAGCTGCTGCTCGAGGCAGCCGACCATCCGCGCATCCTGCGCGACCCGCCCGCGGTGACGCGCCTGATGGAGTTCGCCGATTTCGGCATGGAGATCGAGTTGCGTTTCTGGATCGGCGACCCGGCCGAGGGCGTCAACAATATCCGCTCGGACGTCAATCGGAGGATCTGGGCGTTGTTCAGGCAGAACGGCGTGACGATTCCCCCGCCCCAGCGCGAAATCAGGATCCTTGAAGGCAGCATACCGGCATCGAAACTGGCGCCGCTCCCGACGCAGCCGATCACGTTCTCTTCCGACCAGCAGGACTAGCGGTGACCGGCGCCGGCGCGGCGCGCCCGCGCATCCCCGAAGACGAATACGCACTCAGTTACGTGCGCAGCCCCGGCCCCGGCGGGCAGAATGTCAACAAGGTAGCGACCGCCTGCGAGCTGCGATTCATGGTCGGTGCGACAACGCTTCTTGACGAAGCAGGCAGGCAAAGGCTGCGGGCACTGGCAGGCCGGCGCCTGACATTGCTGGATGAAATCGTGCTTGAGGCCCACCGGCATCGCAGCCGCGAAGCCAATCGTCGTGACGCGATTGGCCGGCTCACCGAATTGGTCGAGCGTGCGCGCGAGGTGCCAAAGATCCGCAAGCCGACGCGACCGACCAGGGGCGCTCGGACCCGCAGGCTCGAGGGCAAGCGCCAGCGCAAGGACACCAAGCGCCTGCGCGCGCGGCCACATTCAAGTGAGTAGCCGGCTCAGCCGCAGGTCGCAATCCTGGCTGGCGACTTCTTTCGCAATAGCCACGCACCGAGCGCGGGCAGCAGCAGCATCGTGCCCAGCGTGTTCGCCAGGAACATGAAGGTCAGCATCATGCCCACGTCGGCCTGGAACTTCAGCGGCGAAAACACCCAGGTCGCGACGCCGATCGCAAGCGGCACGCCGGTGAAAAAGATCGCAGCGCCGGTTACGCGCAGCGCACCGAGATAGGCCTGTTGTACCCCCTCGCCGCGGCGCAGGAATTCCTGCATCCGGCTGAACAGATAGATGCCGTAGTCCACGCCGATGCCGGCGCCCAGCGCGACCATCGGCAGCGTGTTGACCTTGAGTCCGATGCCGACCAAGGCCATGAACGCGTAGACCAGGATTGACACCAGCAATAGCGGCACGATCACCATGATCGTGCCGATGACGGAACGGAAATTGACCAGGCACATGATCGTGACCGCCGCAAACACCCAGCCGAGGATCACGAACTCCCTGGCCATGACTTCCTCATTCTGCGCGGCCAGCACGCCGACATTGCCGGTGGCCAGGCGGTAGGTCAGGCCCGTGGTCGGCTCCCTGGTCCTGTAGTCCTTCACCGACGCGACCACGCGCTTGATCGTCTCAGCCCGGTGATCGGCAAGAAACAGCATCACGGGCATGACGCTGCAGTCCCGGTTCAAGAGGCCCGTGCTGGTCTCGATGTAATTCTGCGCCTGCACGAGCTGGCGCTCGTCGCGCGGCAGGTTGCGCCACTTCAAGCTGCCTTCGTTCCAGCCCGCGCTGACCACCTTGGAGACGCCAGCCAGGCTCATGACGTCGCTGACCCCCTCCACATTTGCCATGTGCCAGGCGAAGCGGTCAATCGCGTCGATGATACGGAAATCGATGCAGCCGTCGGCCTTCGTCTCGACGATCACATTGATGATGTCGGTGCCGATCGAGAAGCGCTGGCTGATCAGGATACTGTCGCGGTTGTAGCGCGAGTCCGCCCGCAGCTCAGGCACGCCGGCCTGCGTGTCGCCGATCGGCGCTTCCATGCCCTTGATGAACCCCAGCACGCCGAGCAATACCGCAATTAGGATGATCACCGCGGCAGGCCCGCGCTTCGTGATCCTGGCGAGCCGGTTCCAGATCGACTGCAATGAGCGCTGGCGGCGCGCAACCCGCTCGCGGAACCGGTCAGTGATCGGCACGTAGGAAACGAGTACTGGCAGCAGGATCAGGTCGGTGAGGATGATCACGCCGATGCCGAGACTCGCGGTCACCGCCATTTCCCGTATCACCTGCACTGGAATCAACAGGATCGTGATGAAGGCGACCAGATTCGCGAGCAGCGCGACAATCGCCGGCCGGGACAGCAACCGGAATGTACGCCGTGCGGCGTCATTGCAGTCGCATCCCGACATTGCCGAGTCGCTGACAGCACTGATCTTCTGCACTCCGTGGCTGGTGCCGATTGCGAAGATGATGAATGGCACGAGCATGCCGAACGGATCGACGCCGTAGCCAAGGATGACCAGCAGGCCCAGCATCCAGGCCATCGCTACCAGCGACGTTATGACCGGCACCAGTGCGATGCGCAGCGACTGGATGTAGACCCAGACAAACAGCAGCGTCAGGCCGATCGTGACGATGGCGAATGTGATGACCGACAGTGCGCCGTCGGCGACGTCACCGTCCAGCTTGGCGAAGCCGATCATGTGCACCGACACCGGCGCCGCAACGGCAACCTGGGGATTCGCGCCCTCGATGCGATTGCGCACCTTCCGCTCGAGCTCCCGCGAAATCTTGATGTAGTCGACCGGCGCACCGGTCTCCGCGTCGGCGTCGAGCAGCTGCGCACTGATCATCGCGCCGGAGAAATTGTTTGCCACCAGCCGGCCGACGATGCCGGCCTTCAGGACGTTCTCCTTGACGCGCGCGAGACCCTCAGCGTCCGGGCGAAAATCGGACGGAATCACATCGCCGGCCTCGATACCGCCCTCGACGACCTCGGTATACCGGGTGTTCGACGTCCACAGCGACTGCACGCGCGAGCGGTCCACTGCGTCGATGAATAACACTTCGTCGGTCGCAATCTTGAGGGCCTCGAAGAATTCCGGCGTGAATATGTTGCCGTTGCGCGCCACCAGCGCGATCAACAGCCGGTTTGCGCCGCCGAACTCGGCCTTGTGGTCCAGATAGGTCTGGATGTACTCGTGCTTGAGCGGCAGCTGCTTGATAAAATTGGTGTCGAGCCGCAGGCCAGTGACCGCGATCCAGCCGAGCATGGCGGTCACCAGCGCGAATAGCCCAAGGATCAGCCTGCGGTGCCCGAATACGTGGGGCTCCAGCCACTCGGCAATCCTGGCGACGCCCGATTCCTTCACGGGGGCGCTCCCTCGGCAGGCAGCGGAAGTCTGCGCACCCCGCCCTCGCCGGCCAAGATCAGTTCGCCGTCGCTGGCCGGCAGTACGGCCGAGATCGCCTTGCGATTGTCCTGTTGCGTCAGTGTGAAGCTACGGCCGCCGTCCCGGCTCACCAGCAGCACGCCGGCCATGCCAGAGATGACCACGATACTGGCATCGACGCGCGCGCCCGAGGTCAGCAGCGCAAGCGTGCCGGTCGGGATCGCGGTCCAGCTCATGCCGCCATCCTCGGAGCGGAACAGGTTGCCCCGCAGGCCGAATGCGAGCAGCGCATCGCCGTCGAGCGGCAGGATTCCGTAGAAGGACCCGTCGGATGGCGACGGCAGTTCACGCCAGCTTGCGCCAGCGTCATCCGATCGGAAAATGCGACCGGCCTCCGCGCCCAGGTAAAGCCGCTGGTCCGGGCCGCGCGCGATGGCATTGAGATTAAACTCGAAGCCGAGGTCCACTTCGGCTTCCATGTCTTCAGGATCCGCCGGGACTTCCTCCGCATCAGGCAGCGGCGCCGGCTCGAATGGGATCTGGCTCCACACGCCGCCGCCGTCCGTGCTCGAATAGATGACGCCGTAGGCGCCGACAGCGAGCCCATGTTCCTGGTCTCCGAACCAGACATCGAGCAGCGGTTGCTGATTCTCCGGCGCGAAGTGCACTCGCTCCCAGTGGTCACCGCCGTCACTCGTGCGCAGGATCATTTCGGCGTGGCCCACGGCCCAGCCGTGAGTGGCATCGGCGAAGTACACGGCATTCAGGTTGGCGCTACCGGGTACCCGCACTTGCGTCCAGTTGCGGCCCTCATCGGTCGAATACAGCACGTGGCCGCGTTCGCCGACCGCAAAAACACGCGGACCGGCCCGCGCCAGGTCGATCAGCAGGGATTTCGAGGCAAGCGGCGCGATGATCGACGACCGGGCAGCAGCGTCCTGCGAATCGACATCCTGCGCCTGCAACTGGCTCAACGCCGCCGGCGGCAACGCCGCAAGCGCAAGCAGCACGAGAGCGCTCTTCACGTCAGCGCGTGCCGCGCCTTGCGATCGCGGCCGGCGTGAAGTCGGCGGCGGTCCGCTTCGCATCGAAGTTCACGATCCGCGGCTCCTCGTGGTCGAGGCTGAGAGCAAGGTAGCGTCCAGACGGAGGGTCGTGGTAATTGATTGATCGAGTGGCCCTCCTGGACCCGCCACAATTGGTCGTGATCGTCGTCGCAATCGACCACCAGGATCTGCGAAGAATCCTCGTCGGCGTGGAAGGATATATCAGTGGAAGCGGTGCCATTAGCGCAGCGCAAGTCGCAGACGCGGGCCACGCTCCTGCTTTGCAGTGCAAAAGGCCACCAGGCCTCAGCTGTGGGTGACCTGCAGGATGCTGTTGCGGATCTGTTCTGACAGCACGATACGGGCGTCTTCCGCGACCGCAAACAGCAAGTCGTCGTAGCACAGCAGCCCATCACCATCCAGCCGGATCACGCCGCGCTGGCGCAGGAGTTCGATGAAGTCCCGGAACATCGCCCGGTCGAAGAATTCAGGGGCGGCCAGCCCGTACAGCATGGACATGCGCTGCGCCATCGTGACGCAGCGCTTCTCCAGCGCCTCCACTGTCAGCGCCGAGCGCCCGGCGCGCAGCAACAGCGCGATGGCCAGGTAATAACGCTCGATGGTCTGGATCGTCGCCTGTGCAAGAACCGACAGGCGCACGGCCTCCGCGCTGCCGGTGGTCGGCCGGCGCCAGGACACGCCATCGGCACAACGCTCCAGCAGGCCGTGCCCCGCCAGCGCCGCGAGAACACCGTCCACTGCGCCTGCCAATTCGTCTTCACGCCAGCGCAGGAACAGTTCCGCACGGATGTACGGATAGACGCGCCAGACGAGCCGCTGCACATCCTCGTGGCGCATCGTGGAATTGTTCAGGAAAGCGCAGGCGACCAGTGACGGCAGCGCGAACAGGTGCAGGACATTGTTACGGTAGTAAGTCGCGAGCACCGCGTTCTGCTCGACCATCCGCAGCACGTCGCCGAGCGGGTGCGCACGCCGCTCCAGCATGCCCATCTGCTCGACACGCCGGATGATCGAGGCACCGTCTTCAGCCGCGACCGAAACGTCCGGTGAGTATGGAAATGCACGCAGCAGGTCGATGTACAACTGCAGTTGCTTCTCGAGATCGCTCTCGATCATCGCCTGACGCGGCGCCGCGAGCAGTGCCACCGAGAGAAGGTTAATCGGGGTGACCGCCGCCGCACCATTGATCCTGCGCATGATCTCGACCGCGACCGTGTCAACCGCATCGCCGAACCAGGCAGGGCGCGCATTCTCGTCCTTCACGTCATCGCGCCAGTCGGGTTTCAGTCCGTCCAGCACGCCGTCGAGCAGCAGCGGTTCGCCGAAACTGATGAACACGCGACCCAGCTGCTGGCGCAGCCGCGGCAGCACGCGCAGCAGCCCGCGCACGGTTTCATTCTGCTTGGGCCGGCCCGAAAGCTCGTCAATGTACGACTCGCCCTCCAGCAGGCGCTCGTATCCGAAGTACGCAGGCACGTAGGCGACCGGCCGTCGCGCATCGCGGAGGAAGCTGCGCACCGTCATGCTCAGCATCCCGGTGCGCGGCTGCAGCAGCCTGCCGGTGCGGCTGCGGCCACCCTCGATGAAGAACTCCAACGCGTGGCCGCGATTCATCATCACGTCGACATACTTCATGAAAACGATCGGGTACAGCCCGCTGCCGCGGAAGCTGCGGCGTATGAAAAACCCACCGCCCTTGCGCAGCAAGCGCCCGATGACCGGCAGGTTCAGGTTGATGCCGGCGGCGACATATGGCACCGCGTAACCGCGCTGGTAGATGACGTACGACAGCAGCAAGTAGTCGATGTGGCTGCGATGGCAGGGGACGTAGACGATTTCGCAGGCGGGCGGCAGCCGGTCGAGGTATTCGGCGTTCTTGACCTCGACGCCTTCGTAGACCCTGGTCAATATCCGATTCAGGACCCGATCGGCGACCCGCACGAACGCATGTGAATAATCCGCTGCGATCTCGAGCGCGTGGCGGCGCGCGGCCCGCAGGCCGTCGCGACGCGAGGCCTTCGAGTCGCGGATCTCCTGGCGCACCGCCTGGCGCACCGCGCGCGTCCTCAGCACCTGCGCGACGATCGCGCGCCGCGTCGACAGGTCGGGACCCAATGTGTCCGCACGCATGTGCTGGAATTCCGCACGCAGTTCCTTCAGCAGCCGGCGCGCGCCACGCGCACCGTCGGCAGCTGACGCAGAATAATTCTGAAGCGCGCGGGGCTCACCGAACCGGATCAGCGTATTGCGGCCGTTGAAGACGATAGACAGCAATCGCCTGAATGGGCCGACCAACGCCCAGTTCTCCGACAGGATCAGGCGCAGCCAGGACCGCTCGCGCTGTGGTGCGCGGCCCCAATAGACCGCGACCGGAACGATGTCCAGCTCGAGTGCGGGGTCCATGCCTGCCGCTGCGACGGCGCTCGCGAGTTCCGGCGGCGTGCGCCGGTCAGCGCGGCGGCGCAGCACGCCGGCGCGCCGCTCCATCGCAACCACCGAGCGAGGCAGGCGCAGCTCGCGCAATTGCAGGCGCTTGCCGGGCCGACGCAATCCGCCGTCCATGCAGGCCTGCTCGAGCGCCAGCAGGTCCGACATGCTGCGCTCTTCCAGCACGTAGAGCAGCGGGCGGGCGCGGCCATGGAGGCGGACGAGCGCGTCCTCCGGCACGACGTTTGCCCGTACGAACACGCGCAGGACGCCGCGCAGTGCCCACAGAAAAGTGCGATCGAGCCCGAGCAGACGCTTCATTCTTCGGGTTTTGAGTCTTCGCTTTCGCTGATCTGCGCCTCGAGCGCAGCCTTGTGCGCTTCGACGGCCGCATTGGTCCGGTCACGGGCCTTGTCCTGCGTGCCGACCAGGTCACCGAACACGGTATCTTCCACCTTCATCGGCGGTTCTTCCGGCCCGGGCTCGCTCTTGCCGCAGCCGGCTATTGCGAGCGCCGCAAATGCCCCAACCATCCAGATCGCGCGCATCGCAGTCCTCCCGGGTCGACAAGTCATGGAGTTTAGCGCGATCCTGCACGCCATGGACTCATTCGAAGGCAAGGTGGTCGTGCTGACCGGTGCATCCGAAGGCATCGGCCGCTCGCTTGCGCTCTCACTCGCATCCGCCAAGGCGCACCTCGTGCTCGCGGCCAGGAGTGCCGAGCGCCTGGCATCGCTATCACAGGAATGCATCGCGCGCGGCGCGCAAGTCCTGCGCGTGCCGACCGATGTCTCGCGGCGCGCCGATTGCACGGCCTTGATCGACGCGACGCTCACGCGCTTTGGAACGATCGACGTGCTGCTGCACAACGCCGGATCGACGATGTGGTCGAGACTCGACGAGCTCGAAGATCCAGAGTTGCTGGAGCGCCTGATGCGCACCAACTATCTCGGTGCTGCGTGGCTGACCTGGCGGGCACTGCCCGCACTCGTCGCGGCGCGCGGGCGGATCGTGGCGATATCGAGCCTTGCGGGCCTGGTCGGCGTGCCCACGCGCACCGGCTATTCTGCATCCAAGCACGCGATGATTGGTTTCTTCGATTCGCTGCGCATCGAGCTCGCCGACCAGGGAGTCAGCGTCACGGTCGTCGCGCCCGACTTCGTGCGCTCCGAAATTCACCGCCGCGCGATCGGACCCGACGGCAAGCCGCTCGGCGTCAGCCCGATGAAGGAAGCGAAGATCATGACCGCCGACGAATGTGCTCAGATCATCCTGCGCGCGACCCTGCAGCGCCGCCGGCTCGTGCTGACATCGCTTCGTGCGCGCGCGCTACGATGGCTGAAACTCCTTGCCCCAGGAATTGTTGACCGCCTCGCCGCACGCGCGATCCGACGCCGGCACTGAAACCCGCGCGGCAGATGCGCCGGGCGGGCGGCGAGTGAGCGAATAAAGATCGGCTGAGCGAACGAGCCGGCCCGACCGGCGCTGAAGCCGCGCGCGAGCTCAGCGCCGCTTTGGCAGATCGAGTGCCACAAGGAAGTATTCGAAGAGGTAGTTAACGAAAGAAAGTTCACTGTGCAGGCGGTGATCGGAGTCGAGGATGTGCAGCGTCGCGCTGTGCTCGCGAGCGAACTTGATGCTGTTCTCGACCGGCACCACATCATCGCGCCAGCCGTGTACGATCGTTTTCGGGCACGGCGCCGGCTTTGCGGTCAGCTCCTCGGCGCCCGGCATGTAGAACGCAGGCGCCATCAGGAACAGGCCGCGCGCATGCAGCAGCGCCGATGCGCTGGTCGCGACATAGCCGCCGAGACTCGAGCCGACCAGCACCAGGTCGCCGCGAATGTCGCGGCAGAAGCTCAGCAGCCTGGTGACCCGATCGCGCGGGTCGGTGACGCCGCGATAATCGACTGAATCGACATTCCAGCCTTCGCTCTTCGCAACTTCCGCCATCGCGGAAATCTTGGTTCCCCACGGGCTGCTTTCCAGCCCGTGCGAAAACACCACGTGACGACTCGACATGATCCGCTCCAGGCCCCGGTCACGCCGATGGTATCAGTCCCGGCGCGGTCGCCACAGCAGCGCGTCGAGGTCATCCGTCATTTCATGGCTCGCCAGATCCACGCGACCATTGTGAAACCGCACGCCCTCCTGTTCCAGCTTCTCGCGCTGCAACCGGTACGGCCGCGAACCCGGCGCAAAGCTGATCGCACCGCGCGCATTGATGACGCGATGCCAGGGCAGCCGCAGCCCGTCGGGCGCCACTTTCAGCGCATGCCCGACCAGCCGCGCGCGGCGCGGCAGGCCTGCGCGTCGCGCGATGCCGCCATAGCTCGCAACCTGGCCGCGCGGAATCCTCGCGACCTCCTTCCAGATGCGCTCCAGCAGCTTCCGATCTGTGTCAGCCATCACCAATGATTGTAGCCGCGCCGTGCTATCGTCCACCTGCCGTGGATGCACAGGACGAACGGACCCAGGTCGATCCAACGGCCAATCCCTGGGCGATGTTGGCTTCGCTGCCCTTGTTTTCCGGGCTGCCGAAAGCCGTCATCGACGCCGCGGTAGCCGAGCTCGAATGGATCTTGCTGCCCGGTGGCAGCCTGTTATTTGAGGCCGGCACGCCGGCCGATTCCGTCTACTTCGTGGTTAGCGGCTGTCTCGGCGTCTTTGGCGTTGGTGGCGAGCTGATCGGCCGTATCGCGGCGGGTGAGACCGTCGGCGAGATGGGCCTGATCGTCGCGCGCCCGCGCGCCGCGACCGTACGGGCGCTGCGCGACTCCGAAATGGCGCGACTGGCGTCGGGCACATTCGAGCGCGTACTGCTGTCCCATCCCGAGGCAATCCTGCGGCTCGCGCGCTTGTCGGTCGAACGGCTGCTCGACAACGCCCCCGCACGCAGATCCGCCCCGGCCGCACCGCGCACGATCACCGTCATCCCGCACGATCCGGGCATCGACGTCGCGGCACTCACGGCCGGGCTGGTCCAGGCACTTTCCCGGCTGGGTCGCGTCGACCTGGTCGGCAGCGCACGAGCAGGCCGGCATAGCAGCCAGTGGTTCCATGAAGTCGAGTCGCGCAACGACTTCGTCGTCTACGCCGCCGAACCCGGCGACACCCCATGGACACAATTGTGCGTGCGTCAGGCGGACGTGCTGCTGCTCGCCGTGCGTGCACGAGACGAGGCCGGGCCCTGGCCCGAACTCGAGCGGCACGCACATGCCGCGCAACGGGCCGAGCTTCTTTTGATCCATGAAGGCAGCATCGTCAACGGCGCGGCAGCACGCTGGCGCCCGATCCTTCCGGGCGTGCCCTGCCATCACCTGCGGGGGCCTGCCGACATGCCGCGCATCGTGCGGCTGATGACGCACCGGGCTGTGGGTCTGGTGCTTTCTGGCGGGGGCGCGCGCGGATTCGCGCATCTGGGTGTGGTACGCGCACTGCGCGAGCACGGCGTGCCGATCGATCTGGTCGGCGGTTCAAGCATGGGCGGCATCCTCGCGGCAGGTGTCGCGGCCGACTGGACCGACGGCGAGTTGTTCGAGCGCTTTCGCCGCAGCTTCGTGGATACGAATCCGCTCTCGGATTTCACCTGGCCACTCGTCTCGCTGGTTTCGGGCCGTAAGGTCGGACTGCTGTTGCGTCGCGAACTGGGGGACATCGACATTGAGGACCTGCCGCTGCCGTTCTTCTGTGTTTCCTCGAATCTGACGAGCGGCCGCATCGCGGTGCACGAGCAGGGCCTGCTGTGGCGCTGGCTGCGTGCGTCGGTCGCAATCCCCGGCGTCCTGCCACCGGTGTTCCACGGCGGCGAGGTGTTCGTGGACGGTGGCACGATGAACAACCTGCCGGTCGACGTCATGCGCGCGAAGGGCCGTGGCCCGGTGATCGGCGTGGATGTCGCCACCGACCCGACATTCACGACGGACATCGATGCGACCGAAGCGCCTTCGTTCTGGAATCTGATAAGCCGCCAGCGCGGCAGGCGCAAGCGTCCCAACATCTTGCAGATCCTGTGGCGGTCGGGCATGGTCAACAGCACGACCGCGACACAGGAGCGTCGCGGCCAGAGTGATCTGTTGCTGATGCCGCCCCTGGAATCGCTGGACCTGCTCGACTGGAAATCCTTCGAGCGCGCGATCGAGATCGGCTACCGGCACACCTGCGAGCGGCTGGCGGGCGGGGCGCTGGACCCCCTGAAATCATCTCTTTCATGAGTGGAACACGCGGCTGGCAATTCTGGATCGACCGCGGCGGCACATTCACTGACATCATCGCGCGTGCGCCCGACGGCCGGCTGATCGTCGAGAAGCGGCTGTCCGAAGATCCCCTCGCCGACCGCGATCCAGGAGTTACCGGCGTCCTGGCGCTGCTCAAAAGACATGGCGGCGCGGATCCCGCGATCGAGGTAATCCGCATCGGTACGACCGTCGCGACCAATGCGCTGCTCGAGCGCCGCGGCGTGCCGACCGCACTCGTTATCACGGCCGGGTTTCGCGATGCACTCGCGATCGGCTACCAGAATCGCCCGGAACTCTTCCGGTTGCGGATAGACCTTCCGCAGCCGCTGTATCGCGAGGTCATCGAGGCCGAGGAGCGGCTCACGGCGGAAGGCGAGGTCCTGCGGCCACTCAACGAGAAGCGGCTCGCCACGGACCTCGAGCGCCTGCGCAATGCGGGAATCCGCAGCGTCGCGATCGTGCTGATGCATGGCTACCGTTACCCGGATCATGAGCGGCGCGCGGCTCGGATTGCACGACGAGCCGGCTTCAATGACGTTGTCACCTCGCACGAATCCTCACCGCTGATCCGACTGGTCAGCCGCGGCGACACGACAGTCGTCGATGCCTACCTCACCCCGCTGCTGGCGCGCTACGCCTGTAGTTTCCGCGACGGCCTGGGCGAACGGTTCCGCGAGGTGCCGCTGCAATTCATGCAAAGCAATGGCGGCCTCGTCGCGCCGGAGGCATTTCGGGCATCGAACGCCGTGCTCTCCGGCCCCGCCGGCGGCCTGGTCGGCACCGCGCGCGCCGGCAAGGCGCTCGGGCGGTCACGGCTCATTGCGTTCGACATGGGCGGAACCTCGACCGACGTGGCGCTTTACGACAACGGCTGTCCCCAGCGATACGAAACCACGATTGCCGGTGTGCGCCTGCAGACACCGATGATGAATATCCACACGGTCGCGGCCGGTGGCGGCTCCATGCTGCACTTCGAGGGCGGTCGCCTGCGGGTCGGGCCGCAATCAGCCGGCGCGATTCCTGGTCCTGCCTGCTATCGCCAGGGTGGCCCACTCACGGTCACCGACCTGCAGGTGCTGCTCGGCCGGATCCGCCCCGAGTTCTTCCCCGCAGTGTTCGGCCCAGGCCGCAATCTGCCGCTCGACGGGAACATCGTGCGACAGCGTTTCGACGAACTCGCGGCACTCGTGTCGGCAGAAACCGATGCGCCCACCTCTGCCGACAGTCTTGCGGCGGGGTTCCTCGATGTGGCGATCGAGACGATGGCGCGCGCGATCCGCCATGTCTCGGTGCGCCAGGGCCACGATCCAGCCGAATTTGCGTTGTTCTGCTATGGCGGCGCCGCTCCGCAGCACGCTTGCCGGGTCGCGGAAGCGCTCGGCATCGGCGAGATACTGATTCATCCGCTGGCCGGCGTGCTGTCGGCCTGGGGCATCGGTCTCGCCGACCGCAGCCTGCAGCGCAGGCAGAGCGTCGA
>CAYYQQ010000071.1:0-13624 GCA_964473595.1 uncultured Steroidobacteraceae bacterium | reverse complement strand
GGAATTTCCTTGCGCACCCGCAAGGGATGCATGCCGATGAACCTGAAAAAATCGCTTGCGGTCTGGAGCGTGGCGGCCGTTGTCAGCTCGCCGCCCACGATTTCAACCAATGGCAGCAGATAGACCGGATTGAACGGGTGGGCGACGCAGAACCTTTCCGGCAACTGCATCGAGCGCTGAAGATCGCTCGGCATCAGCCCGGAGGTGCTGGAGGCAATGATGACTCCCGGGCGTGTATGCCGGCTGATGTCCCCGAGGACCCGCTGCTTGAGTTCCAGCTGCTCCGGGATATTCTCCTGAATAAAATCCGCGGCGCGTGCCATCTGCATGATGTCCGTGGTAAATGACAATTGGCCTTTGGGTGGAAGCGGCGCGGTAATCAAGCGCGCGAGGGCAGGTTCTGCATTCGCAACCGCAGAACGCAGCCAGGCCTCCATCTCGGGTTTGGTGTCCGCGGCAATGACGTTGACGCCGAAATGGAGCGCCCGCGCAGCCCAGCCCGCCCCTATCACGCCGGTTCCCAGCAGGCCAAGCGTCTTGACTGTGCTCACAGGCATGATCCTCTAATCCAGGAAACGAGCCGTTGCGCAGACGGCCTCTGGTAATATTACGACCGAAATATAATAATCCTTCGCGCTAAAGGATGCGATCACTACCACCGCGAAGATCGAGATCCGTCGGCTTGGGGCTCGAGCCGGACCTTGAGCGGAGAGCGCATTGAACCCATCCGTTACCGCGATCGGTTTCGTGGCTTGTTTCGGTCAGGCGTGCCCGGCGACACCGGATCATCGCCGGAGCGGGCGAGTGTCTTCTAGGCTGCGGGCGCCAATGGCCGCGGCCGGCCGACGGCGTGGCCCTGCACGAAATCGATGCCCATCGCGCGCGCCGCCTCGAGCGACGGCTGGTCTTCGACCTGCTCGGCGATCAGCCGGAAATTCAGCGTGCGCGCCATGCCGATCACGGCGGTGACCATCGCCTGGTTGACCGAATCGCGCGCCAGGTCGCGCATGAATGAGCCATCGATCTTCAGGTAGTCCATCGGCAGCTGCTTCAGGTTGGCGAAGCCGCCGAGATCCGTACCGAAGTCATCCAGCGCGAATCGGCAGCCTATGCCGTGCAGCACGTCGATGAAGCGCCGCGATTGTTCCAGGTTGCCGATGACCGAGGTTTCCGCCACCTCAAAGCAGATCTGCTGCGGCGCCACGCCGCTGCGGTCCAGTTCCTCGACGACGAATTCCAGGAATGTCGGGTCGGCCAGGGTCTGCCCGGACACATTGATGCACAGGCTACGCCCGGGAGGTATCCGGATCGCGCCGGCCGCAAGCGCCGCGAGCGCTGCGCCGAGCACCCAGCGGTCGATCAACGACATCAGGCGATAGCGTTCCGCGGCCGGAAAGAACTCTGCCGGCAGGACCGGTTGGCCCTCGTCGTGCAGCCGCACGAATACTTCCATCGCCGGCCCGCCGATCGAGCCCGGGCGAGTCGGTTCGATTGGCTGCAGATAAAGCTCGAAGAACCCGTCGCGCAGCGCCGCCTGCAGCCGCTGCAGCCAGTGGATCTCGCCGCGGCTGCGCGCGACGGCCTCGTCGTGCGAGGAGTAGACGTGGACGTGGCTGCCGGTCTGCCGCTTGGCGACGTAGCAGGCCGAATCCGCCGCATTCATGATCTCTTCCTGCGAATTGCTCTCGCCCGTCAATTCGACCAGGCCGAGACTGACTCCGACGCTGAAGATCCGGTCCTTCCAGACGAAGCGGTATTCGCCGATCGCGCGCCAGATGTCGTCGGCGATCTGGCGTGCCTTCTCGAGCGGGCAGCCGACCAGCAGCACGCCGAACTCGTCGCCGCCAAGACGCGCGACGGTATCCGAATCGCGCACCGCCTCGCGGATCAGCGCCGCGACCTCGCGCAGCATGTTGTCGCCCGCGAGGTGGCCGCTGGTGTCGTTGACCGCCTTGAAGCGGTCGAGGTCCAGATAACACATCACGTGGCCCTGCCGGCCGGCGCGCGCAGTCTCGAGGGCCTCGCCGAGGCGGCGTTCAAATTCGCGGCGATTGACCAGCCCGGTCAGCGCGTCGTGACTCGCCTGATAGGACATCTGCTGTGTCAAGCCACGCAGCTCGCTGACATCGTGCAGCATGACGGCAGCGCCGGCGATCTCCCCTTCCCCGCCGCGGATCGGCGATGCCGACGCTTCGACTCCAAGTTCGTTGCCGGTCGTGCGTGCGATCATCAGCGCCCGCCGGCCGAGCGTGGCGCGGCTTCCGGAACCCAGGCATTGCTGTACCGGATCCGCCAGCGACCGGCGATCGTGCTCGTCGACGAAACCGACCAGCGCGCTGAACAGCTGACCGAGCGCCTCCTCGCGCCGGATGCCAGTCAGCGCCTCGGCGGATCTGTTCATGTAATCGACCCGGCCCTGCGCATCGGTCGTCATCAGGCCTTCGCCGAGCGAATCGAGTGCGAACTGCGCGCGGCCCGGCAGCAAAGACTGCCCCGGCGTTTCATGGTGCGGCAGCATCTCCACTGCACTCAGCAGCACGACTTGGCGGCCGCCGGAATCGAGCGCGGTGCCGGCAAGTTCCAGGCGCGTGACCTGGCCGTGGCTGTCGGACATCTCGACCTCGGTCAACGCCGGCCCGGATTCGCCGGACAGGGCGCGCGCGATGGCGAGGGTCACGAGCTCCGCGTACTCCGGCGCGACGAGGTCCGCCAGATTGCGCCCCAGCATGTCCGCCATCGGAATGCCCGCGAGTGTCGCGAAGGCCTTGTTGACCGCCTCGATTCGATCGCCGTGCAGGAGTGCAGGCTCGCGCATGCCGTCGAGCATCGCGCGCGCGACATCGGCACCCGCGACCCCACGTCCGCGGGCGGTCTGATGCTCTGTTTCGGCCTCGTTCACGAGCCGGCGCAGTGCGCGCCGTTGCAGCAGGATGACGACGGCGAGCACGGCAGCGACAATCGCGAATCCGGCACCAGCGATCACCGGGACCGTCATGCGGCCTGTCATCCCCTTCGGTTTCCTCGCAGGCTGGGTAGCTGCGGTACCGTCGAATATGTTGTCTTACGCGGTCTCAGGCAGCATATCTCAGGCTTGTACTAACGCCCCGCGCGATTCACCATAATGGTTAGGGGATTCACGCCAGCGCCCCATGCCAGGAGCAGAATGATCGAGAAATTCGACGCCGCGCGCCGGCAGATGATCGACCAGCAGGTCCGCACCTGGGAGGTGCTCGATCCACGGGTGCTGGAAACACTCGCGGCGGTTCCGCGCGAGCATTTCGTGCCCGAGGCCTATCGCGGTGTCGCCTTCGCTGACACCGCCATCCCGATAGGACACGGCGAATTCATGCTGCAGCCCAAGATCGAAGGCCGCGTGCTGCAGGCGCTCGGACTGGAACGCGGCGAGCGCGTGCTCGAGATCGGCACCGGCACCGGTTTTTTCGCAGCCTGCAT
Source organism: uncultured Steroidobacteraceae bacterium (assembly GCA_964473595.1). Classification (GTDB taxonomy): domain Bacteria; phylum Pseudomonadota; class Gammaproteobacteria; order Steroidobacterales; family Steroidobacteraceae; genus SCUD01. The sequence continues at coordinate 10,171 of CAYYQQ010000071.1, read as the reverse complement.
TGAATACCTCACCGGCGACGTCGAAAGCATGGAGATTCATGCCGAACTTGCCGACGGCGCGGCGCGCGCGCTTGCGCGGCTGGGCGTCACGCGCGTCCGGGTCGCCTGCGCCGATGCGATGAATCGCGGCTTCGATCCCCACTACCAGGCAATCGCCGTGACCGGCTCATTGCCGGTTTACGATCCGCGATTCGAACGCGCCCTTGCAGTCGGCGGACGCCTGTTTGTCGTGGTCGGCTCGCCGCCGGTCATGGAAGCGCGGCTCATCACGCGCACGGCCGTCGATGCCTGGCTCAGCGAAACCCTGTTCGAGACCTGCATCGAGCCGCTCCGCAACGCGACGCCGGCGGTGCGTTTTCACTTCTAGCCGCCAATGAACCGTCGTTTGACCTCCCAGGGGGCATTGCAGAGGGTCATATAGTGATATACATTAGTAGAACAGTAGTTGTCCTCGCCCACCTTGCCAAGGAAAGTCCTCGCATGAACACCAGGCTTTGCATCCGTTCCATCCTGCTGGCCACCAGCCTCGCAGCCGCGCCGCTCGGCGTCGCGCCGCTAGCAGGTGCCGCCGATCTCGGCTCGATTTACCAGCAGGCGCTGAAGAACGATCCGATCATCCGTGAAGCGGAAGCGAATCGCCTCGCCGCGAGGGAATCGAAGCCGCAGGCACTTTCCGCCCTGCTGCCACAGGTGACCGCCGGCGGGCGCTATGACGACAGTTCATCGGATGGCACCAGCACATTCATCGCTCCCGGCCTTCCGACTGTGCCGCAACAGCTGAGCCGCGATGGAACTAGCGAGAGCTGGAACCTGACATTGCGCCAGAGCGTATTCCGCTGGGAGAACTGGGCCGCCCTGAAGCGCGCGGACGCCGAGAGCGCGCAGGCCGAGGCGGACTATCACGCGGCGCAGCAGGACCTGGTCATCCGGACATCGGAAGCCTACTTCATTGTGCTGGCTGCGCAGGACACGCTGGAGGCAGGACAGGCCGCGTATGATGCCATCGCGCGCCAGCTCGAGCAGTCGGAAAAACGCTTTGAAGTCGGCCTGATCGCCGTGACCGACGTCCAGGAAGCCAAGGCAGCGTTTGATTCCGCAGCGGCGACGCTGATTCAGGCCAAGCGCATTCTCGCGACGGCGCAGGAACAGCTGCGCGCACTGACCGGTAACACCTTCGATGAGCTCTCGAGACCCGGCGCTGACATGCCGCTCGCCGGACCCGATCCTGCAAATGCCGAGGACTGGGTGCAACTCGCGATGAACCAGAATGCGCGGCTGACCTCCAGCCGGCTCGCCGCGGATATCACGCGCCAGGACATCAGTGCCGAGCGCGGCGGGCATTTCCCAAGCCTCGATCTGGTCGTCTCGCGTTCGGGTTTCGAGTCCCAGGCCGACATCACGGGTACGACCGTGGGCCAGGACGACTCGGATACCCGCGAAACGATCGCTTCACTGCAGGTCACGGTGCCGATCTACCTGGGCGGGTCAACCTCCTCGCGCGTACGGCAGGCGCAGTACCGGCACCTGGCCGCGCGGGAACGGCTGGAGCGCACCGCGCGCGAGACCGAGCGTGAAACGCGTGACGCCTTCCTCGGCGTCAACGCCGAGGTCGCACGCGTGCAGTCGCTGCGCCAGGCGGTCGAATCCACAAAGACCGCGCTGCAGGCGACCGAAGCAGGCTACGAGGTCGGCACCCGCACGTCGGTGGACGTATTAGAAGCGCGCCGGCGGCTGTTCGAGGCGCAGACCAACTATTCGCGCAGCCGTTACGACTACCTGCTGAATGTCCTGCGGCTGCAGCTTGCGGCCGGCACGCTCGATGACAAGGGCATCGCCGACATCAATTCGATCCTGACCGAGAGCGTCCGGATCAAGTAGCGTCGGTCACCGCGCCGTCCGCGCCCTGCGCGGCGGCGCGCCGGAGCCGGTCGGCGATCGCGGCCCAGGGCTCGTCGTCCGGCACATCTTCCACAAGTATTCGCGCCGCGCCCGCGCGGTCGAGTTCGCGCAGCGCCGCATAAAGCGCGCGAGCATATTCGGCGGGTCGATTTCCCAACTGACGCCAGACCAGTTGATCCGATGCAACCGGTGCGCCGCTACGAGCTAGCACTGCAAGCCGCTCGCCTGAGGCGAGCGCGCGCTCGATCTCCGACCGCAACCGTGCTGCTTCGATGACCGCCAGCACGGTGCGTGGCGCGTAGTGCGAGCGATCGCGGCCCGGCGCGCGTGGAGAAGCCGCATCGGCGTTAGCGACCTCGCCCACGACGTCCCTGAGTTGCGATCGCGAAATCGCGCCGGGTCGCAGGAGTGTGACGCACCCGCCGAGGCAGGCGACGATCGTGGATTCGAGCCCCACTTCGCAAGCGCCGCCCTCGAGCACCAGTGCCACACGATCGCCGAGCTCCTCGTACACATCGGCAGCACGGGTCGGGCTGATGCGGCCATAGCGATTCGCCGACGGGGCCGCGATGCCGCCGCCAAAGGCGGCGAGCAGCGCGCGCGCAACCGGATGGGCGGGCGCGCGCAATGCCACCGTTGACTGGCCGCCAGTGACCAGCGCCGGGACACCGGAGGCCTTCGGCAGCACGATTGTCAGCGGCCCCGGCCAGAATGCCTCGGCCAGTCGCCTGGCTGAGTCGGGCAAATCCGCGATCCATTCCTGCGCCGCCGCGAGACTACTGACGTGAACGATCAGCGGATGACTGACCGGGCGGCCCTTGGCCGCGAAGATCCTGGCGACCGCCACGGGATTTCGTGCATCCGCGCCGAGCCCATAGACGGTTTCCGTCGGGAATGCCACGAGCTCGCCGGCATTCAGCAGCGCAACGGCCTCTTCGATCCGGGCGGGGTCGGGCAGCATCCGCCGCGCTCACTCCAGCGGCACGCGCTGCCAGCCCGTCGCATTGCGGCGCAGCTCGTAGGCGGGCCAGTAATGACGGTCCAGACGCAGCGTGATCACTTCCACGGCGTCATTCCAGCTGACCGTCTTCAGGCGCAGCGACGAATGGTCCGGTCGCCCGGAGACCGCGCGGATGAAGGCATCGAGATCGGGTACCGGGGTGCCGTCGACTTCGGTGATGCGGCGGCCAGCCCACAGCTTGTAGCGCGCCGCGGGCGAACCATACATGAAGAACGCGATGAAGATTCCGTCCGGCCGGATCCCGCGTTGCGCTGCAATCGCCCGATGCGGCTCCTGCAATGTCGCGCCTGCCCATATCAATACCCGATCAATGTCGCGTCCCGACAGCAGCACGGTGTCGAGCGGGACCACGAGTTCGGCGCCGGAGCGCCACACGGTCAGCTCGACGCGCGGCGCACGCACGGCAGTGCTCACGTCACTGAAGCTGTTGACGACCCGGCCATCGACGGCGAGCAGCAGGTCGCCCTGCACGAGGCTTTGCGCAGCGGGCGAGCCCGCCACCAGCCGCTCGATCGTCAGCACCTGGCGGCGCTGCGGATTGTGTGCCGTCAGGCGCTCGATCCACTGTTCACCAAGCCCGAGCCGGCGCGCCTCCGCGAGTGACAGCAGGCCGAACTCCGTTTCCGCGGAATAGAGCGGCCGTCCGTCGCGCGCGTGCTCCAGCATGTCCTGCACCATGCTGGCCGGGATGCCCATGTTCTGCTGCTCGAGCTCGCGGCCGTTCTCGTAGGCGAAACTCGACCACAAGGCCACGACGTCGCCGTGACGGTCGGCAATCAGGCCGTCGAAATCCGCCGGCCCATTCACCAGGCTGATGACTTCCAGGTTGGCGTCGCGGAATTGCAGCGTGCGCGACAACGGAAAAGCAACCGGCCCGATTGATGCGACGGTCGCCTGCTGCGAGACCACCCGGTTATCCGCGTGCAGGCCGACGACATTGACGGTCTCGCCGGTGACCGGTAGCCGGTCGGCAAAACGCACCGCACGCACCGGCGTGTCGCCCAGCTGCTTCGGGTCGTAGCGCACGACCGCAAGATTGTGCAGCGGATGCACGTACTCAACGTGGCCATCCACCTCGATCGTGCTGGCAAATGTCAGGCGTACATCGCCGATCGCGACCGGCACCGTGTTGCGATCCACGGCGACCAGACCACGTTCCGCGTCGATGACGACCCCGGTGCCGTGATAATTGCGCTCGGTCACGCCGGACACGGAATACGGCATGCTGAATTCGACCAACACGAGCGACGGCGCCAGCGTATCGACCAGCCGATCACCGGTGTGCGCGAACTGTGTGGTGCCGGGCTGCGGTGGTGGAGCGTCCGGCCCTGCCGCCACGACTTCGCATGGCCACAGCCCGATCGAGTCGTCACGCTTGCAGTGGCGTGCCGGAAACCAGTCACGGTCGATTCGAAGCGACTTGAGCTGCGGAGAACGGGTCTCTTCCATCGTGAAGTGGCGCACCGTCACACGCTGCCCGTCGCCCAGCGTGCGGAACACGGCCAGCGCATCGGCGAGATTCGTCATCGGACGCCCGTCCAGTTCGGTCAGCACGGCGCCGCGCGGGATGCCTGCGGAGCTGAACATGTAGCCTGCATTCGCGACATAGACGCCGGCGACCGGCACATTCATGTGCCGCGCCATCTGCCAGGACAGCGTGTGCAGGATGCCGTCGCCGATCTCCAGGTATTCGTCGGGCGTGATCTCGTACAGGTCCTGCACCGGCAACCGCACTGTCCGCGAATCGCCACCGCGCACGACGGTCAGTTCAAGCTCTCCACCCACGCTGTCGTCGAGCAGCGCATCCAATGCGTCGAAATCGGTGACCGGCCGGCCGTCAATGGCCACCAGGATGTCGCCGACCGCGAGCTGGCCGTAGGCCACTGCTCCCGGCTGCACCTCCGTCACCACCAGCATACCGGTACGCGCCGGGGCCGTGGTGCGCGCCCTGGATTCGACCGCGGCAGGCAGGCCGAGGCGGCGCAGTTCATCGTAGGGCGTGTAGCGGAACACGGTCTGCAAAGTGCCGCGGCTGACCGGCTGACCGGCCTTGAGCAGCGCGAGTGCGCGCACCACGCGCGGCAGCGGCAGGTAGAAGCTCGAGGCAGCGTCGGTCGAGCCGCCGGCATTCAGTGCCAGTACACGGCCCTGGATGTCGATGACTGGCGAACCCGACGAGCCGCCCGAGGTGCCGGATGCGGCCTGGTAGTAAAAAGTGTTGAAGTCGTTGTACTTGCCGATGCCGTAATCCGGGGCTTCACGGTCGAGGCGCGCGAGCGTACCGGCCAGGATTGAGAGCTGCTCGCCGGCGTCGTTGCCGACCACGCGGATCTCGACACCGATCTGCGCACCAGCCGGGTACAGCGGTAATTCCGCCGGCTGAATGAATTTCAGCTTCGACGGATCGTAGTGGTAGATGCCGAAATCGTGCACCGGATCGCGATAGACCGGCTGCAGCTCGACTTCCTCGCGATTGATGAATGTGGCGAGCGCGGTCACCGGCCCGGAAGTCACGACATGGCGGTTGGTCAGGATCAGGCCGCGCTTCGCATCGACGACGAAACCGGTGGCCTGCGAAGACGTATTCCACTCGGTATCGAAGGCGCGCGTTTCGTCAATCTGGATCGCGACGACACCGGTCGAAATGCGCTCCAGGGTACTGGTCCACCCGGGTGCGGCTTCCTGTGATGAAGCCTGCGTGAATGGCAGCAGGGCAATCGCGACCAGCAGCAGGCGACGCATCGGGTGTTCAGTCGAGCCGGTACTGGAATGCCGCATGGAAACGCTCTTTGAATTCGCCGGGGGCGAGTTGGTGGTGTTGTGTGCCGACACTTGCGATCTTGATGGACCCCATCAGGGACGCGATTCGGCCGGTCGTCTCCCAGTCGATGCCGCGCATCAGGCCGTACAGCATCCCGGCCCGATAGGCATCGCCGCAGCCGGTCGGATCGACGACCTGTGCCGCGCGCACGGCTGGCACCTCGATGGTGCGGCCGTCGGCATGGATCAGGGAGCCTTCGGGGCCGCGCGTAACTACGTAAGCCTTGACCCGCGCGGCCAGGTCCCGGGTCGACAGACCGGTACGATCCTGGAGCAACTGCGCCTCGTAGTCGTTGACCGTCAACCAGGCTGCCTGGTCGATGAATGCCTCGATATCCTGGCCACCAAACAGCGGCAAGGCCTGGCCGGGATCGAAGATGAATGGAATTCCGGCGCGCTCAAATTGCGCGGCATGGACGATCATGCCCTCGCGTCCGTCCGGTGCGAGGATGCCGATCGTGATGCCGGCGTCGCCCGGCACTTCCAGTTGATGGGAATGATTCATCGCGCCGGGATGAAACGCCGTGATCTGGTTGTCGTCGAGATCCGTGGTGATGTAAGCCTGGGCCGTGTATTCGTTGTCGATCACGCGCACGTAGTTTGAGGACATGCCATTGAAATCGAGCCATTCCTGGTAGGGCCGGAAATCGTGGCCGACGGCGCCCATCGCATGGCCCTCACCACCCAGCAGCTTGACGTTGTAGGCGATATTGCCGGCGCAGCCGCCGAAATAACGGCGCAGCGTCGGCACCATGAATGAGACATTCAGCATGTGGATGTTGTTCGCAAGAATCTGGTCACGGAAACGGCCCGGATAGACCATCACCGTGTCGTAGGCCAGCGAACCGCAGATCAAAGCCGTCATTGCAACCTCACGGAGCGATCAGACCCGGTCCAACAGCACCAGTGCCCAGGCCAGCACAAGCAGCGCGAAGGCGACGAATACGGCGGCCGAACCGAGTTCCTTGGCGATGCCGGAAAGCGGATGCCGTTCGGCGCCGATCCGGTCGACCGTCGCCTCGACGGCACTGTTCAGGAGCTCGACGGTCAGCACGATGAACATCGGGCCTGCCAGAAGCACTCGCTCGACTCCGTTCTTCCCGAGCCAACATCCCAGTGGCACGACGATCAGCGCCAGCAGGCATTCCTGGCGGAATGCCTCTTCCTCGCGCCAGGCCGCAGCGAATCCGCGCCAGGTACTGCCGAAGGCGCGCGCGAGGCGCGCCGGGCCCTTCATCTTGTCGGGCCGCGTATTCAAACGCGCGCCGGTTTCCAGGCCACGTCGAGTTGCTTTGCCGCGCGCACGTCGTCGAGGCGCCGCACCGGCAGTGTATAGGGTGCCGCCTTGACCATTGCGGCGTCAGCCACCGCCTCGCACTGGATCGCCACCAGCGCGTCGACAAAGCCATCGAGTTCCTCGCGCGTTTCGGTTTCGGTGGGCTCGATCAACAGGCATTCCGGCACGAGCAATGGAAAATAGGAGGTCGGCGCATGATAGCCGTAGTCGAGCAGGCGCTTGGCAAAGTCCATCGTGTTGACGCCAAGCTCATGCGCCTGGCGGCGCAGCGTGATGATGAACTCGTGGCTTGCACGGCGATCAGGATAGGCTGGATCGAAACCCGCCTCGCGCAGGCGCGCCATCAGGTAATTGGCATTCAGCGTCGAGAACTCCGCGACTCGCTGCATGCCCTCGGCGCCCAGGATGCGCATGTAGACATACGCGCGCAACAGCACACCGGCATTGCCCATGAATCCCGACAGTCGCCCGATCGACTGCGGCAGGTCGCGCTCGTCGAACCAGCGGTATCGCTCGCCGTCGCGACCGACGACCGGCACCGGCATGTACGGCAGCAGGCGCTTGCCGACACCCACCGCGCCTGAACCCGGACCGCCACCGCCGTGCGGCGTCGAGAATGTCTTGTGCAGGTTCATGTGGATCACGTCGAAGCCCATGACACCGGGCAGGACCTTTCCGAGGATCGCATTGAGATTCGCGCCGTCGTAGTACAGCAGGCTACCGGCCGCGTGCACCCTGCGTTCGATCTCGACGATGCGCCGCTCGAACACGCCGAGCGTGCTGGGATTCGTCAGCATGATGCCAGCAGTCGCAGGCGACAGCGCGGCGTCGAGCGCGGCTAGATCCACGTCGCCATCCGGGAGCGTTGCAATCTCGCGAATCTTCATGCCGCACATGGTCGCGGTCGCCGGATTCGTCCCGTGCGCGGCATCCGGCACGATGATCTCGTTCCTGGCCGTATCGCCGCGCACGCGGTGATAGGCGCGGATCATCGCGACCCCGGTGAACTCGCCCTGCGCGCCCGCCATCGGCGTCAGCGACACGGCGGCCATGCCGGTCACGGCCTTCAGCATCTCCTGCAATTCGAACATGCAGGCCATGAAACCCTGGCCGGTGCTGACCGGTGCCAGCGGATGGCGGCCAAGAAATTCCGGCAGCATAGCCAGCGAATTACAGGCCTTGGGGTTGTACTTCATCGTGCAGGACCCGAGCGGGTAGAACTGCGTGTCGATGCTGAAATTCATCTGCGACAGCCGCGTGTAATGACGCACCACCTGCAGTTCGGAAACCTCCGGCAGCACCGGTCTCGTGCGACGCCGGAACTGCGCGGGGAGACCGGCCTCCGTCACCGGGGGATGCTGCGCCGTCGCCGCACGCCCGCTGCGCGACAACTCGAAAATCAGGGGCTCGTGCTGTTTCATCGCCGTCACCCTCAAGCCGCCGCCGCGCGACCGAGCATGCGGCCGAGCGCCCGCGCATAGGCCTCGATATCTTCGCTGGTACGCGTCTCGGTCGCGCAGACCAGCAGCGCATGGCCGAGCTCCGGGAAGTCGCGGGCAAGGTCATGGCCGCCGATGATGCCCTCCGCCGCGAGCAATTCGAGTACCGGCGCGACCGGCCGGTCGAGCACGAGCACGGCCTCATGGAAGCGCGGCCCCGCAAATGCGCAGCGCAGGCCCGGCAGGAGCGAGAGTGCCGCGACCAGCTCGCGGGTGCGGGCGACACAGGCGCTCGCGACCCGCTCAAGGCCCACCGGGCCGAGCAGCGCCAGATAGATCGTCGCCGCAGTCATCAGCAGTCCCTGATTCGTGCAGATATTGGAGGTCGCCTTGCCGCGCCGGATGTGTTGCTCGCGTGCCTGCAATGTCAGCGTGAAGCCGGGCTTGCCGTCGAGATCGACGGTGCGCCCGGCAATGCGACCCGGAATCTGGCGCACATGTTCCATACGCGTCGCCATGAAGCCGACATAGGGCCCACCCGAGGACAACGGCACGCCAAAGGGTTGCGCTTCGCCACAGGCGATATCCGCGCCGCCATCCCCCCATTCGCCGGGCGGCGCGAGCAGCGCAAGCGACACTGGATTGACTACCGCGATGATCAATGCGCCGTTCGCGCGCGCCCAGCGCGAGAGTGCATCTACGTCCTCGAGCTGGCCAAAGAAATTTGGTTGCTGGATGACAAGCGCCGTGATGTCCTGTCCGTCGTAGCGTGCAAGCGCCTGCGGAATCGTCGTCCCCTGCTCCGTGCAGTAGGGCAATTCCTCGAGCACCAGGCCCTGGCCCTCGGTGATGACTCGCGCCACGTTCCGCCAGGTCGGATTGACGGTGGTCGGCACCAGGATGTGCGCGGATTTCGAGCGGCGGTGTGCACGCACCGCCATCAGGCAGGCTTCGGCCAGCGCTGATGCGCCGTCGTAGAGCGAAGCGTTCGACACATCCATGGCAGTCAGGCCGGCGATCATCGACTGGAATTCGTACATGATCTGCAAGGTGCCCTGGCTGGCTTCAGCCTGGTACGGCGTATAGGCGCTATAGATCTCGCCGCGTGTCGTGAGCGCCCAGACCGGCGCCGGGATGTGGTGCTCGTAGGCGCCCGCGCCGATGAAGTTGAGCGGCCTGCCGTCGGCGGTCGCGCGCCCCGCGACCAGGCGCGCCACTTCCATCTCGGACAATGCCGCCGGAACGCCCGGCAGCGAATCCACGCGCAGTTCCTTCGGGATCTCGTCGAACAGGTCGTCGATAGCCTTGACGCCGATGCGGTCGAGCATTGCGCGCACGTCTTCGTCGGTATGCGGGATGTATGGCATCGTCAACTCGCCGAGGCGACTTCTGCCGCGTAGGCCGTAGCGTCGAGAAGATCCGCGCCGCCGGCAGCGCCGGTCGGCCGTAGTCGCAGTATCCAGCCCTGGCCGTAGGGATCCTGGTTGATCAGTTCCGGCTGTGTCGCGAGCAGGTCATTGCCCGCGAGGACTTCACCGCCCACGGGACTGTAGACATCGGACGCGGCTTTTACCGATTCAACGACGGCGCAGGCGTCGCCGACCGACAGCATTCGCCCTGCTTCCGGCACTTCGACAAAGACCAGGTCACCGAGCGCCGCCTGCGCATGATCGGAAATGCCGATCTCGATGCTGC